>NZ_CP040887.1:944575-1259433 GCF_006337125.1 Serinicoccus chungangensis
CACGTCGGTGACGTGGGTGAGGTCGGGGACCGCGTCGGCCCACCACGGGTCGGGCTGCGGCGTGCGGAGCAGCTCGGTGCCGGAGCGCATCGCGACGCCGGTCGCCGGGTCGTGCGCCAGGTCGGCGAGGACGTCGTAGGTCGTCGCGGACCAGGCGGTGACCCGGTCCTGCGGGAGCGCGCGGTAGGGGTACCAGAGGGCGGCCGCCACCGCGGAGGTCGTGGCCGGCGGCGGGTCGGCGGCCACGACGTCGACCCGGTGACCGGCCTCCAGCAGCCGGATGGCGCAGGTCAGACCGACCACCCCGCCCCCGACCACCAGCACCGCTCGCATCGGCGCAGTGTGGCACAGCCCGACCGGTCCGGGCGGGGGAGCGGGAGGACCTGGGCTGGTCAGCCGCCGAAGTCGTCCGAGGCGACCTCGGAGTCGTCCTCGGCGATCGCGCGCACCACCCGCCGGGCGACCTCGTCCGGCCCGAGCCCGTCGGGCAGCTTCGGTGCCTCGCCGTGGATGGCGCGGTCGACCAGTCCGGTCTCGGTGTGCGGCGGCCGCACGTCGATGACCCGCACCTTCGCGCGCCGCAGCTCGCTCGCCAGCGCGCGGTCGAGCGCCGTCAGGGCGGCCTTGCTCGCCGAGTAGGCGCCCATGCCCGCCATGGGGCGCTCGGCCAGGACCGCGCTGAGGTTGACGACGAAGCCCTGGGACTCCTGCAGCAGCGGCAGTAGCCGGCGCAGCAGGAAGGCGGGACCGATGACGTTGGTCGAGAAGACCTCTTCGATGACCTCGTCCGGCGTGTCCACCAGCGAGCCGAAGGCCGCGACCCCGGCGGCGTTGACGACGCCGTCCAGGCCGCCGAGGTGCTCCCGGGCGGCGTCGGCCACGAGGTCGCCGGCGCCGGCGTCGACGAGGTCGGCCACGACGACGGGAGCCTCCGGGCCGGAGTCGCGCAGCCGCTGCTCGTCGCGACCGACGAGCAGCAGACGGGCGCCCTGGTCGGCGAGCTGGTGAGCGATGCGCGAGCCGAGGGCGCCGCTGGCACCCACGACGGCGACGCGCAGGTCGGCGAGGTCTCGCTGCGGCATACCCCCCACGCTAGACGGGCCGGGCCCCGGCGTCGCGTCGGCCGGTCGTCGCGACGGGCTCCGGGGGCCCACGGGTGTGTCACGCTCCGGGGGCCCACGGGTGTGTCACGCTGACCGTCGTGACCACCGCAGAGCACGACCGCCTCGCCGACTCCGACGACCCGCGCGCCGCCTGGCGGCGCTGGGGGCCCTACGTCTCGGCCCGCCAGTGGGGCACGGTGCGCGAGGACTACAGCATCGACGGCGACGCCTGGGGCTCGTTCCCCTTCGACCACAGCCACCTGCGGGCCTACCGCTGGGGCGAGGACGGGCTGGCCGGGGTCTGCGACGTCGACGGCTTCCTCAACCTCGGCCTAGCCCTCTGGAACGGCCGGGACGACCGGCTCAAGGAGCGGCTCTTCGGACTGACCAACCCGCAGGGCAACCACGGCGAGGACGCCAAGGAGTACTGGTGGGCGCTGGAGGGGACGCCGACCCACAGCTACGCGTCGTGGCTCTACCGCTACCCGCAGGCCGCCTTCCCCTACGCCGAGCTGGTGCGGGTCAACGCGGAGCGCGGGGTGGACGAGGAGGAGTACGAGCTCGCCGACACGGGGGTGCTGGACGAGGACCGCTTCTTCGACGTGCAGGTCACCCACGCCAAGGCCGGCCCGGGCGACCTCTGCGTCGAGGTCACCGCGACCAACCACGGGCCGGACCCCGCGCCGCTGCACCTCGTGCCGCAGCTGTGGTTCCGCAACACGTGGTCCTGGGGGCTGGACGACCGCCGCCCGCGGCTGTGGGCCGGCGAGCAGGGCGAGGGGTATGCCGAGGTGCTGGGCGAGCACCACGCGCTCGGCCGGGTGCGGCTCACCGCGGAGGGCGGCGCCGGCGCCGACGGGATGGCCCCCACCCTCGTGTTCTGCGACAACGAGACCCAGCTGGCCACGCTCTACGGCCCGGACGCCGTGCCGGACGGTGCGAGCGCCCACCCCAAGGACGCGGTGGACCGCGCCGTCGTCCACGGGCAGGGGGACGCCGGCGACCCGGCCGGCGCGGGCACCAAGGTCGGGCTGTGGTGGGACCTGGGCGAGGTGGCCCCCGGCGGGAGCGTCACGGTGCGGCTGCGGCTGGCCGAGGCCGACGGCTGGCCGTCGGCGCCCGCCTCCTTCGACGACGTCCTCGCCGCCCGAGCGCAGGAGTGCGAGGACTTCTACGCCGCCGTCATCCCCGCGGGCACCGGCGAGCAGGACGTGCTCGTCGCGCGCCGGGCCTTCGCCGGGCTGCAGTGGGGCAAGCAGCTCTACCTCTACGACGTGCCGCGCTGGATCGAGGGGGACCCGGGCCAGCCGCCCCCGCCGCCGGGACGGCATACCCGGCTGACCGGTCGCAACACCCGCTGGCGGCACGTCAACCTCGCCGAGGTCATCTCGATGCCGGACGAGTGGGAGTACCCCTGGTTCGCGACCTGGGACCTGGCCTTCCACTGCGTGGCGCTGGCGCACGTCGACCCGTTCTTCGCCAAGTGGCAGCTGCTGCTCATGTGCCGGGAGTGGGTGATGAACCCCAACGGACAGCTCGCGGCCTACGAGTGGAACTTCTCCGACGTCAACCCGCCGGTGCACCCGTGGGCGGCCTGGCAGGTCTACAGCATCGACGGCGGGCAGGACCGGGACTTCCTCGAGCGCATCGTCCTCAAGATGCTGCTCAACTTCCCGTGGTGGGTGAACCGGAAGGACTCCGAGGGCTCGGACGTCTTCGAGGGCGGCTTCCTCGGGATGGACAACGTCGGGCTCTTCGACCGCAGCGAGGCGCTGCCGGACGGGCAGCGGCTCGAGCAGGCGGACGCGACCGCGTGGATGGGGATGTTCTGCCTCAAGATGCTGCGGATGTCGGCCGAGCTGGCCCGGCGCGACCCGGCCTGGGACGAGGTGTCGACGAAGTTCCTCGTGCACTTCCTGTCGATCGCGGAGGCGCTGGACGACTTCGGCACGCACCACACCTCGCTGTGGGACGCCGACGACGAGTTCTTCCACGACGTGCTCGTCGACGAGGACGGCACCGCGCACCGCATGCCGGTCCGCTCGATGGTCGGGCTGCTGCCGCTGGCCGGGATCTCGCTCGTGCCCGACTGGGTGGCGACCGAGCTGCCCGACCTCACCGACTTCTTCCAGGGGTGGACCGAGCGGCGTCCCGAGCTCGCCGACGCGCTCATCCACACCAACCACCAAGGGTATGCCCGGCGCACGCTCTCGCTGGTGTCCCGCGACCAGTGGTCGGCGCTGCTGCGGCCGCTGCTCGACGAGGCGGAGTTCCTCTCCCCGCACGGCATCCGGTCGCTGTCGGCGGCGCACCGCGACGGCGTGCGTGCCCACGTCGACGGCGCCGACCTCTCGCTGCGCTACGTGCCGGGGGAGTCCGACTCGGGGATGTTCGGCGGGAACTCCAACTGGCGCGGACCGGTCTGGATGCCCGTCAACGCGCTGCTGCTCGACGCGCTGCGGATCTACGGCCGGGGCGCGGGCGCCGGGGTGGAGGTGGAGTACCCCACCGGCTCGGGGCGCACGCGGGACATGCCGCAGGTGGCCCACGAGATCGAGGAGCGGCTCGTCTCGCTCTTCCGGCCGGGGCCGGACGGTCGTCGCCCGGGCACCCCGCGGCACCACCCGCGCGGACCGCTGTGGGACGCGCACCCGACCTTCAGCGAGTACTTCCACGGCGACGACGGGCGCGGGCTCGGCGCCTCGCACCAGACCGGCTGGACCGCCCTGGTGGCGCACTTCATCTGCGCGCCCGACGGCATAGCGAACCGGTAGGCGGCCGGGCGCCCCTCAGCGGAAGCGGTCGGCGGCCTGCTGGACCCGCGCGACGTGCGCGGCCCAGTCGGTGTCGACGTCGAGGTTGAGCAGGTCGGCCCGCGCGCCGACCCGCCCGTCGAGTCGCTCGCGGAGGATGTCGAGCTGGCCGGCGTGCCGGTGGGTCTCCGTGGCCAGGTGGACCAGCACCGTGTGCAGGGTCGGGTGGCGGCGCTCCGGGCGCCACCACGGGACCGTCCCGGTCGCCTCCGGTCCGAGATCCGCCACGGTCTGGTCCGACCAGGCGGCCGCGCGACGGTAGAGGTCGACGATCTCCTCGAGGCTCTGGTCCGGATCGGCCACGAGGTCGGCGTCCGGATCGGTCGCGGGGTCGTCCAGGTCCCAGGGCTCGGGCTCGGGGAAGGGGCGGCCGAAGCACGCCCCCAGGTAGCCGCAGTCCACCCAGGCCAGGTGCGTCACCACCCCCAGCATGCTCGTGCCGGTGGGGGTGAGGGGACGGCGGGCGTCGTACTCACCCAGGCCCTCGACCTTCCACACCACCGCGTCGCGGCCCGCTTGCAGGTAGCGCAGCAGGGTGTCCTTCGCCTCGTCCATCGCCCGAACCTACGGGATACCGTGGAGGAATGGCGAGGGTCACCCAGCGACGGCGCGTGCGCCGCCTCAGCGCCGAGGGCGCCGTGCGCGACCGGGCCGACCTGCTCGCCGGGGAGGAGCCCCTGGAGGTCCGGGTGGGCGGCCGGTCCTTCTCGGTGACGATGCGCACCCCCGGGGACGACTTCGACCTGGCGGTCGGCTTCCTCCACGGGGAGGGGGTCGTGGCGTCGTGGGACGACGTGGCCCAGATCGACTACCGCTCCGGGATCGGCGCGGATGGGATGCGGGACTACAACATCGTCGACGTGCAGCTGGCCGAGGGGGTCGCGCCACCCGACCCCTCGCTGGAGCGGCACGTCTACACCTCCTCCTCCTGCGGGGTCTGCGGCACCGCCTCGATCGAGTCCGTGCGCCGCACGAGCAGCTACGACCTGGGCGCCGACCGGGTGGGTCTGCCGCTGGCCGACCTGCTGGCCCTGCCGGACCGGCTCCGCGAGAGCCAGGCCGTCTTCGACCGCACCGGCGGGGTGCACGCCGCCGGGCTCTTCGTGCCGAGCACGGCGGGCCCGGGTCTGGAGCTGGTGTGCCTGCGCGAGGACGTCGGGCGGCACAACGCGGTCGACAAGGTCGTGGGCTGGGCGCTGCGGGAGCGCGGTATGCCGCTGGCCGGCGCCGTCCTGCAGGTGTCCGGGCGGGCGTCCTTCGAGCTCGTGCAGAAGGCGGCGCTGGCCGGCATACCGGTGCTGTCCGCCGTCTCCGCGCCGTCCTCCCTGGCGGTGGAGCTGGCCGAGGAGGTCGGCCTCACCCTCATCGGCTTCAACCGGGGCCGCAGCCTCAACGTCTACACCGGGGGCGAGCGCGTCCTCGCCGCCGACGCCGACGAGGCCGCCGAGACCTGAGCAGAGAACGGCTCCCGAGGCAGCTGCTGCGACCCGTGCGTGGGGAGCCCTTCTCTGCTCAGGTGCCCTGGCCGGGCTGTGGACGGCGTCGGCGCGGGGCGGTGGCACGGCATACCCTGAGGACATGCCTCCGACCGCCGAGCTCGACGACCTCATCGCGGCAGCCGTCGGCGGGGTCGGGGGCAGCGAGCGGCCCGGCCAGCTGCAGATGGCGCAGGCGGTCGAGCGGGCCGTCGAGCGCGAGGAGCACCTGCTCGTCCAGGCCGGGACGGGCACCGGCAAGTCCCTGGCCTACCTCGTGCCGGCGATCGCCCACGCCGTGCGCACCGGCAAGCCGGCCGTCGTCGCCACCGCGACGCTCGCGCTGCAGGCCCAGATCGTCGACCGCGACCTGCCCCGGATCTCCGAGGCGCTCGCCCCCCTGCTGGGCCGTCGGCCGACGTTCGCGCTGGTCAAGGGCCGGTCCAACTACCTGTGCCAGCACAAGCTCGTCGGTGGCTTCCCGGACGACGACGAGGACGCCCTGCTGGCCATGGGCCAGGTGGACCGCGAGCGCTCCCGGCTGGGCGACGAGGTGACCCGGCTGAGGGACTGGGCCGAGCTCACCGAGTCCGGTGACCGCGACGAGCTCGTGCCCGGCGTGAGCAACCGCGCCTGGCGGCAGGTGTCGGTCACCGCCCACGAGTGTCTGGGGAGCCGGTGCCCCGTCGTGTCCGACTGCTTCGTCGAGCGCTCCCGCGAGGCCGCGGGCGAGGTCGACGTCATCGTCACCAACCACAGCTTCATGGCGATCGACGCCTTCGAGGGCAGGTTCATGCTGCCCGAGCACGACCTGCTCGTCGTCGACGAGGCCCACGAGCTCACCGACCGCGTCACCTCGACCATCACCGACGAGCTGACCGCCTCGACGGTCTCGGTGGCCGCGCGGCGGGCGGGACGAGGGGAGGCCGCCGAGCGGCTGGCCGAGACGACCGAGCTGCTCGAGGCGGCGCTGGCCGACCTGCCCGAGGGCAAGCTCGCGGCGCTGCCCGACCGGCTGGTGACCGCGCTGCAGCTCGTCCGGGACGCCGCCCGCGCCACCCTCAGCGAGATCCGGCCGGAGAAGGGGGCCGAGGCCGACGGGTCCACGCAGGTGGCGATGGCCGCGGTCCAGGACGTCTTCGACACGAGCGAACGCGTGCTCGGAGAGGCCGAGCTGGACGTCGTGTGGATCACCCAGGACCAGCGTCGCGGGAGCATCCTGCGGGTGGCCCCCATGAGCGTGGCGATGATGGTGCGCGACAAGATCTTCCAGGAGCGGACGGTCGTCCTCACGTCGGCGACGCTGGAGCTCGGCGGCACCTTCGACGCGGTGGCGGGCACCATCGGCCTGCGCGGCCCCGGCGCCCCGGCCTGGGAGGGGCTGGACGTCGGCTCGCCCTTCGACTACCCGGCCCAGGCCATCGCCTACGTCGCGGCGCACCTGCCGCCGCCCGGGCGCGACGGCGCGGGCCCGGGGGTCTTCGACGAGATGGAGCAGCTGGTCCGGGCGGCAGGGGGACGCACCCTGGGGCTGTTCAGCTCGCGCCGGGCCGCCGAGGCGGCGGCCGAGGAGATGCGCAGCCGGCTGTCCGACACCGACATCACCATCCGCTGCCAGGGTGACGACCAGCTCCCCACCCTGGTGCGCGAGTTCGCCTCCGACCCCTCCGCCTGCCTGTTCGGCACGCTCTCGCTGTGGCAGGGCGTGGACGTCCCCGGCTCCGCCTGCCAGCTCGTCCTCGTCGACCGGATCCCCTTCCCCCGACCTGACGACCCGCTGACCTCGGCCCGGACCGAGGCGATCGGGCGGATGGGCGGCAACGGCTTCATGGCGGTCTCCGCCACCCACGCCGCGCTGCGCCTGGCCCAGGGCGCGGGCCGGCTCATCCGGCGCGGCGACGACCGCGGGGTCGTCGCCTTCCTGGACTCACGGATGATCAGCGCGCGGTATGCCGGCTTCCTCCAGCGCTCGCTGCCCCCCTTCTGGCCCACCACCGACACCCAGCTCGTGCTGGGCGCCCTGCGACGCCTCGACGAGACGGCCCCCGACCCGGTGCCGGTGGCCGAGCCCGGCGCACGGGGCCTCGGCGGTGCCCCGCTGGTCGGGTCGCCCGGCGCCGTCCCGGTCGCGCGCTCGCCCCGCACCGCCGTGACCGGGGGCCACGCCTGGACCGACGAGCAGGACGAGGAGCTGCGGGACGGCGTCGACTCGGGGGTGGGCCTCACCGAGCTGGCCGACCACCTCGGCCTGGCGCCCGACCTGGTCACCGCCCGGCTCACCCAGCTCGGTCTGGAGCTGGAGGAAGCCGGGGAGGCGACCAGGTCGGCGTCGGCCTAGCCGAGGGGGTGTCGCTCAGTGCTGGCGACGCCCGCGGGCCGCGAGCAGCGCACCGCCGAGACCGAGCGCCATGACGCCCGCGCCCACGCCGATGAGCAGCGGGTCGCCGGTGCCGGGGGCCTGGCCCCCGGTCTCCGCGCCGCCGACCGGGATCTCCTGCAGCTGCCCGCGCACGGCGCCCGGCAGGAACTCGGAGGTGTGGGTGTCGGCGGAGAAGCCGGCCGGGTCGGCCTCGATCTCGGCCAGCGAGAAGCCCTCGCCGGTGTCCTTGCCGTCGTCACCCTCGAGCCCGGTGGTGAACGGGCCCTGCAGGCAGCCCTCGCTGGTGCGCACGTCACCGTCACCGGTCGGGTTCGGGAAGGCCAGGCGCGGCGGGCCGCCCTCGCCGGCGTCGGCCTGGTGGACGTGGGTGGCCGTCTTGGCCGGGCTGTCGTACTCCCCGGTCACGCCGGTGAGCTCGATGTCGTAGCAGATGATCTCCTCGTCCGAGTTGATCATGAAGGTGAACATCCCCATGGCGCCCTCCTCGCCCGGGGCGGGGTTGCCCTCGCCGTCCACGACGTTGTCGGGCGTGGCGGTCACCGAGAAGGCCGAGGTGAACGTGTCGGGCATGTCGACCTCGGTCTCGGCGGCGGCCGGCAGGGTGCTGGCGGCCACCAGGGCGAGGGCTCCGAGGCCACCTCCGGCGGCGGTCAGACCGCGGCGGGTCGGACGGGCGGTGTTCGTCGTGCTCATGCTGACTCCCATCGTCGTCGGCCCCGCTGTCAGGGCCGGTGTGCAGGGGATACGTCGGGACACCGGCACGCGTTCATCGCGGGCCGTGATCGTTCTGCGAGACTGGTCGAACGTCGCGGACCCCGCCGACGTATACCCCTCCGACGACCAGCAGGAGGGAGTGGACCATGACCACGGCCGGCCTCGACGTGCTGGGCCGCGCTGCGCCACGGGAGGCGAGACCGCTGAGCCGACGGGAGTTCGACGTCGCCCGCGCCTTCGACGAGCACGGGTCCCTGCTGATGGGTCTCGCCGTCAACGCCCTCGGCGACCGGCACGCCGCCGAGGACTGCGTGCAGGAGACGCTGGTGCGGGCCTGGCGCGCCCGGGACACCTTCCGCCCCGACCTGGGGTCGGAGCGCACCTGGCTGGTGGCGATCGCGCGCCGCGTCATCATCGACAGCGCCCGGGCACGCGCCCGGCGGCCGGTGGAGATGCGCGCCGTGCCGCCCGAGCCGGCACCGCAGCCGGGGGTGGACACCCAGGTGGCCGACCGGCTCACCCTGGTCGCCGGGCTGGCCCGGCTGAGCCCCGAGCACCGCGAGGTCGTCGTGGAGGTGCAGGTGCGCGGGCTGTCCTACGACGAGCTGTCCCACCGGACGGGCGTCGGGGTGGGGACGTTGCGCAGCCGGATGTACTACGCCCTGCGCGCCCTGCGCGGGATCCTCACGGAGGAGGTTGACGATGACGACGCCTGAGGGTGACCGGGAGGAGCTGGTGCTGGCCGCCGCCGAGGGCTCGCTGGACGACCTCCAGCGGCAGCGGCTGGAGGTCCTGCGCGCCGCGGACCCGACGGTGGACGAGGAGATCGCCGGGCTCCGCAGCACCCTCGAGGCCGTGCAGCAGCTGGACGGCTGGGACGAGGGCGCGATGGTCCTGGCCCCGTCCCCGTCGGTGCTGCGCCGGGCCAAGGAGCAGATCGCCTCGGAGGAGGACGCGTCCGCCGGTCAGGGGGATGAGCCCGCCGGGCAGGGGGACGCGCCCGCCGGGCAGGACCTGCCGGCGGGGCGCCGGGCTGTGGACGACCGCCGGCGGCCGGGGCGTCGGGCCCTGCTCGGGCTGGCAGCCGCCGGGCTGGTGGCCACCGGGGCCGTCGGCCAGGACGTCGTGCGCCGCCTGCGTCCCGGCACCCCGGAGGGCGAGCCGGGCACGCTCGGCGCCCTCGAGCAGGCCGCGGTCCAGGACGTGGCGTCAGGGGCCGAGGTCGACCTCGGGATCATCGCCCACACCTGGGGCACCGAGACGGTCTGGCTGGTGGACGGGGCCGAACCCGGCGAGGTCTACGACGTCGTGCTCGTCGACCGGTCCGGCGGGCGGACGGGCTCGGGCAGCTTCCTCGGCACCCGCGACCCGCTCGACTGCGAGCTCAACGCCGCGATCCTGCGCGAGGACGTCGCCGAGGTGCTCGTGGTCACGGCCGGCGGTCAGGTCTGGGCCCGTGCGCCGCTGCCCCCGGTGCGGGCCTGAGCGTGAGGCGCACGGTGTGTCACCGGCTCGTGGCAGGCTGACCCCATGACCGCCACCGGACCCCCCACGCTGGCGCTCGTCACCGGCCCGGAGGACCTCCTCGCCGAGCGGGGCGTCGACTCCGTCGTGGCCGCCGTGCGGGCGGTCGAGCCCGAGGCCGAGGTGGTCCGCATCCACCCGGCCGACTACCGGGCCGGTGACCTGCTCGTCCACGCCAGCCCGAGCCTCTTCGGCGGCTGGAGCGTCCTCGTCGTCCACGACATGGACGAGGCCGACGACGCCCTCGTCGAGGACCTCACCGGCTATCTCGCCGAGCCGGCCGACATGGTCACCCTGGTCGTGCGGCACAAGAGCGGCAACCGGGGCAAGCGGGTGCTGGACACGCTGCGCAAGGGGGGTGCCCGCGTCATCGAGGCCAAGGCCGTCAAGACCGAGCGGGACAAGCACGACTTCGTCACCGGCGAGTTCCGCAGCGCCCGACGCAAGATCGCGCCGGAGGCGGTGGGGGCCCTGGTGCTCGCGGTCGGCAAGGACCTGCGCGAGCTCGCCTCCGCCTGCGAGCAGCTCATCCGCGACGTCGAGGGGCTCGTCGAGGTCGACGACGTGACGACCTACTACGGCGAGAAGGTCGAGACCACCGGCTTCCGGGTCGCCGAGGCGGCCCTCGGCGGGGACGAGGCCACCGCGATGGCCCTGCTCCGGCACGCCATGCTCGGGGGCCTGGACCCGGTGCCCATCGTGGCGGTGCTGGCCATGCAGCTGCGGCAGGTCGGCAAGGTCGCCTCGGCCGGCCGTGGCGGGTCGGCCCAGCTCGCCCGCGACCTCGGCATGGCCCCGTGGCAGGTGGACGCCGCGCGACGCGTCAGCCAGGGCTGGGACGGCGAGCGTCTGGGCCGGGCCATCCAGGCCGTCGCGCAGGCCGACGTCGACGTCAAGGGGGGCATCCGGACCGAGGCGAGCGTGCGCAGCCCGGAGTATGCCGTGGAGCGCGCGGTGCTCGAGGTGTGCCGCCAGCGCAACGGCTGAGCGGCGCGACTTGGGCCGGGCCCCACCACGCTGCTAGCCTTGGCTGTTGCGTGCGCGCTCGGTCGTGCGCGCTCGCTGGACCATCCGCACCATCCCGCGCACCGGGCATCGCCAGGTATCCCCACGCCAGTTCGCCCCGCGCGGGCGTCGCCCTCACGACATCTGACCAACGACTGACCAGGAAGTTCTCAGTGGCAAACATCAAGAGCCAGATCAAGCGCGTCAAGACCAACGCGGCCCGCACGGAGCGCAACCGCGCGCACAAGTCCGAGCTGCGCACCTTCATGCGCAAGTTCCGCGAGGCCGCCGACAGCGGTGACACCAGCAAGGCCTCGGACGCGCTGCACGCCGCCTCCCGCAAGCTGGACAAGGCGGTCACCAAGGGCGTCATCCACCAGAACCAGGCCGCCAACAAGAAGTCGGCCATGGCCAAGCGCTTCAACGCGCTCCAGGGCTGAGCGCAGCTCGCCCCGAGCACGTCGGCGGGCGTCCACCCCCACGGGGTGGACGCCCGCTGCGCTACCATGGCGGCACCATGGCGACCCGCTGCGAGCTCCTCCTTACCGGGCCGCGCTGAGCAGACGACCTACCTGCGAGCGCGGCCAGCCCCTCCTGCGTGAGGGGCTTTCGTATGCACCGAGCACCATGACCACGCAGCGAGAACGAGACGAGAGCAGACGATGAGCGAGCGCACCCCCCAGCACCGCTACACCGCCGAGCTGGCCGGCCGCATCGAACGCCGCTGGCAGGACCGGTGGGAGCAGGACGACACCTTCGCCTCGGCCAACCCGGCCGGGCCCTGGGCGACACCGGAGGACCCTCGGCTCGCCGACGGGCGCGAGCACCGGGTGGTCATGGACATGTTCCCCTACCCCTCGGGGGCGGGGATGCACGTCGGGCACCCGCTGGGCTACGTGGCGACCGACGTCCACGCCCGCTTCCTGCGCACGACCGGCGCCAACGTGCTCTACGCCATGGGCTTCGACGCCTTCGGTCTCCCCGCCGAGCACTATGCCGTGCAGACGGGCCAGCACCCCCGGGTGACGACCGAGGAGGCGATGTCGACCTACCGACGGCAGATGCGGATGATCGGGCTCTCGCACGAGCCGCGGCGCACCTTCGCCACCATCGACCCGGACTACGTGCGCTGGACGCAGTGGATCTTCCAGCGCATCCACGACGCGTGGTACGACCCGGAGGCGGACCCCCGGCCGGGGTCGGGACAGGCCTCCCCGGGCCGCGCCCGGCCGATCGCCGAGCTCGTCGAGCAGTTCGCCGACGGGCGGCGCGAGCTCCCGGGCGGCCGTCCGTGGGGGGAGCTGTCGGCGGCGGAGCAGGCCCGGGTGCTGGACGGCTACCGGCTGGCCTACGTCTCGGCGGCACCGGTCAACTGGTGCCCCGGTCTGGGCACCGTGCTGGCCAACGAGGAGGTCACCGCGGACGGCCGGTCCGAGCGCGGCGACCTGCCGGTCTTCAAGCGCAACCTCTCGCAGTGGATGATGCGGATCACCGCGTATGCGGACCGCCTCACCGACGACCTGGACCGGCTGGACTGGCCGGAGCGGGTGCGGCTCATGCAGCGCAACTGGATCGGTCGCTCGACCGGCGCGCAGGTCGCCTTCCCGGTCCCGACCACCGCTGGTGGGGAGGCGTCGCTGGAGGTCTTCACCACCCGGCCCGACACGCTCTTCGGCGCGACCTTCATGGTGGTGGCCCCCGAACACCCGCTGGTCGGCCAGATCGTCCCCGACGCGTGGCCCGCCGGCACCCAGGACGCGTGGACCGGCGGCGCGCCCACCCCGGGCGAGGCGGTCACGGCATACCAGCGGCAGGCCTCGACCAAGAGCGACGTCGAGCGGCAGACCGAGGGCAAGGCGAAGTCCGGCGTGTTCAGCGGCGCCTGGGCGACCAACCCCGTCACCGGGTCGCCGGTGCCGGTCTTCGTCGCCGACTACGTGCTCATGGGCTACGGGACCGGCGCCATCATGGCGGTGCCCGGGCAGGACGAGCGCGACTGGGACTTCGCTCGGGCCTTCGACCTGCCGGTCGTGCGCACGGTGCAGCCGACGCCGGACCACCCGGAGGACCAGGCCTTCACCGGCGAGGGCCCGGCGATCAACTCGGCCAACGACGAGATCAGCCTGGACGGGCTGGGGGTCGCGCAGGCCAAGGAGCGCATCATCGCCTGGCTGGAGGCGACCGGCCGCGGTCGCGCCACGGTGACCTACCGGCTGCGGGACTGGCTCTTCAGCCGTCAGCGCTACTGGGGCGAGCCGTTCCCGGTGGTCTGGGACGAGGACGGCGTCGCGCACGCCGTGCCCGACGACCACCTGCCGGTGACGCTGCCGGACGTCCCCGACTACGCGCCGCGCACCTTCGAGGCGGACGACGCCGACTCCGAGCCGGAGGCGCCGCTGGCGCGCGCGGCCGACTGGGTGCATACGACCATGGACCTCGGCGACGGGCGGGGGCCGGTGCCGGTGCGCCGGGAGACCAACACCATGCCGAACTGGGCCGGCTCGTGCTGGTACTACCTGCGCTACCTGGACCCGGAGAACGCCGCCGCCCCGGTCGACCCGGAGGTGGAGGGCTACTGGATCGGTCCCCGCGAGCACACCGTGGCCGGTGCCCCCGAGGGCGCCGTCGACCCGGGCGGCGTCGACCTCTACGTCGGCGGGGTGGAGCACGCGGTGCTGCACCTGCTGTACGCCCGCTTCTGGCACAAGGTGCTCTTCGACCTGGGTCACGTGAGCAGCGAGGAGCCGTTCCGCCGGCTCATCAACCAGGGCATGATCGAGGCCTACGTCTACCGCGACGCCCGCGGCTTCCCCGTGCCGGCGGCCGAGGTGGAGGAGCACACGTCCTCCGACGGCGGGCCCTCGACGTTCACCTGGCAGGGCCAGCCGGTCACCCAGGAGTACGGCAAGATGGGCAAGTCGCTCAAGAACGTCGTCACCCCCGACGAGATGGTCGAGCAGTTCGGGGCCGACACCTTCCGGGTCTACGAGATGAGCATGGGGCCGCTGGAGCAGTACCGCCCCTGGGAGACCCGCGCGGTCGTCGGCAGCCAGCGCTTCCTCCAGCGCCTGTGGCGCAACGTGGTCGACGAGGACACCGGTGAGGTGACGGTGACCGACGAGGCGCTGATCCCCGACCTGGCCAAGGCGCTGCACCGGACCATCGACGCGGTGGGCTCGGACTACGCGGCCCTGCGCACCAACACGGCGATCGCCCGGATGATCGAGCTCAACAACCTGCTGACCAAGCTGGACACCGTGCCGCGGGCGGCGGTGGAGCCGCTGGTGCAGATGGTGGCCCCGGTCGCCCCGCACGTCGCGGCCGAGCTGTGGGAGCGGCTCGGGCACGAGGACCTGACGTACGCGCCGTTCCCGCAGGCCGACCCGGCCCTGCTGGTGGAGGACTCGGTGACCGCGGTGGTGCAGGTCAAGGGCAAGGTGAGGGACCGGCTCGACGTCGCGGCCGACATCTCCGCGGCAGACCTCGAGGCGTTGGCGCTGGGCAGCGAGAAGGTGCAGCGCTTCCTCGACGGCGCACCCGTCCGCAAGGTCGTCGTGCGGGCTCCGAGCCTGGTCAACATCGTCGTCTGAGCCCCGCTCCTGCCATGGACGTCGCCCTCGTCACCGACAGCGCCAGCTGCCTGCCCCCCGGCGGCGGTCCGGCGCTGTCGGTCGTCCCCCTGCACGTCGTGGTCGCCGGGCGGCACGGTGACACGCGCGAGGTCGGGCACGCGGAGGTGGTCGAGGCCCTGCGCCCGGCCACGCACCGGGTCAACGTCTCCACCAGCCGGGTGTCCCCCGGGGAGTTCGTCGAGGCGTACCGCGAGCTGGTGGCCCGCACCGGCTGCCGGGCGGTGGTGTCCGTGCACCTGTCGGGCGGCGTCAGCGGGACGGTCGAGGCCGCCCGGCTCGCCGCCGCGGAGGTCGCCGACGAGGTCGACGTGCGGGTCCTCGACTCCCGCACGGTCGGTATGACGTTGGGCTGGGCCGCCCAGGACGCCGCGGCGCTGGCGGCCGAGGGCGGGAGCGTCGAGGAGGTCGAGGCCATGGTGCACCGGCGGCTGGCCGGGGCGAGCGCGTGGTTCTACGTGGACACCCTGGAGCACCTGCGCCGAGGAGGCCGGCTCGGCCGTTCTCAGGCCGTGCTCGGGTCGGCGCTGGCCATCAAGCCGCTGCTGACCGTGGCCGACGGGGAGGTGGTACTCGCGGAGCGGGTGCGGACCCGCGGCAAGGCACTGGCCCGGCTGGAGACGCTGGTGGCCGACGCGGTCGGGCAGCTGCGCGCCGACGGGGGCCGGCCGCGGCTGGCCGTGCACGAGCTGGACGCGCAGGAGGCCGCGGCCGGTCTGGCGGGCCGGCTGCGGGAGCGGCTGGACGTCGACCCGCTCGTGCTGCCCCTGGACCCCAGCCTGGGCGTGCACACCGGGCCGGGCACCCTCGGGGTCGTGGTGGCCGACGCCGGCTGAGCTGCGCCGAGCGCCGAGCGCCGTGCGCCGTGCGCCGTGCGCCGTGCGCCGTGCGGGTGGGCGTGATACGTCCCGGCCGGCCCGCCCGGGCCGTCCACATCCTCGGCCGCAGGTCCGGGCCGTCCACAGATCCGTCCGTCCCTCTCCCGGGCGGGGCGTGGGGCCCCTAGCGTGCCGACCATGGACTCGGGGGACATGGAGGCCCTGCACCAGGGCAGGCACCGCAGACGACGTGCGTCGGTCGAGGGCGACGACCGCCGGGACGACGGCGGGCTCGGGGACGGCGAGCAGGTGGGGAGCGGCGGGCACTGGGAGGACGAGCAGGTGGCGAGCGACGGGGGCCCCGGGAGCGGCGGGCTCGCTGGCGAGGGCGGGCACGTGGAGGAGGTGCGGCTGGTGCCGGTGCCGGGGGCGGGGCGAGGCGCCAGCATCGGGGTGGGTGCCCGGTCCGTCGGCGGTCTGCTCCTCGTCGCGGTGGTCGTGCTCGCGGTGCTGGGTGGGCGGTGGTGGTGGGTCGCGCAGCAGGCCACCGCGCTCCCGGATGCCAGCGCGCAGGAGCAGGGGGAGCCCGTGGTGTCGGGGTTCGTCGAGGGTGGGGGGCCGTCGGCGACCACGGGGGCGGACGCCGACGGCGATGCCGTCCTGCAGACGGGTGGGGGTGAGCGGGGTGTCGTCGCCCCGGGGGCCGGCGGGCCGGGTGCCGGGGCGGGGAGCACCCCGTCGCCCACCCCGGACGGGCCGGTCCTCGTCCATGTGGTCGGTCACGTCGCGGCGCCCGGGGTCGTGGAGCTGCGGCCGGGGGCCCGGGTCGTCGACGCCGTCGACGCGGCGGGCGGCCTGACCGACGGCGCCGATCCGGGGTCGGTCAACATGGCCCGGGTCGTGGCCGACGGCGAGCAGGTATGGGTGGGGGCGCCCGGCGAGGACCCTCCCGCGGGGTGGGTCGCCGGAGCCCCGGCCGGCGAGCCCGCGGGGACCGGTGCCGGCGGCGTGGTGGCCGGTACCGAGGCCCCCGCGGCGCTGGTCGACCTCAACCGGGCCACCCAGGCGGACCTGGAGGAGCTCCCGGGCATCGGCCCGGTGACCGCCGGCCGCATCCTGGCCTGGAGGGAGGAGCACGCGGGTTTCACCACCGTCGAGGAGCTGCTGGAGGTGAGCGGCATCGGCGACCGGACCCTGGAGCAGCTGGCGCCGCTGGTCACCGTCGGGCCATGAGCCGCCGGCGCGTCGTCGGTGCCCCGGGGACCCCGGCAGGCAGGGTGGCTGCGGCCGCCCCGGTGGCTGCGCCCGGAACGGTGGCCGCGGCTGCCCCGGCGGCTGACGAGGGGGAGGCCCCGCACGACGCACGCCTCCTCCTGCCGGCTGTCACGGCCTGGGCGGTCCTGGTCGGCGTGCTACCCGGGCCAGGATGGCTGCCGGTGGTGGTCGCGAGCGGCGCGCTGGCGATGGCGCTGGCCCTGCTGCTGCACGCCCGTCCCCGACGTGACACCGCCGTCGGTGGGCCGGACGCCGCCGTCGGTGGGTCGGACGGTGGTCGCGACAGCCGCACCCTGTGGCCCGCTCCGGGGGACCACCGGTCCGGGGGGCGGGGTGGCCCGGTGCTGCTGGTCCTCGCGCTCGCGGCGGCGGCCGTGGGCCTGGTGTGCGGCGCCACCGCCCTGCACCTGGCCGTGGCCCGTGCCGGACCCGTCGCCGCCTGGGCGCAGGAGCGGGCCGTGACCAGCGTCGAGCTGGTGGTGACCACCGAGCCCCGCATGATCGCGCGCGGCGACGAGCGGCAGCCTCTCGTCATCCTCGAGGCCCGTGTCGAGCGCGCGTCGGCCCGCGGCGAGACGTCCCGCCCGCGTACCCCGGTCCTGGTCATCGCCACGGCCGGCGAGGGCTGGGACGAGGTGGCCTGGCGCAGCCGCGTGGACGCGGTCGGCCGGTGGTCGCCGGCAGAGCCGGGCGACCGGGCCGTGGCGGTCCTCGTGCCGCGGGGACCCCCCACGACCCTCGACCGGCCGACGGTCCTGCTGCGGGGCGTGGACCACGTCCGGGACCGATTCCGCCGGGCGGTGGACCCGCTGCCGGCGGACGCCCGGGGTCTCGTGCCCGGGTTGGTGATCGGGGACACCTCGCTCACGCCGCCGGACCTCACCCAGGCCATGCGCGACACGGGGATGACCCACCTGTCGGCGGTCAGCGGCAGCAACGTGGCGATCGTGGCGGGCGGGGTCGTGCTGCTCGCCACGCGGCTGGGCCTGCCACGCCGCTGGCGGCTGCCGGTGGTGCTCGTCGCGCTCCTCGGGTTCATCCTGCTCTGCCGTCCCGAGCCCTCGGTCCTCCGGGCGGGGGTCATGGGTGCGGTCGGGCTGATGGCGCTGACCGGTGGCCGGCGCCGGGCGAGCCTCCCGACCCTGGCTGCGGCCGTCATCGGGCTGCTGTGCCTGGACCCGTGGCTGGCCCGCTCCTACGGCTTCGCCCTGTCCACGCTCGCCACGCTCGGCCTCGTCCTGTGGGCGCGGCCGTGGGGGCTCGCCATGGCGGCCAGGCTGCCGCGCTGGGCCGGGCTGCCGGCACGTGCTGCCGCCGTGCCCCTCGCGGCACAGGTCATCTGCGCCCCGGTCATCGTGCTGCTGCAGGGGACGGTCACCACGGTGGCCGTGCTGGCGAACCTCCTGGCCGCACCCCTGGTCCCGCCGACCACGATCCTCGGCGTCGTGGCGGCACTGCTGGCTCCCGTGTCCGTGGGCCTGGCGACCGCGGTGGCCTGGCTGGCGGCGGTGCCCGCCTGGGTCATCGGCAGGATCGCGCGAGTGTGCTCCCGGCTGCCCGGCGGCACCCTGGAGTGGTGGGACGGTGCGCCGGGAGCCTGGGCGCTGGCCGCGCTCACCCTGGCCCTCCTGGTCACCTGGCGCTGGTGGTCGCACCAGGTGGTCCGTCGTCCCTGGGTGGCCGGGGCCGCGGCCTGCGCCCTGCTGGGATGGACCCTGCCGCTGCCGGGGCCGGCCGGCTGGCCACCGTCCGGCTGGGTGGTGGTGGGCTGCGACGTCGGGCAGGGGGACGCCTTCGTCGTGCCCACCGGTGCAGGACGTGCCGTCGTCGTCGACACCGGGCCCGATCCGCACGCGGCGGGCGCCTGCCTCAGGTCCCTGGGCGTGCACCGCGTGGACCTCCTCGTGCTGACGCACTTCCACAGCGACCACGTCGGCGGCCTCGTGGGGGTGCTCGGGGCGGCCGAGGTGAGCGAGGTGCTGGTCACCCCGGTGCAGGAGCCCGCCGACTCGGCCGCGTCCGTGACCGGGGAGGTGAGCGCGGCCGGCATACCTCTGCGGCAGGCACGGCCCGGTGACCGGTGGACGTGGGGCGACACCGCCGTCACCGTGCTCTGGCCACCTCCACGGCCGCCCGCGGGAGGGTCGGCGGCCAACAACGCCAGCATCGTCCTCGACGTCGAGGTCTCCGGGGCGCGGGCGCTCCTGACCGGTGACCTGGAGCCGGAGAGTGCGCGGCTGGTCGCTCGGCTCACGGCAGGTCGGGACTACGACGTGCTCAAGGTGGCCCACCACGGCTCGGCGGCGCAGGACGAGAGGCTCGTGCGCGAGGCGCGTCCGGAGATCGCGCTCATCGGCGTCGGGGCGGACAACGACTTCGGGCACCCCGCCCCGAGGGCGCTGAGCCTGCTCTCCGAGGTCGGGGCCGTCGTGCTGAGGACGGACCTGCACGGCGACGTCGCCGTCGTCCGCGACCCCCGGGGGAGGCTCGTCCCGCACGCCCGGGAGGGAGGTTGAACCGGGCCGACCCGGCGCGGGACCTGGGGGACCCACCCGCCGCCGTGGTGCACGACGGCCGGGGTCAGGAGGCCGAGGTCACGTGCGCGCAGGGGGACCCGCCCAGCTCCTCGGCGCTGCGGCACAGGGCGACGAGCGTGGCCGCGACCGCCGGCACGCGCTGCAGGTCCGGGGTCGTCACGACCTGGACGGTGCGACGCGACGGCGGTGACACCGGCCGGACGACCACGTCGGGGTGCGAGACGGTGCTGAGGATGAGCTGGGGGACCAGCGCGACGCCGAGCCCGGCCGCCACCAGGCCCAGGACCGCGACGTAGTCCTCGGTCTCGAACGTCACGTCCGGGCTGAACCCGGCGCCGTCGGCCAGGGTGAGCAGGTGGCCGCGGCACCGTGGGCACCCGGCGATCCAGCGCTCGGCGGACAGGTCGCCGAGGTCCACCTCGTCCTGGTCGGCGAGCTCGTGGTCACGGGGGAGGACCAGCATGACCGGGTCGTCGAGGACGTCCATGACCACCAGCCCGGTCAGGTCGTCCTCCCCGCGGCCGGCGTCCGTGCCCTCGTAGGCGAAGGCCACCGCCAGGTCCACCGCCCCGGCCCGCACCGCGGCGAGGGACTCAGGTGGCTCGGCCTCGCTGAACTGCACCGTGACCGCGGGGTGGCTGGTGCGCAGCCGGGCCAGCGCCCGCGGCACGAGGGTCGCGGACGAGGAGGGGAAGGCCATGAGCCGGACGCGCCCGGCCTTGAGGCCGGCGATGGCCACGACCTCGGCCTCCGCCTCGTCGATGCGGTCCAGGATCTCGGCGGCCCGGCGGGCCAGCAGACGGCCGGCCTCGGTGAGCCGCACGCTGCGCCCGATGCGCTCCACGAGGGCCGTGCCCGCCCGCTGCTCGAGCCGGCGGACCATCTGCGACACCGCCGGCTGGGTGTAGCCGAGGGATGCCGCGGCCGCGGTGAAGGAGCCCTCCTCGGCGATGGCGCGCATCACGCGCAGCCCTGCGGCGTCGAACATGCCCTGCATCGTAGCGGCGCAGCGCTGGTCACCAGAGCGACGCCGACACCACGGGTGACGTTCACGCCCTGGTCATCCGCTGCCGCTGTGCTGGGGACGTGCCTGCCGCGCACCACCACATCCCCCCGCCGCCCCCACCCGGTGACCCGACCCTGGCCCAGCTGGAGGCCGCCCGGGCCACCGCGCACCACGGCCCCTCCGCCCTCCGCCCTCGGCACGGCAGCGCGCTGTGCCTCTCCGGAGGAGGCTTCCGGGCGTCTCTGTTCCACCTCGGCGCCGTCCGCCGCCTCGACGAGCTCGGCGTCCTGGGGTCGTTGCGGACCATCAGCGCGGTGTCCGGAGGGGCCGTGCTCGCGAACCTGCTCCTGCACCCCGACCTGGAGTGGCCCGACCCGCTCCGAGGACCGGGTCGCGTGGGAGGCCTGGAGGAGCTGGTCGCCGCCCCGCTGCTCGACCTCACCCGGCGCAACCTGCGCACCCCGGCGCTGCTGTCCCGGGTGCGCCCCGGTGGCTGGGGTCGTCCCGACGCGAGCGTCGGGGTGCTCGCCGACGGGCTGGAGCGAGCCGTCCCCTGGTGGGGCACGGACCTGCGCGAGCACGCGCGTCGGCAGGGTCCGGTCGTGCTCACCGGCGCGACCGAGATCGGCTACGGCGTCTCCTGGGTCTTCGCCGACCCCCACTCGACCGGGCCCCGCGGCCGCATGGGTGACCACCGGCTCGGCCACTGCGCCCCACCACCGGGGCTGCGCATCGTCGACGCGGTGGCCGCCTCCTGCGCCTACCCGCCCTTCTTCGCGCCGCTGGAGCTCGACGGGGACGAGCTGGGCCTCGTGGGCGGCGCGCCGGACCCGGACGAGCCCGAGCACGTGCGGGCGGCCATCCGCCGACGCATCCAGCTGGTCGACGGCGGGGTCTACGACAACCTCGCCCTCGAGCCGGTCTGGTCCGACCACGACACCGTCCTGGTGAGCGACGGGGGCGCGGTCTTCCGGGGCCGGCCGCCCGGTTCGCTGCTCTCCCGCCTGTGGCGCCTGCTGGCCATCGCCTCCAGCGGTGGGCAGACCGCGCGGCTGCGGTGGCTGCACGCCGGCTTCGCGCGCGGCACATTGGCGGGAGCCACCTGGTCCCTGGAGTCACCCGGCGACCTCGCGAGGCTGCCCGGGCGGGGCCGCGGGACGCGGATGCCGCACCCGCGCACGCCGGAGGCGCTCGGCGCGATCCATCAGGTGCGGACCGACCTCGACGCCTTCAGCGCAGGGGAGCAGATGGTGCTCGAACGGCACGGCTACCTCGTCGCGGACGCCTCCGTGCGGCGGCACAGCCCGGGCTCGGTGCTGCTGGACGCCCCGCCACGCCCTCCGCACCCGCAGGTCGCCGCGCCCTCGGAGGTGGTGAGCGCGCTCCGGGGGTCGGGGCGGGTCACGGCCCTCGGCCGCCGGTAGGCTCCCGCGAGCCGGCCGGTCGTCCGGCTGGCAGGATGGTCCCACCATGTCGTCGCGCCCTGGACCCCTCGCCGCTCGCGGAGGCCTCGCGCCCGCGCCCGCCCGGGTCACCCCGTGGGAGGGGTCCCGGTGAGCGTCGTCGGGCCGCTCGACCTGGCCCACACCATGCCGCCCCCCGCGCCGGTCGACCCGCTGGCGCTGCGGGAGCTGCGGGAGCTGCTCGCGGACGGGGACGTCGTCGTCCTCACCGGAGCCGGGATGTCGACGGCCAGCGGCATCCCGGACTACCGCGGGCCCGACGGGACGCGACGGGTGCAGCCGATGCAGCACGGCGAGTTCGTCCGGTCCGCCGAGGGCCGGCAGCGGTACTGGGCGCGCGCCTTCGCGGGGTGGGGCAGGTTCGCGGCGGCGCAGCCGAACGCCGCGCACCGCGCGGTCGCCGACCTGGAGCGCCTGGGGCTGCTGCGGCACGTCATCACGCAGAACGTCGACGGCCTGCACCAGCGGGCCGGCAGCCGACGGGTGCTGGAGCTGCACGGCACCCTGGCGGCGGTCACCTGTCTCGACTGCGGCGAGCAGACCTCCCGGGCGATGGTGCAGGAGTGGCTCTCCGACGCCAACCCCGACCTGCTCACCAGCATGGAGGCGCCCTCCCAGGTCCGCCCCGACGGTGACGTCGCCCTCCCGGAGGCCCTCGTCTCCGCCTTCCGCACGCCGCGCTGCCTCGTGTGCGGTGGCGACCGGCTGAAGCCGGACGTGGTCTTCTTCGGTGGCTCCGTCGACAAGGACGTCGTGCAGCGTGCCTTCGACCTGGTCGACGGCGCGAGCGCGCTGCTGGTCCTCGGCTCGTCGCTGCAGGTGATGAGCGGCTACCGGTTCGTGCGTCGGGCGGCGCGCGACGGCATACCGGTCGCGGTCGTGACGCGGGGCTCCACCCGGGGCGACGCGGAGACCACTCTGCGGCTGGACGCTCTCGTGGGGGACGTGCTGCCCGGGCTCGTCGCCGACCTCGGTGGCTAGGGTGGGGGAGTCGGCCAACCAGGCCACGACGAGGAGGTCGCCAGTGGTCACCTACGAGCAGCTGGGTGAGATGTATGACGCGGAGGTCGTCGACCAGGACGGCCACAAGGTGGGAGGACTCGACCAGGTCTACCTGGACAACGGGACCGGTGAACCGGCCTGGGTGTCGGTGCGGACCGGGTGGTTCGGCGGGCGCAAGATCTTCTGCCCGGTGTCGAACGCGGTCATCCGGGACGGGCACATCGAGGTGCCCTACCCCGTCGA
Source organism: Serinicoccus chungangensis (assembly GCF_006337125.1). Taxonomy (GTDB): domain Bacteria; phylum Actinomycetota; class Actinomycetes; order Actinomycetales; family Dermatophilaceae; genus Ornithinicoccus; species Ornithinicoccus chungangensis. Next base: position 967,563 of record NZ_CP040887.1, read on the forward strand.
GATGATCAAGGACGCCCCGGACTTCCCGTGCGACGGTCACCTGACCGAGGACGAGGAGGAGCAGCTCTACGACTACTACGCGATCGACGAGGGCCCGGCCCCGTCGGGGTGAGGGTGCGGCGCCACCCCCCGACGAGGATGGAGGTGCCGGGAGGCGGCGCCGCGGTCTCGGGGGGCGGGTCAGACCCTGCGGAGCACCGCCGTCACCTTGCCGAGGACGACGGCGTGGTCGCCGTCGATCGGCTCGTAGGCGGGGTTGTGGGGGATGAGCCAGGTCTTGCCGTCCCGGTGGCGGTAGGTCTTGACCGTCGCCTCGTTGTCCAGCATGGCGGCGACGATCTCGCCATTGACCGCGGTCGGTTGACGGCGGACGACGACCCAGTCCCCGTCGCAGATGGCGGCGTCGATCATCGAGTCACCCACCACCTTGAGCAGGAACAGCTCGCCGTCACCGACGATCTGCCGGGGGAGGGGGAAGACGTCATCGACCGCCTCCTCGGCGAGGATCGGACCACCGGCGGCGATGCGCCCGACCATGGGGACGTAGGAGGGCTGGGGGCGGGCGTCGTTGATGCCGGTCTCGTCGATCGTCTCGCTGGAGACCGGGCCGAGCCCGGCGTCCTGCTCGCTCCGGCGGTAGCCGGTGCCCTCCTGGCCGGGGGTGACGACCTCGATCGCGCGGGGGCGGTGCGGGTCCCGGCGCAGGAAGCCCTTGCGCTCCAGGGTCTTCAGCTGGTGGGCCACGGAGCTCGGTGAGGTCAGGCCGACCGCGTCGCCGATCTCGCGCAGGCTCGGCGGGTACCCGCGCTGGTCCACCGCGTCGCGGATGACGTCGAGGACGCGCCGCTGACGGTTGGTCAGCTCGGCACCGCCGTCGCGGTCCGGCATCTCGTGAATCGTGGCCATGGTCTCCATCCCCTCGTCCGGGCCCACCCTGCTCACCGTCGCGGCTGACCTGCCGCGTGCATCATCGCTGGTCAGAGGGTATGTCAGTGGTGGGTGCTTGAGTTCCTGACATGAGATCAGCCTACGCCCGTCGTGAGCCGCAGACAAACATGTGTTCGGTCCGCGTGTCGACGTCGTCCGACAGGTGTGCTATCAATAGGACAGACGTGCTATCGGACACCTGTCCGCATGGCACCGCCCCGAGGAAGGTGAACATCATGAGCACCGCCATCGCGCACGACATCGTGACACCGCTGTCCGGCCCCTGGTCGGTCGGTGACGTGGCGCCCGGCCGGCCGCGCCACCTGCGCCTGGTCGGCGAGGAGGACCGTCGCCCGTCCAGGGCGGCCCGGCGGCTTCTGCGCGCGGGGGGGCTGCGGCTCACCCGTCGGGGTCGGCTGGCCATCACGGCCACCACCGGTCTGGTCCTGGCGGCGGTCATCTGGTCCGTCGTCGGCCTGCTCGGCCCGGCCGGGGCCAGCACCTCGGTGACCGTCGAGCGCGGGGAGACGTTGAGCCAGATCGCCAGCGAGCAGCTCCCCGAGCTCCCGCTGAGCCGGGCCGTGACGGCCATCCAGCGCGCCAACAGCCTCAGCACCACGTCGATCGCCGCGGGTCAGGAGCTGGTGATCCCGGGTCGCTGAGCCGGGGATGACCAGGCCCCCGGCACCCGGGGGCTTGAGGGGAAGGTCAGACGGTCTGGTCGTCCGTGGTGTCGGCCGTGTTGCTCACGGCCTCCCACACGACGGGGAGCTGGTCGGTGGGGATGAAGTAGCCCGACAGGTGGGGGTCGAACATCAGGCCGGCGATGCCCGCGTCGGCGTAGGTCGACGACGAGTCGACGAGCTCGCGCGGCGTGAGGGCGATGGCCCGCAGGTCCTCGTCCGGGCCGACCATCTGGTTCTGCACCGCGAAGTGACGGGCCCGCTCGGCGCTGGTGAACGTCAGGAGCATCATCTGCCCGTCGATCTGGGCGGCAGCGGGGGACTCGGTGCCCGACTCGCCGACGGCGACGAACCACCAGTGGCCCAGGCCCATCGTCGAGCGCCACAACCGGGTCATGCCCTCGTGGTCCTCGGGACCGGTCACCCGGGCCGCGAGCACGTCCGTCTCCGTCTCCCCCGGCTCGTCCAACCGGCCCAGCCGGGTGGTGCCGGTCGTCGGGCGGTCGACGTCCTGACCGGTGGACCCGTCCTCGGCCGCGTCAGCCCCGTGGGAGCGGTCCGCGCCGTTCGTGCCCGGACGCTCACCCTCGTAGATGGACTCGGGACGGCGCTCGTCGTCCTGGAAGGGGAGGTCTGTGGGCTCGCTCATGCCGTCCAGTCGACCACACGGCGGGCGAGAGGGCCAATCCCTCGCCGCTGCGGGCACCCGGGTGGACTGCCATGATGGCCGGGTGACGGACAGCATCTCGGGACCGAAGGTCGCCATCGTCGGAGCGGGTTCGGTCGGGTCCACCCTCGCCTACGCCCTGCTCCTGCGCGGGGTCGCCCGGCACGTGGTCCTCTACGACATCGACGCCGGGAAGGTCAGGGCCGAGACCCTGGACCTGCGACAAGGGCTGCAGTTCATGCCGGCGGCGCACGTCGACGGGTCGGACGACATCGACGTGTGCGCCGACGCCGACGTCGTGGCCGTCACGGCAGGGGCCAAGCAGCAGGCCGGCCAGAGCCGCCTGGACCTCGCGGCCTCCACGACCCGGCTGATGGTCGACCTCATGCCGAGGCTCGTCCAGGTGGCGCCGCGGGCGACCTACGTGATGGTGACGAACCCCGTGGACGTCATCACCTACGTGGCGCAGAAGGTCACCGACCTGCCGCCGGCCCGCCTCTTCGGGTCGGGCACGGTCCTGGACTCCGCGCGGTTGCGGGGCCTGGTGGCCCAGACCTGTGGTGTCGCGGTCCAGAGCGTCCACGCCTACATCGTCGGCGAGCACGGGGACTCCGAGATCCCCCTGTGGAGCAGCGCGACGGTCGGTGCCGTGCCCATCACCGACCTGACCACGATCGAGCAGCGGGAGCAGATGGCGCACGACGTGGTGCACGCGGCCTACGAGATCATCGCGGGCAAGGGCGCGACCAACTACGCGATCGGCGCCTCCGCCAGCCGCATCATCGAGTCGGTGCTGCGGGACGAACGGCAGGTGCTGCCGGTGTCGACCCTGCTCTCGGGGACGCTCGGGCTGGACGACGTCTGCCTGTCCATCCCGACGGTCGTCGGGGCCGGGGGCGCGGAGCGACCGCTCGCACCGACCCTGTCCGGCGAGGAGCTCAGCGGGCTGCGCGCGGGAGCCGACTCACTGCGCAGTGCGGCGAGGGAGCTCGGCTTCTGACCCGGTCCCTCCGCGCGGCACGGCGCCGGTGGACTCCCACTCCTCCTCGGGCCAGCTGTGCGGGACGACGCCGCCGGGACGTCCCGGCATACCCCGGCGCCGATCGGTCGGGATGCTGCCGCCCGACACCGCCTCGGAGGTGGGGGCGCCGTCACGTCGCGCACCCTGGCCGTCCAGCGGCACGGTGACCTCCTGGCCGGCCACCTCCACCTCGTCCCCCCGGACCCGGAGCGTGACCGGCGCGCCGACCTCGACCCTCAGCCGGACCTGCTCCTGCTCCACGGTGACGCGCAGCCGCGAGCCGTGCCACCGCATACGCCACGTGAGGCCGGGCCACGAGGTCGGCAGCCGCGGGTCGAGCGACAGGACACCGCCGTGGTCGCGCATCCCGCCGAAACCGGCGACCAGTGCGCTCCACACACCGCCGGTCGAGGCCACGTGCACCCCGTCGCTGGCGTTCCCGTGCCGGTCGTCCAGGTCGACGAAGAGGGCTGCGTAGAAGTAGCGCAGCGCGAGGTCGTGGTAGCCCACCTCGGCGGCGACGATGGACTGTACGACGGCGGAGAGGGTCGAGTCGCCGGTGGTGATCGGGTCGTAGTAGGCGAAGTCGGTGAGCTGCTGCTCCGGGGTGAAGGCGTCTCCGGCGAGGTAGAGCGCGAGGACGACGTCGGCCTGCTTGAGCACCTGGTAGCGGTAGATCACCAGCGGGTGGTAGTGCAGCAGCAGCGGCCGCTTGTCCGCCGGGGTCGCGTCGAGGTCCCACACCTCGCGCTCGAGGAAGTGGCTGTCCTGAGGGTGCACGCCGGTCGCCTCGTCGAAGGGGATGTGCATCCCGTCCGCCGCCCGCTCCCACGAGTCGACCTCGTGCTCCCCCAGGTCCAGCCGGGCGACGGCGCGCGCGAACTGGGCGGGGTCGGCGACCCGGAGGCGGCGGACCGCCTCCACCGCCGCGCGGAGGTTGAGCTGCGCCATGACATTGGTGAACAGGTTGTCGTTGACGATCGTCGTGTACTCGTCCGGGCCGGTCACGGCGTGGATGTGGAACTGCCGGTTGCCGTTGGACTGCCAGAAGCCCAGGTCGGTCCAGAGGCGTGCCGTCTCGACGAGCATGTCGACACCCTGGTCGAGGAGGAACTGGTCGTCGCCGGTGGCCCGCGCGTACTTCATCAGCGCGTAGGCCACGTCGGCGTTGATGTGGTACTGCGCCGTGCCGGCGGCGAAGTAGGCGGAGGCCTCCTCCCCGTTGATGGTGCGCCAGGGGAACAGCGCGCCGTACTGGGCCATCTCCGCCGCCCGCCGCCGCGCGGCCTCGAGCATGCCGTGCCGGAAGCGTAGGGCGTTGCGGGCCGCCTGGGGGTGGGTGTAGACGAGGAAGGGCAGGACGTAGCACTCGGTGTCCCAGAAGTAGTGCCCGCCGTAGCCGGAGCCGGTGAGCCCCTTGGCGGGGATGCCGTGCGATCCCGCTCGGATGGAGGCCTGGCCGAGCTGGAAGAGGTTCCACCGCACGGCCTGCTGCAGCGCGGCCTGGTCGGGCAGCTCGACGTCGGACTCCTCCCAGAAGCGCGACCAGACCTGCGCCTGCTCCTGGTGCAGGACGGCCACCCCCCGGTCGGCGGCGCGGTCGAGGGTCCTCGAGCAGCGGTCGGCCAGCTCCTCCGGAGGCACGCCCCGGGAGGTGTGCACGCTGACCAGCTTCTCGATGCGCACCGGCCGGCCTTCACGCGCCTCCACCCGGACGACGTGCTTGGCGAGGTCGTCGGTGACGCTGAGCTTCTCGGTCCAGGCGTTGTCGGTCTCGACGACGTGCTGCGCCAGGGTGGCGATCGTCATCCCAGAGTTGTGGCAGCGGTAGCCCAGCAGCAGGCGGCGGTCGCGCACCTCGGCGAGGACCGGGTCGAGCACCCGGTGCTCGAAGGACTCGGCCTTGCGGGGGTCCACGCCCTCACCCATGGCGGCGCTGGTGACGTGGTACTCGTCCGAGCCGTCCTGACGGTTGAGGATCTGGCTGGAGATGTCGAGCGCCGCGTGGCCGTCGAGCATCTCGACCTCGAAGGTCATGACGGCGAGGTGACGCTCCACCACACCGGTCATGCGCGAGGAGGTGATCTTGACCCGCTTCCCCGCGCTGGTGCGCCAGACGACGCATCGGCGCAGCAGCCCGGCGCGGAAGTCGAGGGTGCGCTCGTAGTGGTCCAGGTCCGCCGTGGACAGCAGCAGCGGCTCGTCGTCGACGTAGAGCTTGATGGTCTTGAGGTCCGGCACGTTGACGATCGTCTGACCGACCCGTGCCAGGCCGAAGGCCTCCTCGGCGTGCCGGATGGGCCAGGTCTCGTGGAAGCCGTTGACGAAGGTGCCGTGGGCGTAGGTGTCGCGCCCCTCCTCGACGTTGCCGCGGAGGCCGAGGTAGCCGTTGGAGGTGGCGAAGAGGGTCTCGGTGACCCCCAGGTCCCCGTCCTCGTAGGCCGTCTCGCGCAGCTGCCACGGGTCCGCGGGGAAGCGGGTGCGGTCGAGCGGGTCGACGGGGGCCGGCGGACGGTGGTGCGACATGGTCGCCATGGGACGTCTCCTCTCGGGCGTGAGGTCTGGTCAGACGAGGTCGGCGAGGTCGGACACGACCTCGTCGGCGCCGGCGTCGCGCAGCACCAGGCGACCGGCACCCCGGTCGACCCCGATCACCCGGGCGAAGCCACCGGCGGCGCCGGCCTGCACCCCGGACACGGCATCCTCGACGACCACGCAGGTGGCGGGGTCGTGGCCCAGCTCGGACGCGGCATACAGGTAGGTGTCGGGGTTCGGCTTGCCCGGCAGCTGCTCGCGGCTCGCGACCGAGCCGTCGACGACGACGGGGAAGCGCTCGGCGATCCCGGCCGCGGCGAGGACCGAGGGGGCGTTCTTGGACGAGGAGACGACGGCCATGGCGATGCCGCGCTCCTCGAGGGCGTCCAGCAGGCGCAGCGACCCCGGGTAGGCGTCGATGCCCCGCTCGGCGAGCACCTCGTTGAAGATCTCGTTCTTGCGGTTGCCGAGGCCGCAGACGCTCGCCAGCTCGGGCGGGTCGGAGGGCTGGCCGTAGGGGAGGTCGATCCCGCGGGCGTCCAGGAAGGACTGCACGCCGTCGTAGCGCGGCTTGCCGTCGATGTAGGCGAAGTAGTCCTGGTCGGTGTAGGGCTCCTGGGGGAGGGGCTGCTGGTCCAGGAGACGGGTGAACATCGTCTCCCACGCGCGCATGTGCACGTCGGTGGTCGGGGTCAGGACCCCGTCGAGGTCGAAGAGGACAGCGGTCACCGGGTCCCAGTTCACGCGGGCCAGCCTAGTGGAGGTCGGCCTCCGGGCGGGGGCGTGGCACCTGGTGGCGTGTGCGCCGGCCGGGGCCCGGGTCGGGGCACGTCGGTGCGGTCGCGGGGGTGGGGGTGGTCGCGGCTACGGTCGGGGTATGCAGCAGGTGAGCGAGCGAGAGCTGGAGACGTCGGCGCAGGAGGCCCTGCAGCGGCTCGTGGGCCGGGACGACGCGCGGTTCCGGGACGGGCAGCTGGAGGCGGTCGAGGCGCTGGTGCGCGAGCGCGCGCGTGTGCTGGTCGTGCAGCGGACGGGGTGGGGCAAGTCGGCCGTCTACTTCGTGGCGACGGCGCTGCGGCGGGCCGAGGGTGCCGGACCGACCGTCATCGTCTCCCCGCTGCTCGCGCTGATGCGGGACCAGATCGCGGCCGCGGGGCGGGCGGGGGTGCGCGCGGTGACGATGAACTCGGCCAACGCCACCGAGTGGGACGAGGTGCGGGCCGCGCTGGCCGCCGACGAGGTCGACGTGCTGCTGGTGAGCCCGGAGCGGCTCAACAACCCTCGCTTCCGGGAGGAGCAGCTGCCCGACCTCGCCGCCCGGTGCGGGCTGCTGGTCGTCGACGAGGCGCACTGCATCAGCGACTGGGGTCACGACTTCCGCCCCGACTACCGCCGGATCCGGACGCTGCTGGACGCGTTGGCCCCCGGCACACCCGTCCTGGCGACCACGGCCACGGCCAACGAGCGGGTGGTCGGGGATGTCGTCGAGCAGCTCGGGGTGGGCGGGCGCGAGGTGCGCACCATCCGTGGGCCGCTGGCCCGGTCCTCGTTGCGGCTGGGCGTGCTGCCGAGGCTGACGCCGGAGCAGCGGCTGGGGTGGCTGCTGGCCCACCTGGAGAGCCTGCCCGGGAGCGGCATCATCTACTGCCTCACCGTCTCGGCCGCCGAGGACGTGGCCGAGGCGCTCGCCGCCGCCGGTCACCAGGTGGCGGCCTACACCGGACGCACCGACACCGAGGACCGCGAGCGGCTGGAGGGCGCGCTGCGCGCCAACGAGGTCAAGGCCCTGGTCGCGACGAGTGCCCTGGGGATGGGCTTCGACAAGCCGGACCTCGGCTTCGTCGTGCACCTCGGGGCGCCCAGCTCTCCGGTGGCCTACTACCAGCAGGTCGGTCGCGCCGGGCGCGCGACGGAGCGCGCCGACGTGCTGCTGCTCCCCGGGTCCGAGGACCGCGAGATCTGGAACTACTTCGCGACCGTGTCGATGCCGCGCCAGGACCAGGCCGACGCCGTGCTCGCCGCGCTGTCCGACAGCGACCGCCCGCTGTCGACGCCCGCGCTGGAGACCATCGTGGACGTGCGCCGGACCCGGCTGGAGCTGCTGCTCAAGGTGCTGGACGTCGACGGGGCCGTGGAGAAGGTCCGTGGGGGATGGGCCGCGACCGGGCAACCCTGGGTCTACGACCGCGAGCGCTACACCCGGGTGGCCGAGGCGCGGGTCCGAGAGGCCGAGCTCATGGTCGCCTACCAGCAGGGCGAGCGGTGCCGGATGGAGTTCCTGCAGGAGTGCCTCGACGACCCCAGCGCGGAGCCCTGCGGACGCTGCGACCGGTGCGCCGGGGCGTGGTTCCCGACGGAGGTGCCCACGGAGGCGGTCGGCGCCGCGCGCGAACGGCTGGGAGCCGTCGGGGTGCTCGTGGAGTCGCGAGGACAGTGGCCGACCGGTATGCCCCGGCTGGGTGTCGAGGTCAAGGGCAAGATCAGCCCCGAGGAGCAGGCAGGTCCGGGTCGCGCGCTGGCCAGGCTCTCGGACCTCGGATGGGGGCAGCGCCTTCGCTCGGTGCTCGACGCAGGGACCTCGAGGGTCGCCGACCCCGACGACCCCGACCAGGAGATGACCCCCGGACAACCGGTGCCGGACGACGTCGTCAGGGCGGTCGTGCAGGTCCTCGCGGGCTGGGGATGGACCACCAGGCCGGTGGGCGTGGTGGCCATGCCCTCACGTCGCCGCCCGGCGGTCGTGGGGTCGCTGGCCGAGCAGATCAGCCAGATCGGGCGTCTCCCGCTGCTGGGCACCCTCGACCTGGCCCACGGCGGGCCGGTCGGCGAGCCCGGCGGCAACAGCGCCTTCCGCCTGGCGAACGTCTGGGACCGGCTGGCCGTCGGGTCAGAGCTGGCCGGGGCACTGCAGGACGCCCGCGGGCCGGTGCTCCTCGTCGACGACGTCGTGGACTCGCGGTGGACCATGACGGTGGCGGCGCGGGCGCTGCGCCGGGCCGGGGCCGAGGCGGTCCTGCCGCTCGCGCTGGCGATCGACGGCTGAGGGTGCGCCTCAGTAGATGAAGAACGGGAAGATGCTGCGGTCGTGCGCGTGCACGATCGCCAGGAACACCACCGCGTCGAAGAGCAGGTGGATGATGACGACATACGTCAGCGACTTGGTGCGGGTGAAGATGTAGCCCTGCAGCAACGCGAAGGGGATCGTCAGCAGAGGCCCCCAGGAGCGGTAGCCGAGCTCCCACAGGAACGACACGAAGATCGTGGCCTGCAGGACGTTGGCCGTCCACAGCGGGAAGTGCCGGCGGAGCAGCGCGAAGCAGATGCAGATGAAGAAGAGCTCGTCCCACAGGCCGACGGCGTTGACGCCGACGAAGAACCGGCCGAACTCGCTGGGGGTCTGGATCGGCGGCCAGTTCTGGTAGCTGCCCGAGTGGATGAAGTAGGCCGGAAGGATGAGGTAGCCGAGCACCGGGACAGCGACCACGTAGGCCCACTGCAACCGGGTCCAGCGCCGCCGGGTGATCCAGGGGAAGGTGATGGCCTGCCGTCGGTAGACCAGCCGGTCCACGAGCACGGGCGCGGCAACCGCGGCGGTGAGGACGGCGCCGAGCAGGAAGAACATGTCCCAGCTGATGTCCGCCTCGACCGAGGTCGTGGAGACGATGCCGATGCCCAGGGCGATGAGCAGCAGGTCACGGAAGAGCGGGCGGTGCAGGACGAAGGCCGCGGCGAGGCTCGCGACGAGGAGTGCGTAGCCGGCCCACGTGAGGTGCACCCCGAAGAGCAGCAGCGCCGAGACCGACACGCCCGCCGCAGGGAGCAGGGTGCGCGGGCTGCGGGAGGCGTCGAGCGTGGTGGGCACCGGTCCATTGTGCCGGTGCGCAGATCACACCCGGTGCTCCTCCCTCGCCGCGCCGGCCACGATGTCGATCTCGTTGCCCTCGGGGTCGGCCAGGGTCCACGAGGCCGGGCCGTGGTCGCGCACGAGGACGCCTCCGGCGCGCAGCCCCGTCGACACCGTGGCGGCCGCCACATCGTGGGGCACGACCGCCTCCAGGTGGAGGCGGTTGCGCTGGGTGCGACGCTCGGTCTCCTCGAGATCCAGGGGCTGGAAGAAGAGGACGGGGCCGAGGCGCCGCGGGTCGACGATGTCCGTGACGCCGCCGCGCGGGTCGGGCTCGTAGCCCAGGACCGCCTGCCAGAAGGAGCGCGTCGTGGCGACGTCGGCAGCATCGATGCCGACCTGGATGAAGCGGGCCCGCTCGGGCGCGGCAGTCAGCCCGAGCGACCGGGCCTCGCGCTGGACACGTTGGCAGAGCGGGAGGTAGCCCTCGTCCATCTCACAGCGGTCCTTGCCCGTGTCGAGGACCACGACCGTCTCCTCGGGGCCACCGACGGGGTGTCCCGCGGATCGGGCGGGTCGCACGTCGAGCAGGAGCGGGAGCCCGGCCCGGTCGGCGATCTCGGCGGCGACGGTCACGAGGCGGGTCGCCTGCTCGAGCGTGGCGGCGGGGTAGACGGCCACGGCGGAGAAGACCAGTCGCCAGTCATCGGTCTCCGGCGCGTCCCAGCGGTCCGCGTCCTCGGGCAGCGGCAGGATGTCGACCTCGTTGCCCTCCTCGTCCGCGACCGTCGCGTAGTAGCCGTGGTGGGCCACGTCGGCCCCTCCTGCGGCCAGACGGTCCACCGTCCCGGACGCGACCGGCTGGGCGGCCACGGAGTCCAGATGGAGCCGGTTGCGCAGCGGTCGTGGGGCGTCCATCCGCTGAAGCCTCAGCAAAGGATGACGACGCAGCGGGTCGGCCAGGCCGTCCTGGTCGTGGCGTTCATACCCGAGGGCCGATTCCCAGAACGCCCTCACGCCCTCGAGGTGCTGCGTGTCGACCACCAGGCCCAGCTCCCGGAGGACGCCCGGCTGTGGCTCCAGACCGAGCCCACGGGCGGTGTCCGAGATGGCCCTCGCGAGGTCGGCGTGAACGGCCGTCACCCTGGTGTCAGCGCCGAGGCGGACCTGGACGCCGGTGGAGCGGACGTCCAGGTCGGGAGGTGCGGTGTCGCCATCCCGGCAGAGCTCGCCCACCGCACGCGCCAGCAGCGCCGCGTCGGAGTGCGACCTGGCGGCGAACCACGCGGCGGCGCCACGGCCGAGGACGCGCCAGTCCTCCGTGCCGGGCAGATCCTGGAAGCTCGTGCTGGTCGTCGAGGGTGTGCTCGGTGCCATGGGTGCCAGGCTGCCACCGCCGACCCGGCCGCGTCAGGACGACGGCCGGTGTCCGGGACAGCGGATGTCCGCGACGCATCGGGTCAGTGGGATCAGGACGCCATCTCGACGGGGGAGGCGGACGGCATACCCCAGGCGTCGGCCAGCATCCGGTAGCTGCGCCGGCGCATCTGCGGGTCGTAGGTGTAGGTGGTGACGATCAGCTCGTCCAGCTCGTGGGTCGCGGCGAAGCTCTCGAGCTGCTCGACGACCGTGTCCGGGGTGCCGACCATGCGGACGGACTGGTGGGCGTTGGCCAGGGGGAGGAGCTCGGTCGGCACGACGGAGGCGAGGCTGTCGACCGGCGGGTCGAGCGGGGCCGGCTGGCCGGAGCGGATGCGGATGGCCATCAGTTGCGCCGTGGTGAAGAGGTGGTCGGCCTCCTCCTGGGTCGGCGCCACCAGGACGTTGACGCCGGCCATGGTGGTCGGGCGGTCGACCTGGGCGGTGGCGGCGTCAGCGCGGAAGCGGTCGCGGTAGATGGCCAGCGCCTCCGCGAGCTGGTCGGGGGCGAAGTGCGACGCGAAGGAGAAGGGCAGTCCGAGCGCCGCGGCCACCTGGGCTCCGCCGGTCGAGGAGCCGAGCATCCAGAGCGGCACCTCGGTGCCCTCGCCGGGGAGGGCGCGCACCCTGCGGCCGGCCTGCGGAGCACCGAGGTAGCCCTGCAGGTCCGCCACCTCCGAGGCGAAGTCCGGCAGATGGCCGCTCGAGCGCGACAGTGCGGCGGCCGTCATGGGATCCGTGCCCGGTGCACGACCCAGGCCCAGGTCGAAGCGGTCCCCGTGGATGGTGGCGAGGGTCCCGTAGTACTCGGCGACCATGAGCGGTGAGTGGTTGGGCAGCATCACCCCGCCCGAGCCGAGCCGGATGCGCTGGGTGGCGTGGGCGACATGCCCGAGCAGGAGAGCGGTGGCGGAGGACATGAACGCCTCGGACCCGTGGTGCTCGGCCATCCAGAAGCGGCGATAGCCGAGCTCGTCGACCTCGCGTGCGAGCGTGACGGACTCCTGGATGGCGGTGGCGGCCGTCATGCCCTGCGAGCGGGGCACGAGGTCGAGCACGGACAGCGGGATGCGAGAGGAGGGCATACCCGCTCAACAGCATCCGCCGACGGAGTATGCCTCCCCACGAGTTCGGCTGTCGCGTCCCGGCACCAGAGGGTCTGTCGCCTCAGATCCCGGCCGGTGCGAGCAACCCTGCCCCGCTGCATCGACCTGCCCCTGCCCCGCTGCACCGACCGCCCCTGCCCACGGGCGTGCCTCTGAGCCGGACCGCGCAGGCCGGCTCCGGGGCGAGGTCCTCAGACGTGCCAGGTCACGGTGCCGCCACGGATGGAGGCGCTCAGCTCGTGCTGGTGCACCACGGTGTGGTGCCGCCCGCACAACAGCGCCATCCGGTCGACGTCGGTGCGGCCGCCGCGGCTCCACCAGTCGACGTGGTGGCTGTCGCACCACTGGGGGAGGGCGCTGCACCCGGGATAGCTGCAGCCGCGGTCGCGCGCCACGAGCGCCTTCCACTGGGCGGGTGAGGCGAAGCGTGCCGTGTGCCCGAGGGCGAGCGGCTCCCCGTCGGCGGCCATCCACACCGGGGTGATGTCGGCCGAGCAGGCCAGCTCCGCGACCTGCCGCGGCGGCACGTAAGCACCGTCGGCGGTCGTCGCCGGACCGGACGGCAGACCTCGCTCAGGGTCGAAGGGGATGGTGAGGATGACCGTCGCCCGCGCGGTCGACGGCGGGGCGCCCGGATGGGTCGTGCCCCGGTTGATGACCGCCATGAGCGCGTCGAAACGACGCTGCGTCGCCGTCCGTGGATCCGGCTCCTGGGTCGTCTCGTCAGGGGCCGGTGCCGCCAGCTGGGAGGTGAGGACACCGCCGATCGTGGCGGCCGCACCGTCGGGTGCGTCGATGGTGAAGCGGGTGAGCCCGGGGGCGATGCGCCTGGACGAGACACCCCGCAGGGCGATCGCTGCCCGCTCGCGCTCGCCCGGGGTCGTCTCGTGGAGCAGGTCCTCCAGCAGTCGGTGACACACGACGGACAGGTCCTTGTCCGACACATCAGGTCGGCCGGCTGCCGCGGTCGCGATCCGGGTGTAGGACTCCTCCTGGTCCGGGTCCAGCGACTCCTTGAGCCGCGTCATCGTCCGCGCCACGGTCGCCGCCCGGTGCAGCGGCACGTCGCCGCGCGCGACCGCCTCCCCGATCTGCGCCCCCGCGGGTGCCTCGGCGGCCGTGACCACCGACGCCACCTGGGCGGCGTCGCCGCTGCTCAACCACGGGCACCGCACCCGCAGCCAGTCCACGAGCGTCATTCCGGACTCCTGGTGCAGACCCCGGGCCGCCGCCTGCTGGGCGAGCCGGAACCCGATGGCTCCGAGCCGTGTCTGCAGCCGTCCGACCGCCTCGAGCGCCCCGGTCAGCTCCGCGTCCTGCACCGAGACGACCTCGTCGTTCCCGAGGCTCGCGCGCCCCAACGCCATCGCTGCAGCCTCCAGGCCGGCCCCGAGCTCCTCGGCCGGAAGTCCCCGACCTTCCCGCCCGTGCATCTCCCCGAGCACGGTCGCGACCTCGTCCATGAGGGCCTGGTAGTCCGCGAGGCCCAGGGCGTCGAGCTCGTCCAGCGCCTCGCCCCACTCGAGGACCACCGGCGCACCCGCAGGAGGCGACCACGCACCCGCGCCGCCCCGCTCGCCCCCCGGTGAGAACTCCATACCCGCACTCAAGCACCGCCCACCGACAGACCCGCTGACCTGCGTCGACGCCGGTGACAGACGTCATGGCCGAGCCGCCGCACCCGGTGGCACAGTGGACCCATGAGCCCGAGGAAGTCCGGCACCGACGCGTGGGGCCGCTGGGGGTGGCTCTTCGGCGCGATCTGGCTCGTCTTCTTCGCGTTCCCCGTGACCTACATCTGGACCACGGACGGGTCGATGGCGTGGCGGGTCACCTCGACCGCCGTCGTCGTGGCGTTCATGGCGGCCTACGTCGTGACAGTCCGCCTGTCGACGCACCTCGTCGCGGCGGGGGAGTACGCCCGCGCCGCTCGCGGCGGCATGGTCGGACTGGCCGCCATGGTCGCCACGGCGCTCGTGCTGGCCGTGCTCATCGGTCCCAACTCCCTGACCGCTCTGCCGTTCATCGTCGCCGTCCCGGTGTTCTTCCTGCCCTGGCGGGCCATGTGGACGACCTCGTTGACGCTCTTCGCGCTGGGTGTCGTCACGAGCACGGTCGCCTGGGGACTGCCCCGCTCGGTCATGCTCTGGGGCATCGCCCTGCTCGCTGGCCACGAGCGTGCTGTCCCCGGCACCTGGAGGAGCGGCAGGAGTCGGCGCACGAGGTCGAGGGGCAGCTCGCCCTCACCGAGGAGCGGGAGCGCGTCGCGAGGGACGTGCACGACGTGCTGGGGCACTCGCTGACCGTGGTGACGGTCAAGACCGAGTTGGCGCAGCGGCTCATCGACGTCGATCCGGCGGCGGCGAAGCAGGAGCTCGCCGAGGTGCAGGACCTGTCCCGTCAGGCGCTCGCCGAGATCCGCGCGACCGTCGGCGGTCTGCGGGTGGCGCGGCTGGCGGATGAGCTCGAGGCGGCGCGGGTCGCCCTGGCGGGGGCGGGGATCCAGATGGCGGTATGCGGTGCCGTCACCGATGTCGACCCTCGGCACCGCATCACCCTGGCCTGGGTCCTGCGGGAGGCGGTGACCAACGTGGTGCGCCACAGCGGGGCGAGTCGGTGCACCGTGGAGCTCGGCGAGTCGTCCCTGCGGGTGCTCGACGACGGCGTGGGCGGGGCACTGGTCGAGGGCAACGGCCTGTGCGGTGCCGGTGAACGGGTGCGCCAGGCGGGTGGGCAGCTGACCGTCGGTCCACGGAGAGATGCAGCAGGGACGGCTCTGGAGGTGCGGTGGTGATCCGGTTGCTCCTGGCGGACGACCAGGCCCTGGTGCGGGGAGCGCTGGCGGCGCTCCTTGACCTGGAGCGCGACATGCAGGTGGTCGCCCAGGTCGGACGCGGGGATGAGGTGCTGGAGGCGGTGCGCAGCGCCTCGCCCGACGTGTGCCTGCTCGACATCGAGATGCCAGGACGGGACGGCATCGGTGTCCTCGAGGAGCTGCGGGAGCAGGGTATGCCGACCCGCTGCCTCATGGTCACGACGTTCGGCAGACCCGGGTACCTCCGGCGGGCGATGGACGCCGGGGCCCGCGGCTTCGTCGTGAAGGACACGCCCGCCCCCGAGCTGGCCGAGGCGGTGCGGCGGGTGCACGCCGGGGTGCGTGTCGTCGACCCCGCGCTGGCGACCGAGTCGCTGCTCGGCGGGCCGAACCCGCTCACCGAGCGCGAGCGAGAGGCCCTACGTGCGGCGCTGGACGGCTCACCGGTCCAGGTCATCGCCGGCCGGCTCTACCTCTCGCCCGGGACGGTGCGCAACTACCTCTCGTCGGCGATCGGGAAGACCGGGACCACGACCCGGGTCGAGGCGGCGAGGTTCGCCGAGGACCGCGGGTGGCTCTGAGGTATGCCGCTCAGCGGTCGTTGCTGTAGAGGCGGTTGGTCGAGGTCAGGACCTCCAGCGGGGTGGCGGGCCCGTCGATCGTCACCGTGCTCGGAATGGTGCTCCACTCACCGCCGTCCACGCTGACCTCGCCGCCGTACTCCACCGAGATGTAGGGGCCCACGTCGGCAGCCGACCCGTACTCGTGGGTGATGTCGCCGCCTGGGTAGGGGCCGCCCAGGCTGGTGGTGGGGCCGATGACCGTGCCGTCCCCGGTGACGTAGGTGGCGCCGACGAGCGTCGGCCGGATGCGCACCTCGTGGCCGATCAGCGTCGTGACGTCGACCTCCTGCGGCTGGAACCCTCCCTCCGGCCAGGCGAGCTCGAAGTAGACCGGAAGGTTGACCAACGTGCGGTTGCCCGGCGGCTCCATCACGGTCTGCGGCAGCGCGAACTGGGTGCGGTGGAACTGCTCGATGATCATGGCCTCGGTGAGTTCCTCCACTAACTCACCCGACCGTGGTGGTACGGAATCACTAAAGCACGTCGCGTCTGTAGGCTCCCAATCTTGCTCGACGTCTCCACCCGATGAAACTGTTCGCCGATAGATAATGGCCAACGCGAACGCGGGATCTGCCACGTCAAGGCAAGCGTCAATAGCGGACTGGCAGATCTCTAGCCGCGGCTGCTCAACGGTGTTCGGTGGACGACAATCGATGACAGCCACGTATTCGTACCACGACGTGGGGTTGTCGGGTTGGGTGCCTGGAGGCCACTTATCGGCGATTGCACGAACCTCTTCGTGCGTGAGCCCGACCTCCGACCCGTCCCCCTCGTTGCCACACTCGTCAAGCCCTGCGCATGGCGGGTCGCTGCCTTCGTCGGCTGCCATACCGATCATCGGTCGCACGACGGCGAGAATGATCAATAGTAGCGCTGTTGCTGTTTTCCGGAACATCAGTCAATTGTGATGCTTTCTACTAGCCACCCGTCTTGCCACGAAACTCGGACAACAAGCGACAACTCTTGTTGCTCAAGCGCCCGATCTACCGGGTCACCATCCCGCAGAAAGGGTTGGGCAGTTTGCTCGGCTGGTAGCAGGACGCGAGCGGTTTCGCCGGTGAAGATAGATTGTGGTTCACCAGTGTCCACCATGGGCCGAGCCAGATATTCGTTCTCGCCGGCGCCGTAAGCAATAAGTTCTTCGAAGTTGTCGCAGGTCGCGCAACTATCCAGGGCAAGTGGCTCAAGTAAACCAACTTCGGGACGGGTCATCGCGGAGTTGAGCACCTCGATGTAATGGAGCGCGAACGCCACCGCCCCTTCCTCGGTCTGCTCCTCCGCCTCGGCCGGCATCTCCGGAGGCCCCTCCGCCGCCGGTTCCTCCGTCTCCTCGGCGGTCTCGTCCGGCTCTGACGTGACGGCCACGTCGTCGGGCTCCTCGGGTGACTCGGTCGCGGTCGTGAGCGCGTCCTCCGACGTGGGCATGGGGGAGGGCTCGTTGCTCTCCGTGCAGGCGGGGAGCAGCACCAGGCTGGCAGCGGCGGCGATGATGGCGGTGCGTCTCACGGCATACCCCTTCTTGCTCCTGCAGCCGCGACTCCCCAGCGACCGTGGTCCGGCTCCAGTCTGCCCCAGCTCGGACCTCCAGAACCGTTGTCCACAGTAGAGACTCACGCCCGATCTGACCAGAGCCTGACGCCCTCCAGAGCCCGAGATCCGCGCCGTTCCGGGCTTCGCGCCGACCCACCCGGATCGCGACACGCGGACCCCTTGCATCTAGTAGCCAACTGACCTACGCTCCCCATATGTAGTAGTTACAAGCCTGTGGTTCGTCCACATCTTGTGCACAACCGGAGGGCGTCTACCCACACGTCATCCACACACAGTCCCCAGGCCCACCCACAGAGCGCCCCGTTCCGGGGGCGTTCGCGCCGCGCTGCCGCGACATCGAAGGAGGCGAGTGATGCACTGCCCGTTCTGCCGTCATACCGACTCCAAGGTCGTCGACAGCCGCGTCCAGGAGGAGGGGACCGTCATCCGCCGGCGTCGCCAGTGCCCGGAGTGCGGGCGTCGTTTCGGCACCGTCGAGACCGCGACCCTCTCGGTCATCAAGCGCTCCGGCGCGACCGAGCCGTTCAGCCGCGACAAGGTGATCTCCGGCGCCCGCAAGGCGTGCCAGGGGCGCCCGGTCTCCGACGCCCAGCTGCAGCTCCTCGCGCAGCAGGTGGAGGAGTCGATCCGCTCGCTGGGGCAGGCCGAGGTGGACGCGCACGAGGTCGGTCTGGCCATCCTCGAGCCGCTCAAGGCGCTCGACGAGGTCGCCTACCTGCGGTTCGCGTCCGTCTACCAGGCGTTCGACAACCTCGACGACTTCGAGTCGGCGATCACGCTGCTGCGCTCCGAGCGCGACGTGGAGGCCGCCTCGCCGGGACACCAGCCCTAGACCCGGGTATGTCAGTACCCACCGCTTGACTCAATTCAGCACCGCAAGCCCGACACCACACACAGGGAGAGCTAGTCATGACAGAGACGACCGGGGCGAAGACGCGCGCACGCCGGGGCGGCAAGGGCCTCACCATCGAGCGCATCTTCACCACGCCTGGTGTCCACCCCTACGACCAGGTCACCTGGGAGAAGCGGGACGTCGTCCAGACCAACTGGAAGACCGGCGACACGATCTTCGAGCAGCGCGGTGTGGAGTTCCCGGACTTCTGGTCGGCCAACGCCTCGACCATCGTCACGACGAAGTACTTCCGCGGCGCCGTCGGCACCGACGCCCGCGAGACCGGTCTCAAGCAGCTCATCGACCGGGTCGTCCTCACCTACGTCAAGGCGGGCAAGGAGCACGGCTACTTCGCGACCGACGAGGACGCCGAGATCTTCGAGCACGAGCTGACGTATGCCCTCGTGCACCAGGTCTTCTCGTTCAACTCTCCCGTGTGGTTCAACGTCGGCACCCAGAGCCCGCAGCAGGTCAGCGCCTGCTTCATCCTCTCGGTCGACGACTCGATGGACTCGATCCTCAACTGGTACAAGGAGGAGGGCTTCATCTTCAAGGGCGGCTCGGGCGCCGGCCTCAACCTCTCCCGCATCCGCTCCTCCAAGGAGCTGCTGTCCTCCGGTGGCACCGCCTCCGGCCCGGTCTCCTTCATGCGCGGCGCCGACGCCTCCGCGGGCACCATCAAGTCCGGTGGCGCCACCCGCCGCGCGGCCAAGATGGTCGTCCTGGACGTCGACCACCCCGACATCGAGGAGTTCATCGACACCAAGGCGCGCGAGGAGGACAAGATCCGCGCGCTGCGTGACGCCGGCTTCGACATGGACCTCGGCGGCAACGACATCGTCTCGGTGCAGTACCAGAACGCCAACAACTCGGTGCGTGTCTCCGACGAGTTCATGCGTGCGGTGGAGGAGGAGGCCGAGTTCGGCCTGACCTCCCGCAAGGACGGCTCGGTCGTCACCACGGTCGACGCCAAGCACCTCTTCACCAAGATGGCGCAGGCCGCGTGGGAGTGCGCCGACCCGGGCATCCAGTACGACGGCACCATCAACGACTGGCACACCAACCCCGAGACCGGTCGCATCACCGCGTCCAACCCCTGCTCCGAATACATGTCGCTGGACAACTCCAGCTGCAACCTCGCCTCGCTCAACCTCATGAAGTTCCTGCGCGAGGACGACACCTTCGACGTGGAGACCTACCAGAAGGTCGCCGAGCTGGTCATCACCGCGATGGACATCTCGATCTGCTTCGCGGACTTCCCGACCGACCCGATCGGTGAGACCACCCGCAACTACCGCCAGCTCGGCATTGGCTACGCCAACCTCGGCGCGCTGCTCATGGCGACCGGTCACGGCTACGACTCCGAGGGCGGCCGCGCGCTCGCCGCGTCGCTCACCTCGCTGCTCACCGGCGCCGCCTACAAGCGCTCCGCCGAGCTCGCCGGCGTCGTCGGCCCCTACAACGGGTATGCCCGCAACGCCGACGCGCACAAGCGCGTCATGCGCAAGCACCAGGCGGCGAACGACGAGATCCGCACCCTTCACACCATGGACTCCTCGGTCCACAAGGCCGCGACCAAGGCCTGGGACGCCGTCGTCAAGACGGGGGAGAAGAACGGCTACCGCAACGCGCAGGCCTCCGTGCTCGCCCCGACCGGCACCATCGGCTTCATGATGGACTGCGACACCACCGGCATCGAGCCCGACTTCTCGCTGGTGAAGTTCAAGAAGCTTGTCGGTGGCGGCTCGATGCAGATCGTCAACCAGACCATCCCGCGGGCACTCAACCGCCTCGGGTATGCCGACGAGACCATCGAGGCGATCGTCGAGTTCATCGCCGAGAAGGGGCACGTCATCGACGCCCCGGGCCTCAAGCCCGAGCACTACGAGGTCTTCGACTGCGCGATGGGCGCCCGGGCGATCCGCCCCATGGGCCACGTGCGGATGATGGCCGCGGTGCAGCCGTTCCTGTCCGGTGCCATCTCCAAGACGGTCAACCTGCCGGAGTCGGCGACCGTCGAGGACATCGCCGAGGTCTACCTTCAGGGCTGGAAGATGGGCCTCAAGGCGCTCGCCGTCTACCGCGACAACTGCAAGGTCGGCCAGCCGCTGTCCGACGGCAAGGCCGACAAGGAGAAGAAGGCCGACGAGGTCGAGGCTCCCGTCGAGAAGGTCGTCGAGTACCGCCCGGTCCGCAAGCGGCTCCCCAAGCGCCGGTCCAGCCAGACCACGAGCTTCGCCGTGGGCGGCGCGGAGGGCTACCTCACCGCCGGCACCTACGAGAGCGGTGACCTGGGCGAGCTGTTCCTGAAGTTCGGCAAGCAGGGTTCGACCCTGGCCGGTGTCATGGACGCCTTCTCCATCGCCGTGTCGATCGGGCTGCAGTACGGCGTGCCGCTGGAGACCTTCGTCGAGAAGTTCACCAACCTGCGCTTCGAGCCGGCCGGTATGACGGATGACCCGGACGTGCGTATGGCGCAGTCGATCATGGACTACGTCTTCCGCCGCCTGGCTCTGGACTACCTGGACTTCGAGACCCGCTCGTTCATGGGCATCCACACCGCGGAGGAGCGGGCCCGCCAGCTCGAGACCGGGTCGTACGCCCCGCTCGAGCCGTCGAACGACGACGACGACTACGAGGACGAGCTGGAGAACTACAGCCAGTCCGCCGCCACCACGCCGGCCAAGAAGGCCGACAAGGTGGAGAAGGTCGCCGACCAGTCGGGCGCCGGTGCCGCCGACGCGCGCAAGGTCGACCCAGAGATCCACTCCTCGGCTGAGCTGCTCGAGCAGTTCCAGGGCAAGGTCGCCGACGCGCCGATCTGCATGACCTGCGGGACGAAGATGCGTCCGGCTGGCTCGTGCTACGTCTGCGAGGGCTGCGGGAGCACCAGCGGCTGCAGCTGACGACCCAGAGATCTTGAGGGCGTAGCCGAAGGTTGCGAACTCAAAAGGGGCGGCCCCGCTGTCACGGGGCCGCCCCAGCCGAGGCCATACGACCAAGGGACCAATCGGATGGATGGGTCACCCTGATCGTAGCGGAGTCCTTGGTGCCCCAAAGAGGGGCGCCCTCCAGCCTCGGGAGTTTGCTCTAGGAGGGCAACATGTCCCGAACAGTCAATCGCAGCGCTGGAAGCGGCCGCTTCGTGAGTAGGGCCGCTGCGGCACGCTGGCCATCGAGAACGACGACCGAGCGCGTCGGTTCCGGCACGGGCAATAGTCGGCAGGTGAACCGCTCAGCTGCCACAGGGCGGTTCGTCACCGACCAGGCCGTCCGTAGGAACCCGGGAGGCACTATCCAGCAGAAGGTCTGACTCGCAGCAGACTGGCACCGGGCTAGCCACTAGCCCGGTGCCAATCTGTAGGTTGGCCCATCGAAGCTGATCTTGTGTCGGTCTTGCACAAAGATGTCGGGTGTCGCCTCCTACAGCCCTCGCGAATACAGGGCGTTGACACCCGCGTCACATCTACACGCGGCAAGGGTGTACCTGTAGCGTGGGTGCACCTTCGAACGCTTCTTGTCACGGGTTACGAGCGAGACGAAGACGAACCGCGCTTCGGCGGTCAGAGCGGGTTCAACCCCACAGTGAACACATGCGGAGCTAAGCTTGGCCGGTGTTGACGGACGCCGACGATCAAAGACTGAGGGCCGCGGCGCTCACTTGGCTCACTGTACGGAGTAACGATGGAGCTGATCCCCTGAGCCGTGACGACCTTGAGTCGTTTGAGTTCGAAGGGATCCGAGTCCCCCTGATCGATCGGCAGCGAGGGATTCGCAAGCCCAGATTCCTCCAGGCTGCCTTGTCGATTGTGACTGTCTACAGGGCTGAAGGCCAGGCTCGGCCGTACGAAGATTCCACCGGGACGGACGGTCTCATCCGCTACAAGTGGCGGGGCGATGACCCCAATCACTCCGAGAACCGCGCCCTTCGCGAAGCGGGACTGCAAAAGTTGCCACTCATATGGTTCTTGGGCGTGGGTCCGGGGCTTTTCCAACCTGTCTTCCCCGTCTTCGTGGCAGGCGAAGAACGTCATCAGCAACAGTTTGCCCTTGCCGTCGACGAGGTCTTTGGATTGGCCGAGGTAGACACGCCTCTTGAAGCCCAGATGCGCAGGTATGTCGAACGAGTGACAAAGCAGCGTCTGCATCAACCGGTCTTCCGGTCTTCGGTTCTTCGCGCCTACGGCCGTCGATGTGCGGTTTGCGCCATCGCTCACGGTTCATTGCTTGACGCTGCACACATCGTCCCGGATAGTCACGAACTTGGAGAAGCCTCCGTTCGCAATGGGTTGTCCCTGTGCAAGCTGCACCATGCCGCGTTCGACTCTGGGATCATGGGCGTCAGGCCAGATCTCACAGTCCAGATACGCAGAGACATTCTCGAAGAGGTTGACGGTCCTATGCTCAGGCATGGGCTCCAGGCGCGACATGCGCAATCGCTGATGGTGGTTCCCTCCCGGCGAGCCGAGCGGCCAGACACCTCTCTTCTCAGCGTTGCCTATGAGCGATTTACCTCGCGACAGGCGATGGCATAGCTCAGCGCCAGGCGTCGGTGATAAATGGATGCCCCAGCCTGACTATAGGCATTGCCAAACACTCATTTGCCGTATGTAGCGAGTGAATCCAGGGCCCGTGGGCTTGGCTTCAATACCTCACCACGGAAACGCGAGGGCAATCGGGCTTGGGTTGCGGCTGTTGCCACAGAATCGACGCAGTCGGACGCCCACGATGCAAATCCGCTTCGTGGAACTCGCTTTCGTAGAAGCCTCGCGTAGAAGTTCGAGGAGAACATCATGGAGTCGTCCCACCCGATCGCCGTCGTCGTGCCGACGTACGTGACCTCTCGGACGATGCTGTCTCGGATGGCCGCTCTCCAGGCGGCTGAGCGAGTGCTGCAGCCGTCGGCGACGATCGCCGAGGCTCTGATTGGCTCACCGCCGTCGATGATCTCGTCGGCGATCTCGCGCAAGTCCAAGTCGATGGCGCGAGAACTCTCGCCGTCGCTCTCAAACCCCAACGCACCACTTGCGGGGTCTTTGCCGGCATGTCCCATGAGGTGCAGCACATCTGTCTCCTGGCTGATGAATCGCCTCACGACACTGGGAGTGCTGCTGCGCACGGTGACGACATCGACATCGTGACCCGCATAGGCGTAGTTCTGGATCACCTGCTCTAGCGCGTTGGTGGCGATGTCGAAAGACACGTGCCGGCCAAGGTCGACGATGGTGATCAGTCGGTTTCGCATGAAGAAACTCCTGATTGTCGAGGATCACGCCACCCCCATGCTGGCGGCCTCAATAGCCTCGGGGGAGAGCACGTGATCGGCTGCCATGGTGGCAGCACCGAGCACACCCGCCTGCGCCCCCGCCTTGGAGGCCACGATCCGCAGGTGCTCAGTTGCCAGCGGCAGGGACCGCTGGTAGACGACTTCCCGGATTCCAGCCAGCAGGTGCTCGCCGGCCTCCGCGAGGCGCCCGCCGATGACGACGGCGGAGGGGTTCATGAGGTTCACCATGGTGGCGAGCACCTCGCCGATGTCGCGCCCGGCCCGCCGCACCTCCTGCACGGCCGCGGCGTTGCCGGCCCGCACCAGCTCGACCACCCCCGCCGTCGAGTCGACCGCCACGCCCCCCTCCGCCAAGGCAGCGGCCAGCGCCGGCCCAGCCGCGATGGCCTCGAGGCACCCCTCGTTGCCGCACCGGCACATGACGCCCTCGCCGCTGCTGACCCGCACGTGCCCGAGGTCGCCGGCCGTGCCCTGCGCCCCCCGCTGCAGCCGTGAGCCCGAGATGATGCCGGCGCCGATGCCCGTGGCCACCTTGACGAAGATGAGGTCGTCCACCGACGGCAGGTAGGCGCCCCGCTCGCCCAGCGCCATGATGTTGACGTCGTTGTCGACGAGCACGGGCACGGGATAGGTCCGCTGCAGGTGGGCGGGCACGTCATACCGGTCCCACCCGGGCATGATCGGCGGGTTGATCGGCCGCCCGGTCGAGTGCTCGACCGGCCCCGGCAGCCCGAGGCCCACCGCCGCCAGCTCACCCACCGGACGCCGCGCGTCCTCCAGCAGCTCACCGACCACCGACGTCACCCAGCCGAGCACCGCCTCCGGCCCGTCGGCCACGTCGAGCTCGGCCCGCCTCTCGCCGAGCACCGTCCCGGCCAGGTCGGTCAGCGCGGCCACGGCGTGCGTCGCACCGACGTCCACCCCGGCCACGACCCGTGCGGCGGGGTTCATCGCGATGAGCGCCGGAGGCCGCCCTCCGGTCGACCGCGCCCCGCCCACAGGCGCCACCAGGCCCATCCGCAGCAGCACGTCCACCCGCGCCGCGACGGTGCTCCGCGCCATCCCCGTCTCCTCGGCGAGCTGCGCACGCGTGCGCGGACGACCATCCCTCAGGAGCTCGAAGACATCGCTGGTGCGCACCACGGAAGTGAACCACGCCACTTCGACACGCTCAACCAACAACTTTTGCCGGACTCTCGACAAAAGCCGAGGAGCCGTGCCATAGTCCTGAGCGTGACGTCCAACGACGCCGTCGCACCGACGGCCAGCACCCCGACGCAGCCCGTCCTGCGGGCCACCGGGCTGACCAAGCGCTTCTTCGGCAACGCCGTCCTCGAGGACGTGACCCTCGAGCTGCACCCGGGTCAGGTGCACGGCCTCGTGGGGGAGAACGGCGCCGGCAAGTCCACCCTCATGAAGGTCCTCGCCGGCGTGCACCAGCCCGACGAGGGCACCGTCGAGATCGGTGGGCAGACCCAGCACTTCTCCCACCCGATCCAGGCCCAGCAGGCCGGCCTGTCGACCGTCTTCCAGGAGTTCAACCTCCTCCCGGACCGCACGGTCGCGGAGAACATCTACCTCGGCCGCGAGCCGCGGCGCGGCCCGCTCGTCGACACCGCCGCGATGCGCCGCGACACCACCGAGCTCCTCGACGGCCTCGGCGTCACCGGCCTCGACGCGGAGCGGACCGTGCGCTCCCTGTCGGTCGCCGAGCAGCAGATCGTCGAGATCGCCAAGGCCGTGAGCTACGACTCGCGCATCATCTCCATGGACGAGCCGACCGCCGCGCTCGCCGACCACGAGGTCGAGCTGCTCTACGCCATCATCCGCAGGCTCCTCGACCGCGACGTCGCCATCCTCTACGTCTCCCACCGGCTCAAGGAGATCTTCGACCTCTGCGACACCATCACCGTCCTCAAGGACGGCCAGCAGGTCACCACCCAGCCGGCCGCCGAGCTCGACGAGGGCGCGCTCGTCCGCCTCATGGTCGGCCGCGAGATGTCCGCGTTCTTCCCCGAGCCCACCCCCGGCACCGAGGTGGGGGAGGCCGTGCTCACCCTCTCGGGCTCCGGCAACGGGTATGTCGACGGCGTCGACCTCACGCTGCGCGCCGGCGAGATCGTCGGCCTGGCCGGGCTGCAGGGCTCGGGCCGCACCGAGCTCGTCGAGTCGGTCTTCGGCGTCACCCCGCTCACCCGCGGCACCCTGACCCTGGACGGCGAGACCACGACCATCGGCTCGCCCCGCCAGGCGATCCGCCGCGGCCTCGCCCTCATCACCGAGGACCGCAAGGCCAAGGGCCTCGCGCTCGGCCAGTCCGTCCTCGACAACGCCCTCGGGGTGGTCCGCTCCGTCTTCCCCGGTCGCACGGGCGAGGCCCGCTCGAGCATGCCCGGGGTCCTGTCCTCGCTCGAGGTCGCCGCCCGCTCGCTGGACCAGGAGGTGCAGTTCCTCTCGGGCGGCAACCAGCAGAAGGTCGTCCTGGCCCGCTGGCTGTCGGTGAACCCCCGCGTCATGCTCATGGACGAGCCCACCCGCGGCATCGACGTCGGCGCCAAGCACGCGATCTACGAGCTCATGCGCGGCCTGGCCGCCGACGGCGTCGGCATCCTCATGGTCTCCAGCGAGCTGCCCGAGGTCATCGGGATGTCCGACCGCATCCTCGTCATGCGCGACGGCCGCCTCGCCGGCGAGCTGCCCCGCGGCGCCACCGAGGAGGACGTCCTCGCCCTGGCGACCGGCGCCGACGAGCACGAGGAGGTCGTCGCGTGAACGCCCTCGCCCGCCTCCGGCCCACCCGCCTCACCAGCACGGGCATCGTCTACCTCGTCCTCGTGCTGGTCCTCGTCCTGGGCGCGATCATCACCGCCGCCGCGGGCCGCAACTTCTTCAGCGCCGGCAACATCTCGGCCATCCTCACCGGCACGAGCATCCTCGGCTTCATCGCCATCGGCCAGACCCTCGTCATCCTCGCCGGCAGCCTCGACCTCTCGGTGCCCTACGTCGCCAGCCTCGCCAGCCTCCTCGGCGGCGTCACGATGGCCGGCCAGACCGGCAACATCCCGCTGGCCGTCGTCACCGCCCTCGGCGTGGCCGCCCTCATCGGCCTGGTCAACGGCCTGGTCGTCGCCTACCTCCACGTCCACGGCTTCATCGCCACCCTGGGCATGGGCCTCATCCTGGCCGGCTACCTCGGCACCAACTACAAGGGCTCGGCCGGCTCGGCCCCCCGCGACTTCCGCCTCATCGGTGCCCTCAACATCGGCCCGGTGCCGCTCTCGACGATCATCATGCTCGGCTGCGCCGTGCTGGTGATCCTCCTGCTGCGCCGCACCCGCATCGGCCACCACCTGTATGCCGTCGGCGGCAGCAAGGACGTCGCCCGCCTCTCCGGGGTCCGCACCCAGCCGCCCGTCGTGCTCGCGCACGTCCTGTGCTCGGTGCTCGCCGGGATGGCCGGGCTGCTCCTGCTGGCCCGCCTCTCGGTCGGCAGCCCCACCATCGGCACCCAGGGCGGCTACGACCTCATGTCCATCGCCGCCGTCGTCCTCGGCGGCACCGTCCTGGCCGGCGGCAAGGGCAACATCCTCGGCACCCTCGGCGGCGTCGCGATCTTCGCCGTCATGGACAACGTCATGGGCGTCATGCAGCTCAACGCCTTCCTCCAGGACGTCGTCCGCGGTCTGGTCATCGTCGTCGCCGTCGCGGTCTACGCCCGCCGCAACGCCGACCTCCGCCCGGCCCGCTTCGAGCGCTCGCGCGCGGCACGGCATACCTCCGCCCCCACCACCGCAGGAGGTGCGGCATGAGCACCGCCGAGGCCACCACGACCCGCGGCGCGACCCTGCCGATGAGCGAGGGCGGCACCGCCGGACAGATCGGGCGCGCCCTGCGCACCCCCGGGGGGGCGGTCTTCGTCCTCGTCGCCGTCCTGCTCGTCTGCGTCATCGCCGCGAACCCCAACTTCGGCGAGCCCGGCTCGCTCATCCGCTTCATCGGCCGCACGGCGCCGATCGCCATCGCCGCGATGGGGCAGTACTTCGTCATCGTCTCCGGCGAGTTCGACCTGTCCATGGGCTCGGTCGTGACGATGCAGGTGGTCCTCGCCGGCAACTTCATCGGCCAGGACGAGAGCCGGGTGCTCCCGGTCATGGTCCTCATGGTCGTCCTCGGCACGCTCGTCGGGGTGGTCAACGGGCTCGCGACGACCCTGCTCAAGGTCCCCAGCTTCATCGTCACCCTCGGCACGATGCTCGCGCTCTCCGGCCTGGTGCTCTACCTCACCGGCGGCGCGGCCACCGGCAACCCGATCGACTCGTTCCGGCAGATCGGCCGCGGCGGCATCGAGGGTGTCCCGGTCCTCGAGGTCATCCCCTACCCGGCGATCATCCTGCTGGTCCTCGCGGTCGCCGCGGTCTGGCTCATGCGCCGCCCCTTCGGCCGCACCCTGGTCGCCGTCGGCGACAACCCGCAGGCCGTGCACCTGTCCGGCTCGGCGACCTGGTGGCTCAAGACCCGCGCGTTCATCCTGTCCTCGCTGGCCGCCACCGTCGCCGGCATCATCCTCGTCGGGTATGCCGGGGTGCACCCCTCCGTCGGCCAGGGCTACGAGTTCACCGCGATCACCGCGGTGGTCGTCGGCGGCGTCGTGCTCGGCGGCGGGCGCGGCTGGGTCCTCTCGGCCGCCGCCGGCGCCTTCGCGCTCGAGCTGCTCTTCACCCTGCTCAACTTCGTCGGTGTCGCCTCCACCTGGAGGGACACCGTGCAGGGCGTCATCATCATCGTCGCCGTCGCGATCGGGGCCCGCGCCTGGCAGGGCGGCCGCCGACGACGCAGCGCCGAACCCACCACCCCGGGTGCCGAGCAACGGCATACCGAGTCCGCAACCACCACCCCGCCCGACCCGGGCACCACCTAAAGGGAGAGATCAATGCGCAGGACGACGATCGGCCGCAGCGTCGCGGCCCTGAGCGCGCTGGCGATGCTGGCGGCATGCTCCACCGACGAGTCCCTCGACGAGCCGGCCACCGAGAGCGCCGAGGAGGGCGCGGAGGAAGGTTCCGAGGGCTCCGAGGACGGAGGCGAGGAGGCCGAGGGCGACAGCGACGAGTGGTTCGACCAGGCCGACTACGACGAGCAGTTCGAGCAGCGCTCGGCCACCTTCGAGGGCGACGCCGAGCAGCCGTGGCTGCAGTACATCGACGGCGACATGACCGACACCTCCGAGTTCGCCTCCGACGGTGCCAAGAAGGTCTGCTTCTCCAACGCCAGCATCGACAACCCGTGGCGGCAGACCGGCTGGATCACCATGAACCAGCAGCTCCAGGTGCTCCAGGACGACGGCGTCATCTCCGAGATGGAGACCCGTGACGCGCAGGCCGACGACAACACCCAGATCGCCGACATCGACTACTTCATCAGCGAGGGCAACTGCGACGCCTTCGTCATCTCGCCCAACTCCACCGCCGCGCTCACGCCGGCCGTCGAGCGGGCCTGCGACACGGGCCTGCCGGTCGTCGTCTTCGACCGCGGGGTGGAGACCGACTGCCCCACCACCTTCATCCACCCCATCGGCGGGTATGCCTGGGGCATCGACACCGCCGAGTTCCTCTCCGAGAACCTCGAGGAGGGCGACAAGGTCGTCGCGCTGCGCATCCTGCCCGGCGTCGACGTGCTGGAGCACCGCTGGGCGGCGGCCGAGCAGATCTTCGAGGAGAACGGCATCGAGGCGGTGGACTACTTCACCGGCGCCGACCCGGCCGAGATCAAGAACATCCTCGCCGACGAGCTGGCCACCGGCGAGGTGCAGGGCGTCTGGATGGACGCCGGTGACGGCGCCGTCGCCGCCATCGAGGCCTTCGAGGACGCCGGCCAGGACTACCCGGTCATGACCGGCGAGGACGAGATGAGCTTCCTGCGCAAGTGGGAGGACACCGGCCTCACCGGCCTGGCGCCCGTCTACTCCAACTTCCAGTGGCGCACCCCGCTGCTCGCGGTGGAGCAGATCTTCGCCGGCGAGGAGGTGCCCACCGAGTGGGTGCTCCCGCAGGTGCCGATCACCGAGGACGAGCGCGCCGACTTCCTCGAGGCCAACGACGGCATGCCCGACGGGCACTACGCCAAGTTCGGCGGCGAGGACCTGCCCGGCTACCCGGACGTCTGGCAGGAGCGGGTCATCCCGTGATGATCGGCGTCAACACCTGGGTCTGGGCGTCGCCGCTGCGCGACGCCCAGGCCCGGGGCCTGCTCGGCCACGTCGCCGACCTCGGCTTCGACGCGGTCGAGCTGCCGCTGGAGCAGCCCGGCGACCTCACCGTCGCCGCCACCCGGGCCGTGCTCGCCGACACCGGGCTCACCCCGTGCGTCGTGGGGGCGATGGCTCCCGGGCGCGACCTCGTGGACGCCGACGCCGCCACGGTCCGGTCCACCCAGGACTACCTCAAGGCGTGCGTCGACCTCGCCGAGGGCATCGGCGCGGCCGCCGTGTGCGGGCCGTTCTACGCCGCGACCGGCAGGGTATGGCGCATGTCGCCGCAGCAGCGCCAGGACGCCTGCGCGCAGTGGCGGGACAACCTCGCCCCCGTGGTCGAGCACGCCGCCTCCGCGGGCGTCCGGATCGGCGTCGAGCCGCTCAACCGCTACGAGACCTCGCTGGTCAACACGGTCGACCAGGCGCTCGAGGGCCTCGGCGAGCTGCTGCACGGCCCGCTCGGGGCGCACGTCGGGCTGGCGCTCGACACCTACCACCTCAACATCGAGGAGCGGGACTCCGCCGCGGCGGTCCGGCGCGCCGGCGACCACCTCGTGCACGTGCAGGTCTGCGGCAACGACCGCGGCGCCCCCGGGGGCGACCAGACCGACTGGCCGGCGATCCTCGACGCGCTCACCGACGTGGGCTACGCCGGGCCGCTGGTCATCGAGTCCTTCACCGCCGACAACGACACCATCGCCACCGCCGCCTCGATCTGGCGGCCGCTGGCGCCGACCCAGGACGACCTGGCCGCCGACGGCCTCGCCTTCCTCCGCCGCCTCACCCAGGGGGAGTCCCATGCCTGACCGCAGCAGCACCGGCGCCACCACGGCGACCGTCGACCGGGCGGCCTCCCCGCAGCCCTCCGCCGCCCCGGCGCCCCGTGCCGCCGCGCCCGACCCCGCCGCGACCCTCGGCGTGGCCGTCGTCGGCTACTCCTTCATGGGGCAGGCCCACTCCAACGCCTGGCGCAACGTCAACGCCTTCTACGACGACCTCCCGCAGGTCCGCATGCAGACCCTCGTCGGGCGGGACGCGGCCCGGGTGGGCGCGGCCGCCGAGCAGCTCGGCTGGGCCGACGCCGCCACCGACTGGCGGGAGGTCCTGGAGCGCGACGACGTCGACGTCGTGGACGTGTGCACCCCCGGCCACCTGCACGCCGAGGTGGCGCTCGCCGCGCTCGCCGCCGGCAAGCACGTGCTCGTCGAGAAGCCGCTGGCCAACACGGTGGCCGACTGCGACCGGCTCGTCGAGGCGGCCGGGGCGCCCGGCGCCGGCCGGTCGATGCTGGGCCACAACTACCGCCGGGTGCCCGCCCTGGCGCTCGCCCGCGACCTCGTCGAGCAGGGCCGGGTCGGGACGGTGCGCCAGGTGCGGCTGTCCTACCTCCAGGACTGGCTGGCCGACGACCAGGCCCCCATGAGCTGGCGGCTGCGCAAGGACACCGCCGGGTCCGGGGTGCTCGGCGACCTCGGCTCCCACGCCGTGGACCAGCTGCGCTTCCTCCTCGGCGAGGAGGTCACCCGCGTCACCGGCCACCTGCGGACCTTCGTCACCGAGCGACCGTCCGCCGACGGCGACCACCGCGAGGAGGTGGACGTCGACGACGCGGCCTGGGCCACGCTGCATACCTCGTCGGGGGCGGTCGCCAGCCTCGAGGTGAGCCGCATGGCCACCGGCCGCAAGAACGCGCTGCAGATCGAGGTCTACGGCTCGGCCGGGTCGCTGCGCTTCGACCTCGAGCGGCTCAACGAGCTGGTGGTGACCGGCGCCGGCGGGGGAGCGGAGACGGTGCTCGTCACCGAGCCCGAGCACCCCTACGTCGGCGCCTGGTGGCCGGCCGGGCACGTGCTCGGCTGGGACAGCACCTTCACCAGCCAGGCCGCGGACTTCCTGCGCGCCATCGCCACCGGCGAGCAGATCCACCCCAGCTTCGCCGACGGCCTCGCGGTCCAGCGGGTGCTGGAGGCCATCGAGACGAGCAGCGGGCGCGGCGGCACACCCGTCGACCTCCCCGCCTGACACGCTGAGCACGCGAGCGAAGGAGACGCACATGGCACGCAGGTTCACCCTCTTCACCGGCCAGTGGGCCGACCTCACCCTCGAGGAGGTTGCCGGGCTGGCGGCCGGCTGGGGCTACGACGGCCTCGAGATCGCCGTGTCCGGGGAGCACCTGGACGCCTGGCGCTGGGACGACGAGGAGTACGTCGAGGGGCGGCTGGAGATCCTGCGCCGCCACGGCCTCGGCGTCTGGGCGATCTCCAACCACCTCAAGGGTCAGGCCGTCTGCGACGACCCCATCGACGAGCGGCACCGCTCCATCGTCGGGGCCAAGGTGTGGGGCGACGGCGACCCCGAGGGCGTGCGGCAGCGCGCGGCCGAGGAGCTGCAGCACACCGCCCGGCTGGCGCAGCGCATGGGCGTGGACACCGTCGTCGGCTTCACCGGCTCCTCGATCTGGCCGTACGTCGCGATGTTCCCGCCGGTGCCGGCCGACCGGATCCAGGCGGGCTACCAGGACTTCGCCGACCGGTGGAACCCCATCCTCGACGTCTTCGACGAGTGCGGCGTCCGCTTCGCCCACGAGGTGCACCCCAGCGAGATCGCCTACGACTACTGGACGACCGTGCGCACCCTGGAGGCGATCGGCCACCGTGAGGCCTTCGGGCTCAACTGGGACCCGAGCCACATGATGTGGCAGGACATCGACCCGGTCGCCTTCATCACCGACTTCGCCGACCGCATCTACCACGTGGACTGCAAGGACACCCGGATGCGGGTCGGCGGCGGACGCAACGGGCGGATGGGCTCGCACCTGCCGTGGGGCGACCAGCGCCGCGGCTGGGACTTCGTCTCCGCCGGGCGCGGTGACGTGCCGTGGGAGGACTGCTTCCGGGCGCTCGCCGGGGCGGGCTACGAGGGGCCGATCTCGGTGGAGTGGGAGGACGCCGGGATGGACCGCCTGCACGGCGCCAAGGAGGCGCTGGACTACCTGCGCGCCCTCGACTTCCCGCCCTCGACCGCCTCCTTCGACGCCGCCTTCGACCAGGGGTAGCGCGGGGGAGGGGCCGGGCCGCCCGTGGCTCCGTCCGCCCGCGCTCCCTCAGGAGGCCTCCCGCCGGGACAGCACCGTCTCCTCGGCGTCCGGGCCGCCGGGGACCGACGGGACCCGCAGCAGCAGGACCAGACCCAGCAGCCACCACAGACCGAAGAGCACCCAGGGCTCGAGCGGCAGCGAGGACGGCATGCCGGGCAGGTAGAGCGAGGCCAGCCCGGCGGCCAGCACCAGCGCCACCACACCGATGACCACGCCCCCGGACCCGGTGCCGCCGATGCGCAGCGGCCGGTCCATCTCGGGCTCGCGCCGGCGCAGCACCAGGAAGGCGACCGTGACGAGCAGGTAGCCGAGCACGATCGAGGGTGACCCGGAGTCGACCAGCCAGCCGAGCGCGTCCGCCCCCAGCCACGGCGCGGCGGCCGACAGCACCCCGATGAAGAGCAGCGCGGCCGTCGGCGTCCGGAACCGCGGGTGCAGACGACCGAACGCCGCCGGCAGCATGCCCGACCGGCCCATCGCGTAGAGCAGCCGGGACCCGCCGATGAGGAAGGCGTTCCACGAGGTGAGGATGCCGGCCAGGCCCCCGGCCACGAGGATCGTCCCGAAGGTCTGCGAGCCCCACAGCGCCGCCATCGCGTCGGCCGTCGCCAGGTCGGAGTCCACGAGCTCCTGGTGGTCCATCGCCAGCCCCGAGGCGCCCACCATGACGATGTAGAACAGGCTGGCCAGCGCCACCGAGAGCACGATGAGCTTGCCGATGAGCGGGAACGGCAGGTCGATCTCCTCGGCCGACTGCGGGATGACGTCGAAGCCGACGAAGAGGAAGGGCACCACCACGAGCACGGCCGCGAAGCCGGCGAAACCCCCGGTGACCAGCGGCTCGGCATACTCCAGCGACCCGCCGACGCCGACCCCCACGAGCATGAGCACGGCGATGATGACGAGGAAGAGCACGATGAAGGTCTGCACGAGCGACGCCGGCCGGATGCCGACGACGTTGATCACGGTGAGCACGACGGCGGCCGCCGTGCCGATGACGCCCCACCCGAGGTAGACGGGCGAGCCGGCCACCGACCACAGCTCCACCGACTCCAGCGCCGGCCAGAGGTATGCCGCGGTGCGGGGCAGCGCGACCGCCTCGAAGGCGGCGATGGTGACGTAGCCGCCGACCAGGGCCCAGGACGCCACGAACGCCCACCGCGACCCCATCGCCCGCATGACGTAGTTGTGCTCGCCCCCCGCGTGCGGCATCGCGGCGACCAGCTCGGCGTACGTCAGCCCGACGAGCGCCATGATGACCCCGCCGACGACGAAGGCCAGCACCGCACCCAGGGTGCCGGCCGCGACCAGCCACTCCCCGGTGAGCACCACCCAGCCGAAGCCGATCATCGCGCCGAACCCGATCGCGAGGGCGTCCCACCGCCCGAGCTGCCGGATGAACCCTTGCTCCGTCTGCGTGCTCATGCCCGCACGCTAGCCCTCCCGGGGAATCTGCGCGGCCCGCCGATGGTTGGAGGCTGCGTGAGCCGCGACCTCGTGTCGCGGCTCTGCTGTTCACCGAACCCCACAGAGGAGCATCAGTGACGACCACCACACCAGCACTCGCCGCTGCATCGGCCGGAGCCGCCTTCGAGCGGGTGCAGATCGAGCGCCGCGACCTGCGACCGGACGACGTGCGCATCGACATCCGCTGGGCCGGCATCTGCCACACCGACATCCACATCACCCGGGAGGAGTGGGGCGGCACGATCTACCCGCTCACCCCCGGCCACGAGATCCTCGGGACCGTGACCGAGGTCGGCCCGGAGGTGACCGCCCACCAGGTCGGTGACGTCGTCGGCGTCGGCTGCCTCGTCGACTCCTGCGGCGAGTGCGCGCCCTGCCAGGACGGCGAGGAGCAGTACTGCCTCAAGGGCGCCGTGCAGACCTACGGCCAGGAGGACTACCACGGGGAGGTCACCAAGGGTGGCTACAGCGGCGAGGTCGTCGTCCGTGACCACTTCGTCGTCAAGATCCCGGACTCCTACGACGAGGCCGACTACGCCGGCGTGACGCCGCTGCTGTGCGCGGGCATCACGACCTACCACCCGCTCAAGGAGGCCGGCGTCGGCCCGGGCTCGCGCGTGGGCGTCATCGGCATGGGCGGCCTCGGGCACGTCGCGGTGAAGATCGCCGCGGCCATGGGCGCCGAGGTCACCGTGCTGAGCCGCACCGACAGCAAGAAGCAGGACGGTATGTCGTTCGGCGCCCAGGATTTCCGCGCCACCCAGGACGGCACGGCGTTCGAGGAGCTCGCCGGCAGCTTCGACCTCCTGGTCAACACCGTCGGCTCGGGCATCCCGCTGGACTCCTACATGGGTCTGCTCGACCGCGGCGGGGTCCTGGCCAATGTCGGCGCCCCGGAGGACTCGCTGCAGGTCAGCGCCTTCTCGCTGCTGGCCAACCGGCGCTCCATCAGGGGCAACATGATCGGCGGCCTGCCCGAGCACCAGGAGATGCTCGACTTCTGCGCCGAGCACGGCATCACCGCCACCGTGGAGGTCATCGACGCCGGCCAGGTCGACGACTACTACGACAAGGTCGTGGCCGGGGACGTGCGCTACCGCGCCGTCATCGACACGGCGACGCTGGCGGGCTGACCGCCCCCACGGCATACCCCGGGCGCCCGCACCGACACGGTGCGGGCGCCCGGGGTCGTCGTGCTGAGGTGGGTCACACGACGACCTGGGGCCACAGCATCATCCGCGCCATTCCGGCCACCCGCCGGCGGCTCTGCTGGTCGGGCTCTGCGCGCAGCAGCTTCAGCCCGGACGCGTCCGAGAGCGTTCGCCAGACCGGGCGGCACCACTCAATGGCGTGGTGCGGGTCGACCCCTCGTGACGTGGTCCGGAGGCCGCAGCGGGTCATGAGGTCCGCCACCGGGACCCGGTGGTCGTAGCCGGTCTCGCCGGTCGCCGCGCTCACCAGCGCGAAGAGCGCCATCGCCGCCTGCACCAGATCGTTCTTGTCGGCGCCCACCCGCCCGGCGACGTGCTGCACGAGGTCCGCGTCGTCGGTCAGGGCTGCAGCCGCCCGGGTCCGCAGCAACCGGCCCCGGTACTTGCGCAGCAGCCCCACCCGCTGGCAGCGCGCCCGGAGGTCCGCGACGGGGGCGGTCTGGTCCTCGCGGTTGCCCGTGCCGATCCATCCGTCCTCGAAGCCGAGGTCGCGGTAGATCTGCTCCACGACCGCCGGCTTCATCCACCCCGCCTGGGTGAGGGGTATGCCGTCGTCCCCGGCCAGGTCGACCAGGTAGCGGTAGGGGCGGGCCAGGGTGGCGAGGTCCTCCGCCGTGAGGTCGCCGTACTTGCTGGCGTCCCGCGCCGTCCGGGTCAGCTCGGCCAGCTCGCCGAGCACGTCCGGCAGGGCCAGGTCCAGCAGCGGCTCCAGGGCCGACGGCCACTCCACCGCGTCCTCCCCCGAGGCGAGCGACTCCATCAGCTCGGCCTGCGTCATACCGGCGATCCGCAGCCGCTCGTTGACCGAGGCGACGTCCTCCTCGAAGGGGTCCCACCCGGGTGGCACCCAGGCGCGCATCTGCGGGTCGAGCGCTGCGACACCGCCGGCCCGAAACGCGTCGACCAGCTCCTGGTGTCCGGGCGGCCCGCCGCAGTCCTCGAGCGGACCGGCCATGCGAGCGGCGGTGCACACCGCGTCCTCGACCTCGGCGTCGTCGTCCAGCGTGACGACCTTCTCGAGCTTGAGGGTGCAGGTCCAGTCATCTCCGAAGTCGTAGGTGTAGAACAGCCGGTCACCCGGTTGGCGCAGCACCTGGTCGAGGCGCACCTCGACCTCGGGCTGCATGCCCTCGTCCTCGGGCTCGATCTCGTCCAGCTCGGTGGTGAAGAACGGCCCGGTCCAGATGCGCTTGGCCGGTCCGGGCCAGAACCGGTGCAGGTGCCCGTCCAGCCAGCCGAACGCCGCCTGCAGGATGTGATGCACCTCGCCGAGCTGGAGGTCGCCGCGCAGCTCCAGCCGGCGCCACACCGGCGGCCTGACATCATCGACGTCGACCCGCACGGTCAGGAGCACGTCGTCCTCGGGCGGGTCGGGCAGCACGACCGGCTCCACCCTGGGCCAGCCGAACTCGGGGGCTCCAAGGCCGCCGCTGGCGGCGGCGATCCCGGCGAGCAGCTGGTGCAGCTCGTCCGGCGTCATGCTGGCAATCGCCTGTCGGAGGTCGTCGGGCAGGTCCTGGGCCACGTGCTCTGCTCCTCGCTCGGGGGTCGAGGCGCAGGACCACCCGGTCATCGGTCGGTGCCGAGCCTACGGATCCTCCGGCGAACCCCACCCGCGGCACGCCCTAGTCGGAGCAGATGCCGGGCGAGAAGAAAACGAGCACGCTCGGAACCGCGAGCAACCCATCCCGCCCAGAACCCGCTCAGAACCGCGAGCAGCTCACGGCACCGGCAACGCTCCCGCAGTCAGAACCGCGAGGAGCTCCCGGCGCCGCTGAAGCTGCCGCCGCCGCCGTAGCCGGAGCTCGCCCCGCTCGAGCTGGACCGCGACTGCTCCACGGCGGCGGTGCCGGAGTGCAGGCCGGTCTGGAACGCGCCGAGCGGGTACCAGCCCCAGGACGGGTAGGCCGCGGCGAGGATCGTGGCCTCGGTGCGGCGCTGGGACCGCTCGTCGCGCATCGCCTTCTTCATGGCGACCCGCTCCTCGGGCGTCTTCCCGACCTCCTCCGCGACGGCACCGGCGAGCCGGTCCAGCCGCTCGCTCAACCCGTCGCGGGTGGTCCGCAGCTCGTCCAGGGCGTCGTCCGGGGAGACCTCCTGCGCCTCCAGCTGCCCGCGCAGCTGGTCCAGGCGGGCCAGGGCGCCGGACGCGAACTCCCGGAGCTCGGCGACCTCGGGCAGCCCGCGCGCCTCGTCCGGCACGTCCGTGGCGATCACCGCGTCGACCTGCTCGAGGTCCTCGCGCAGCGGCGCCTCCTGGCGGGTCCACGCCTCCGACCAGGCACGTTCGCGGGTCAGGAAGGTCGCCGTGTCGGCGATGACGTCGTCGAGGTGGTCCAGCTCCAGGGCCTTGTCGCGGTATGCCGTGAGCCGGGTCTGCGACGCCTTCCGGTTGTACGACGACTCCGGGATGGCGCGCGCCTCGTTGCCGAGCTCGGTGAGCTCGCGCACCCCGCGGGTGAACTCGTCGTAGCGGCGCAGGACGCGCCCGCCGTAGCGGGAGTCCTCGGGGATGAGCCGGGCGTGCAGCTCGGTGGCGTCCATCTCACCGACGACCGAGGCCATCCGGCGGTCGCCCTCGGCGCGCATGTCGCGGCTGACCCGGGCGCGGTGGACGCCGACGCCCAGCCAGGTGCCCGCGCCGACGGCGGTGAGCAGCGACAGCAGCCCGGCCAGGACGACCCCGCCGGCCGACCTCATGAAGGGCTGCTCGATGCGCGCCGCCCCCGCCTCGAGCCCGGCCAGCGTGCCGTCCGTCCAGTCGGCCGCGCGGAAGTCGTCCTTGGCGGCGTCCTGGATCTGCAGCTGCTCCTCCTGGGGGACCTCGCGGTTCTCCCCGAAGTAGGTGCCCACCAGTCTCCCCTCGGGATCGACCGCGAAGACGAACAGGTCGTCGGCCCAGGTCTGCCCGTCCGGCGAGAGCCACTCGGTGCGCTCGGATCGCGCGTGCTCGAGCACGGCCGTGTTGAGCGCCAGGTCGTCGGTCCGCGCCGCCTCGCCCCCCAGGGTGCTGAAGACGGCGACATCGGTCGGCTCGTGGAAGCGCAGCCCCTCCACGCCGGCCTCCAACGCCGACAGGTCCAGGACCTGCGCGTCGTCGTCGACGACCAGGCTGCTCGCGACGTGCTCGGGGGACTGCGTGGCCCAGAGGCCGACGCTCGTCCCGACCACCCCCAGCAGCGCGACACCGCCCACCACGGCCCGGTGCACGTTCGACATGTCCCCTCTTCCCTCCGGCACCCCGGCCGGCCGATCGACGGCAGCTCCTACCGTACCGACGCCGCCGCGCCGGCCGAGGTTCCGGTTCCCTGCCGGCAGCCGGGTGGGGCGGCCGCCCGGGCGCGGGAGGCGGGGGCGGGCCGCTAGGTTGGGAGCCTGAAGCCACCTGCACGAGAGGACGCCAGCATGGTCACCGACCCCGGACCCCGGCCGAACGCCTTCGACATCGAGACCGCGACGAGGGACACCACGACATACCGCACGGTGGCCTGGACCGGGAAGTACCTCCAGGTCACCCTCATGTCCATCCCGCCCGGGCAGTCGATCGGCCTCGAGGCCCACCCGGAGACCGACCAGTTCCTGCGGGTGGACGCCGGCCAGGGCCGGTGCGTCATGGGTCCGGCCGAGGACGACCTCGACTTCACCCAGGACGTCTCCGACGGGTGGTCGATCCAGGTCCCGGCCGGGGCCTGGCACGACGTCATCAACACCGGGGACGAGCCGCTGCAGCTGTATGCCGTCTACGCCCCGTCCCACCACGCGCAGGGCATCGTGCAGCAGACGTCCGAGGACGCCGAGGCGGACGAGGACTCGGGCCGGGACGTGCCCCCGGAGTGGACGGTCCAGCCGGGCAGCGGCGAGGACGACCTCAAGGCCTGAGTCGACGGGCGCCGGGCGGTCGGCCGGCGCCGGCGCGATCGTGGGGGCCCACCCTCGTGCGGGGTGGACCGTTCCACGGTGCGCGGGTGCGGCGGGCGGGGGAGGATCGAGGCATGGCCCAGAAGACCGACCAGCTGACCTTCGACGACCCGACCACCCGCCACCCGCGCCTCTCCCCGCCCGAGCAGGACCAGCCCATGCCCGGGCTGGACGCCGAGCTCGACCCCCCGGCCGACCGGGGCGAGACGTCATACCGCGGCACCGGCCGCCTGCAGGGCCGTCGCGCGCTCATCACCGGCGGTGACTCCGGCATCGGCGGGGCCGTGGCGATCGCCTACGCCCGCGAGGGCGCCGACGTCGCGATCAACTACCTCCCCGACGAGCAGGAGGACGCAGACCGGATCCGGGAGCTCGTCGAGGCGGAGGGCCGCACGTGCGTGCAGCTGCCCGGCGACGTCACCAACAAGGAGACCTGCCAGCGGCTCGTCGAGCAGGCGGTGGAGCAGCTCGGCGGGCTCGACGCACTCGTCGTCAACGCCGGCAAGCAGGTCAGCACGCCCTCCATCGAGGAGATCAGCGACGAGCAGTTCGACCTCACCGTCAAGACCAATGTCTACGCGATGTTCTGGATCTGCCGGGCTGCGGTCCCGCACCTGGAGGCCGGGTCGACGATCATCCTGTCCAGCTCCGTCCAGGCCTACAGCCCCAGCGAGCACCTGCTGGACTACGCCATGACCAAGAGCGCCATGAACACCTTCGGCAAGGGCCTGGCCAAGCAGCTCGCGCCGAAGGGCGTGCGGGTCAACGTCGTGGCGCCGGGCCCCATCTGGACCCCGCTGCAGGTGGTGCAGGGCCAGCCCAAGGAGGCCATCCCGGAGTTCGGCCTCGGGCAGCCTCTGGGGCGCGCGGGCCAGCCGGTCGAGCTCGCCCCGGCCTACGTCTTCCTCGCCTCGCCGGAGAGCAGCTACGTCGTGGGCGAGACGCTCAACGTCAACGACGGTGCCGACAGCCCCTGACCGGCGCTCGGGTCAGTCCCGGCGGTAGGGGTCGGTCGGGTCCTGCCCGGGCGGCCGCGGGGGTGACCCCTGACCGTACGGCTGGCCGTACCCCTGCCCCGGTGCCTGCGGGTAGCCGCTGTCCTGCGGCTGGCCGTAGCCCTGCTGCGGGTAGGCGGTGCCGTAGCCGTAGCCCCCGGGCGGCCCGTCCGCGGCCTTCCGGTCCCTGCTTCGGCCGACGAGCCACAGGATGAGCCCGATGCCGGTGAGCAGCAGCAGCGGGATGAGCGCCAGGATGCCCAGGCCTGCGACCGCCAGGCCGATGGTGGCCCCGATGCTGATGCTCGGGGACAGCGACGCGGCGCCGCCCTCGCAGGTGAACGTGTGCTCCCCGGTGGCGGTGGCCTGGTAGGTCCCCACCAGCTGGGCGTCGACCTGCTGGTCACCGGTGTCGAAGGTGCTGTCCTGCGTGAGCGCCGACTCGGTGCCGTCCGGCCCGGTCACCGTGCACGTCGGGGTCTGGCTGCCCTCGGCGGTCACCAGTCGCAGGTCGCCCTCCTCCACGGAGACGGTCGTCTGGCCCCCGTCGATCGGTGTCCCGCCGCCCTGGAGGTCGCTGAACATCCGGGCGCCCTGCACCCCGCCCCAGGCCACGCCGATCCCGACGATGACGGACAGGACGAGGCCGATGATGAACATCCACTTGCCGGCCGTCGTCAGACCGCTGCGTCGCGGTGCCGGAGGGTTCCCGTAGCTCATGGCACGACCTTATCCGCCACGCCCCGGCGTCGCGCGCACCGTGCGCCGCGGGCCTACCGGGCGGGTCGGGGACGACCCGCACCAGCCGGTCACGTACGGGTGGTGTCGTCCTCGTCGTCGTCGACGAAGACCAGCTGCCCGGAGGCGACCAGCTCGGCGATCTGCTCGTCCGACAGCGCGGCCAGCTCCTCGTCGGTGAGATCGACGAACTCGGCGTCGTCGTCCTCGGTGCCGGTGCCGGCCGGCCGCCCGGCCCCCTCGGGCCGGTCCTCGCCGGCCTCGTCCTCCCACCACTCGTCGGCGCCCTCGGCCGGCGGTGCGTCGTCGATGATCTCCTCGCTGTCCTCGCCGCCCTGCGGGGCCCGGACGAGCAGCAGCAGGACGCCGCCGATGAGCACCATCGACAGGCCGACGAAGGTGCCGAGGGTGCCGAGCGCGAGCCCGCCGAGGCGCAGCAGCGCGTTGGCCGGGCCCACCTCGGGGGCCACGACGACGCCGAGGCCCTCGCAGTCGATGCGGTGCTCGCCGGTGTCGGTCGCGGTGAAGTCGCCCACCACCTGGAAGCGGGCCAGCGCCGTGTCGATCCCGACCCGGCTGCCCTGCTCCGCCAGCGTGGTGAACGGCAGCTCGCCGCCGGGCCCGGTGATGGTGCAGGTGATCTGCTCGACCGGTGTCGGGGCGATCTCACCGGGTGCGACGAGGCCGCCGGTGACGTAGAGCGTGCGCTGCGTGCCCTCGGTCAGCGACACCGTGGCGGTGCCGTCGAGGAGCTCGGCCGAGTTGGACTGCAGGTGCTCCAGGAGGGAGCGGGTGGCCCACCCGCCGAGGAGGGTGATGACGAGGGACACGACCGCCAGGAGTCCCCCCAGGCGCAGCAGGTGACGGCCGGAGCGGCGCAGCCGGGCGCGGCTGGTGCGGGTCGTCGGCGCCGGGCGGTCGGAGGGCATGGGGTCGACTCTAGGTGCACCGGCGGTCCGGACGCAGGGTGCGGCACGCCGCCGACCTCGCGCTCAGCCCTGACCGGTCCGCTCGGCCGCCGTCGCCTGCCGCAGCACCAGCCGGGTCCACGCCCCGACGTAGATGCGGTCGTCCCGGTCGATCTCGACCCGCTGGCCGGGGGTGAGGGCCTGCGTCGGCAGCGGTTCGCCCACGACGCCGACGTAGGTGCCGTTGCTGCTGCCCAGGTCCTCGATCCACCACCGGGTCCCGTCGCTGGTCAGCTGGGCGTGACGACGTGAGACGGCGCTGTCGGCGCCGGCGTCCACCTCCGGCCGCACGCCGAGGCTGCCCGAGGGCCGGCCCACCATGACGACGCTGCGGCGCACGACCACGACGTCCGGCACCCCGGCGCTGGGGCACGCCTCCGCGGTCTGCTGCACGGCATACCAGTCGGGGTCCACCCAGACCTCCACCACCCAGGTGTCCGCCAGGTCGCGCGAGGGCGGGGTATGCCGTGGCCTCGCGTGCGCGGCCGAGCCCGGGTCTGCGGGTGTCGGGGGCGTCCCGGTCGCCGCGGCGGGTCCCTGGGGCTCCGGCCCGGGGGTCGGCTCCGCTGCCGCGCTCGCAGCGGGCTCCGGCTCGGGTGTGGCCGCCGGCTCCGCCTCGGGGGTCGGGTCGTCCTCGCCGTGCGCCTCGGGCGCGACCGCCGTGTCTACCTCCGGCTCGGGCTCGGCTGCGACCGCGGGGTCCTCCTCGGGCTCGGGCTCGGGTGCGGCCGCCGGGTCCGCCTGGGGGGTCGGGTCGGCCTCGCCGTCCGGCTCGGGCTCCCCGCCGGGCTCCGGCTCGGGCTCGGCGCCGAGCGGGAGGGCGCCCGTGGTGAAGTCGTAGCCGCACGCCTCGCAGAAGAGGGCGTCCGCGACGTTGACACCGCCGCAGTGCGGGCAGGTCTGGGTCTGGGCGACCGGCTCGTCGAGGTCGAGGACCGAGCCGCCCGCCGCCGGGGCCGGAGCGCCCACGGCACCGGCACCGGACGGGTCGGGCGACCCCGTCGGCGCCGCGCCGATGGGTGCGCCGCAGGTGTCGCAGTAGTCGGTGGCCTCGCTGTCGTGGCCCTCGGGGCACCGCACCATCAGCTGGGCCGCACCCGGGTCGTCTTGGTGGACGCGGTGTCCAGCTCCATCTCGTCGAGCTTGTCGACGTGCCGGCGCAGGCGCACGCGACCGGTCGCGGCGTCCTCGATGTCGACCACCCGCGACAGCCGTGACGTCGCCCCGTCGTCACCGGTCTCCCGGGCCAGCTGCACCGCGCGGCCGAGCCGGGAGGTGGCGGTCACGTCGTCGCCCATGGCCTTGGCCCGCAGCCCCTCCTGGATGGCCGAGGCCAGCTCGGTCTGGCCGGTGTAGTGCGCGACCTCCGGGCTGATCTGGGCCGTGAGCACGTCGTCCGCCGACCAGGCGGCCTTGACGAGGCCCTGCGCGCGGACCTCGCCGCCCACGACGAGCTGCACGCGCGAGGCCAGCTGCTCCTGGCCGACCGCCTTGGGCGCCAGGCGCACCGCGACGTGGTAGTCGCGGGTCTCGTCGCCCCAGGCGCCGGTGTCGTAGCCACCGGTGAGCGCGTTGACCTCGACCCGGCGGCCGGAGAGGTCCTCCAGCGTGGGGCTCACCTGCTTGACGAAGAGCACCTCGGCGCCCTGGGGGGCCCACACGCGCAGCTGCGCGTCGCTGACCCCCTTGCCCATGGAGGACGCCATGAGCGCGGCGAAGTCCTCGCTCAGCCCGTCCCAGGTGCGGATGAGGTCGACGCTGCCGAGCAGGGTCTCGGCGATGCGGCGGACCTCGGCCACCTGCCAGGCGGCACCGAGCCCGCGGCAGTCGACCTGGAACCGGCCGCGCACCTGGTCCAGCGCCCAGCTCAGCTCCTGCGGGGTCTCGTGCTGGTTCGCGCCGTCGGTGAGCAGGATCGCGTGCCGCTTCGACAGCGACGGGACCGTCGCGAAGAGCTGGCCGGCCGCCAGCAGCCAGCGGCCCATCGCCGTCCCGCCGCCCGGGGCCAGCCGCTGCAGCGACCGCTTGGCCTCCAGGCGGGTCTGCGCCGACATCCGGGCCATGGCCGCCGACGTGCCGGTCGGGTAGCACAGTGCCGCCTCGTGGTTGCCCGCCACGATGGCGAACCAGACCCCGTCCACGATCTCGTCGAGCGCGGCGGACGCGGCATACGCCGCCGCCTGCACCCCCTGGACGTCCATGGAGCCCGAGACGTCGACGATGATGACCTCGCCGGCGTCGCCGCCGGAGCCGCCCCCGACGCCCGGTCCGCCCCAGGCGACCACCTCGCCGGCCCCGGAGCAGGTGACCGAGACGATGGCGTGCACGTCGGTGCCCCCGTCGGGGAGGAACTCGTTCTGGTGGACGGTCGAGGTGAACTCAGCCATGGGCACCATCCTGCCTCGCGTCCCCGCAGCGGGCGAGGGCGACCGTGATGTTGTCGGCGCCGCCCTGCTCGTTGGCCCAGTCCACCAGGCCCTGGGCGAGGGCGGCGGGCGAGTGCCCGGCCCGGGCGGCGACCGAGCGGACGACGGCGGCGAGGTCGGCCGGGTCGGAGGCGTAGTTCCACAGGCCGTCGCTGGCGAGCAGCAGCCAGCCGGGGGCGGCGACGTCGTGCGTCGCGGTGCCGGGCCGGTGGTCGGGGGAGTCCGGGCCCAGCCACCGGGTGATGGTGTGCGCCAGGGGGCCGGCCTCGGCCTCGGCCCGGGGTATGCCGGCGCGCACCTGCTCCTCGGCCATCGAGTCGTCGCTGGTGAGCCGGTGCGGCTCCCCGGCGTCGGGCAGCCAGTAGGCCCGG
This sequence comes from Serinicoccus chungangensis, assembly GCF_006337125.1. Lineage (GTDB taxonomy): Bacteria > Actinomycetota > Actinomycetes > Actinomycetales > Dermatophilaceae > Ornithinicoccus > Ornithinicoccus chungangensis. The sequence continues at coordinate 1,012,374 of NZ_CP040887.1, forward strand.
CTGTCACCGATCGAGGCGATGCTGGCGCGGCCGTCCTCGACCACGGCGCTCACGTAGGTGCACGACGGGGAGTCGCGGTGGCTCTCGGCGGCCACCGCGGCGACGGCGTCCGCTGCGGCCCGCGCCGCCCGGTCGTGCCGCCCCTCGGGGTCCCCGGGGCCCCGCAGCTGCTCCAGCGCGGCCTCGGCCGCCGCCAGGCTCGCCTCGGCCGAGCGCGGGGCGCTGGACACCCCGTCGCAGACGACGAGCACGGCCCGCCCGGGCTCGTCGTCGTCGGCCCACAGCGCCATCGCGTCCTCGTTGTCGCGGTGCCGCCGGCCGCGGTCGCACACCCCGGCCACCGCCGCCGAGGGTGCGGACGTGACGTGGTGACGCGGGTCGGGGCGGCGCTCCCCGCAGCGCGTGCACCACCCCTCCTCGTCGAAGCCGCCGCCGCAGGACGCGCAGGTGCCGTGGTCGGCCTCGGGCGTGGGTGCGGCGGCCGGGGGCAGCTCGCCGTCCAGCACCAGCATCGGCTCCGGCAGCGGCGGAGGCCCGTCGCTGAACGGTTCCGGCTCCTCCTCCGGCGCACCGTCCCCCGGGGGCGGCCCGGGCGCGGGGATCGGGGCGGTCGGGTCGTCCGGCAGCGGGGCCGTGGTCGGGTCGCTCATGTCCAGCTCCAGGGACGGACCGCGTTGGCGCGGTCGATGAGCCCGGCCCGCTCCTGCGGGTCGGGGGTGTAGTCGGCGAGGACGCGGTACTCCCGCTCCAGGGCGCGCTGCAGCGCGTCGCGGGTGACGGGGACCTCACCCACCCGCCAGTCCGGCTTCGGGCCGTGCTCGGTCACCTGGGCGAGCGCCTGCTCGTAGATGACCGCGTTGAACTGCGCGCGCTGGCGCGGGTCGAGGGTGAGGCGGGTGACCGAGTGCATGGCCTCGCGCAGGTCCGCGAGACCTCCCCGTCGGCGCAGCAGCTCGGCCCGCAGCCAGCGGGCGCGCGGGTGGGCGCGGCTGCTCGCCGGCACCGAGTCGAGGGCGGCGATGGCGCCGTCGACGTCGCCGCGCTGCATCCGCACCCGGTGCAGACCGAAGGCGGCGGGCGCGACGTAGGCCGCGTCCGTGCGCCACGCCCGCTCGTAGTCCAGCTCGGCGGCCTGGTCGTAGCCCGCCAGCTCGGTGGCCAGCGCCAGCGCCATGCGCGGGGCGATCTCGCCCGGGAGGGCGTCCCGCACCGCGGCGAAGTGGCCGCCGGCCTCCTGGGCACGCTCGCGGACGTGCTCCCCCTCGGCCTGGGAGAGCGCCCACAGCCCCCGGACCCACGAGCCCCGCCAGTCCCAGGGGTCCTCGGCGAGCAGCCCGCGCACGGCCTCCTCCACCCACCCGCGCTGACCCATCCGGATGCCGGCGCGGGCCCGGGCGAGGAAGACCTCCGGGGTCTCCTCCGGGGCGCCTCCCAGCGCCTCGTAGGTCGCCTGCGGGTCGTTGGTGCTGCGACCCGAGATCCAGTCGAGCATGGGGTCGGTGTCGTCCCGCTGGAGCTCGGGCAGCTCCCACCACGACAGGGTCTCCCCGGTGGTGACCGGGGGGTCGAAGGCCGGGCTGTGCGCGGAGAGGGTGGCGGGCCGGTCGGTCCCGCTGGCCGCCACGACCTGGCGCAGCACCCCGACGAGCTGGCTGCGCAGCTCCTCCACCGACAGGAAGCGGTCGTTGGGGTCCGGGGCGCAGCACCGCGCGACCACGCGGTAGAAGGCGTCGTGCTCGGTGAAGGCCGGGACCTGGGACAGGGGAGGCAGGGAGTGGACGTACTCGCTCTGGTAGCCGCGGAACTCGAAGGTCAGCACGCAGAGGGTGCGGCCGATGGTGTAGATGTCCGAGGCGACCGAGGGCCCGACCTCGGCCACCTCGGGCGCCTGGTAGCCGACCGTGCCGTAGATGGGGGAGTCCAGGTCGTCCTGCCGGCGCACGCCGCCGAGGTCGATGAGCTTGATGCCGTCGCCCTCGTGGATGAGGTTGTCCGGCTTGAAGTCGCAGTAGAGCAGCCCGAGCTCGTGCAGGTGGGTGAAGGCCGGCAGCACCTCGATGACGTAGGCCAGGGCCTGGTCGACGGGGAAGGGCGCGTAGCGGCCGGCCTGGGCCATCCGGTCCTGCAGCAGCTGCTTGAGCGAGCGGCCTCCCACGTGCTCCATCACCGTGTAGGCGTCCTCGTCGTGCTGGACGGTGTTGTAGATCTCGACGATCAGCGGGTGCTTGACCTGGGCCAGGAACTGCTGCTCGGCGACGGCGGCGTCGAGGGCGTCCTCGTCACCGGTGTTGAGCAGCCCCTTGAGCACGACGAACCGGTCCGACACGTTCTTGTCCCGGCCGAGGTAGATCCACCCCATCCCGCCGTGGGCGAGGGCGCCGACGTTCTCGTACTGGCCCGCCACCAGCTCGCCGGGCTCCAGCTTGGGCGTGAAGGAGTAGGGGGCGCGGCACTGCGGGCAGAAGCCCTGCTGGCGTCCCTCCGCCTGCCCGGCGGCCCGCCCGACGTCGGCGCCGCAGGCGGGGCAGACGCGGCGGTCCTCGGGGACCCGGGGGTCGACCATGAGCTTCTCGGTCGGGTCGGTCACCGGCACGTCCGGCACGTCGGTCAGGCCCAGGCCCAGCCGGGAGCGGCGACCGGCCGCACCGGCACGGCGGCGCCGCACCCGGGCCGCGCGCACGGCCTGCTGCGTCTGACCCGGCGCCGGCGTGGCGACCACCTGCACCGACCCCTGCGCCGGGTCCGCCCCAGCGGACGATGCTGCTCCGGACGTCGTCGGGGCCGCGTCCGCGGCGCGGACCGGGTCCGGGCGCACCGGGGTCGCCTCGATCGGCGCCTGACGCGGCTCGGGGGCACCGCAGACGTTGCACCAGCCGTCCTCGTACTGGCCGGTGCACCCGGGCTCCTGGCACGCGGTCACGGTCGTCCTCCCATCGCGGTGGCGAAGCTCTCCTGCGCCTGGACGAGGGCCTGCAACCGGGTGAGGTCGGTCGGGCGGGTCGCCAGGAGGGCGTCGGTCTGGTCGGCCAGGGCCTCGATGGCCGGCTCGGGCTCTCCCGACGCCTGGGTCAGCCGCCGCCGGACCTGGGCGGCGCGCTCGGTGAGGTCCTCCAGCCGGGTGAGCGCGGCGGCGTACTCGCCCTGCGCGACCGTGAGGGCACGCTCGACGCGCTCCAGCCGCTCCCGGTATGCCGTCAGCTCGGCCGGGTCGCCAGGCACCGGACCCAGGGCGGCGACGTCGGGCACGCCGAGCCGGGGCGCCGGGGTGACCGTGGCGCGGGCGCGGTGGGCCAGCGCGCGGACCGCCTCGCCGCGCGCGGACAGCTCGGCGACCTCCCGGGTGGCCTGGGCGTGGTCGGCCTTGGCGTGCGCCCGGGCCGAGGCGGCGACGATGAGGTCGCGCTCCACGGTGGCCGCCTGCGACTCCAGCGGTCCCAGCAGCCCGCCGACGTCCGCGCCCCGGGCGGCCCGGTCGGTGACCTCGGTGAGCCGCTCGTCCAGCTCGCGGTGCGCCGCGGCCGCCGAGCCGGAGCGGGAGTCCGGGATGAGCGCGACCTGGTCGGCGATCCGCTCCACCTGCTGCCGCAGCGCCCGCAGCCGGCCGGACAGGTCGGGGTCGGCCCCGTCCAGGCGCAGCCGGGAGCGCAGCGACGAGGCCAGCGAGTCCGACAGCCGGCAGGCCTCGGGCAGCGAGACCGCCAGCGACTGGGACCCGCGGGTGCCCGGCTGCTCCAGGCTGCCCCAGACGAGGGTGGTGATCCGTCGTCGCTCCTGCTCGCCCACCCGTCCGCTGTCCCAGGTCGCCTGGATGAGCGCCAGCCGGTCCGCCACGGCCTGCCAGAGGGTCATCGAGAGGGTCACGTCCGGGGTGACCGCGGCCCGTTCGCGGGGGTCGGCGACGGCCAGCGCGGCCTCGTCGAGGGCGGCCAGCTCCGTGCGTCGGCGGTCCTTCCACCGCAGCAGGGCGTCGAGGTAGGCCAGCAGCTCGGTGTCCGGGACGTCCGCCCCGATGCTGCCGGGGGCGAGCGGCGCGGTGGCGTGCGCGGAGCTCACGGCGTCTCCTTCCGGCGGCGGGCCAGCGACTCCGCCCCCAGCCCCGCGAAGGGCAGGAGCACGGCGAGCCCCAGCCCGGCACCCAGCAGCCCGGCGGAGGGACCGGTGGTCGCCTCGACCACCACGGCCTCCCGGGCCGTGACCAGGTCGGCCTCCAGGGGGTCCCGTGCCTCGTCGGCCGCTGCGACGAGGTCGAGGGCGGCCGCGCGCTGCTCCTGCTGGCTGCCGTCCTCCCTGAGGACCCGGCCCAGGTCGGCGCGGGCCTGCGCCACCGTGCCGTCCGGGTCGTCGGCGTCCTCGAGGCCGTAGTGCTGGTTCCAGTAGCCGTACTCGTCGTCCTCGGTCTGCGAGGGGTCCAGCGAGCGCAGCCCGACCAGGACGGACAGGTCGTCCTCGACGACCTGCTGCAGTCCCGTGGGGCGGTCGGCTGCCTCCTCGTGGGCCACCACCGCCCGTCGCCACCCCGGCTGGGTGTCCTGGACGACGAGCAGCGACGTCGACAGGGCCGCCAGCACGAAGAAGGCACCGGCGACCTTGGCCCCTGCGCGCAGCAGCACGACCGCCGCGACGACGAGGAGCAGGGCGCCCGCCCACAGCAGCAGGGTGCCGAGCGCCGACCCGGGCCGCAGCTCCTCCAGCTCGCGCTCCACGTCCCAGGACGAGACGGCATACGCCATGTCCCTCCGCGTGTCCTTCCAGGCGGTGGCCGCACGGACCGGGCTCACCGTGTCGCTGGACAGCGCCGGCTCGGCCTCGGACAGTCGCTCGGCGGCGTAGGGGTCGACCCCGTCCCGACCCAGGACCTCCAGCGCGGCCGTGACGCTGGGCAGCTGCCCGGCGTCGTCCAGCGTCACGGGGTCACCCGTCGCGTAGCTCACCAGCTCGGCGTCGAGGGACGACACGGCATCGCGCAGGTCGGCCTGCGCGGTGTCGAGGACGGTGAACGTCTGCGTCTGCCCCTGCTCGACCCGGTCCGTCGACACCGCGCTGCCGAGCGCCAGGGCGAGCCCGGCACCCAGCGCGAGGGTGGCGGCGAGCCCCAGCCTCGGGACCCTCGTGCTGAGCTCGGCCCGGGCCGCATCGAGAAGCTCGCTGTCGGGGCCGCGGGCGGCCTGGCGGCGAGGCGTCGGGGGGAGGTCGACATGCCGGCCGGAGCGCTCCGCCTCCTTGCGCAGGCGTCGCTCGGTGCGCAGCAGGCGGCGCTCGGCGTCGTCGATCTCCCGCTGACGACGGGCCAGCTCCTGCTCGGCCCGCCGGCGCTCGGCGGCCAGCTGCTCCTCGGCGCGCTCGCGCTCCTCACGGGCTCGCTCGGCCAGCTCGCGGCGGGCCCGCTCCAGCTCCTCCTGCTGCGCGCGCAGCTCCTCGACCGTGGTGTCCTCGACGTCGGGGCGGTCCTCGCCGAGGATGGTCATCGGCGGCAGCTCGGGCTCGTCGTCCCACCGGCGCTCCCCGCTCATCGGTAGTCCCGCAGCCGCTGGGTCACACCGGTCCAGGCGAGCCCGGCCGCCACGACGCCCAGGAGCAGCGCCCCGGCCGCGGTGAGGGCCGCCGGGGCCCCGACACCGGGCTCGACCCGGTCCAGGTCGTCCGTCACGCGGGCGGCCAGGGCGTCCTCCACCTGGGCGTAGGCACCGGTGGTCTCCTGCGGGTCGTCGCCGGCGGCGACCTCGGACCACGCCTGCTCCAGGGCGGGGTCGCCGACCCGGTCCAGCGCCTGGGTCGCCTGGGTCACCTGCTCCTGCGCGTCCACGTCGACGCCGGCGGCCGCGGCGAGCTGCGCGGTCCGCGCCTGGTAGACCTCCTGCAGGGCCGTGGTGGAGGCGCGGGTGTCCTGGACGTACTGGTCGTAGTCCAGCGGGAGGGCGCCGGGGTTCACCGAGAGCCACGTGAGGCCGGCGGTGACGAGGGCCGCGCCGGTGAGAGGGACGTTGACGATGCGGCGGGTGCGCAGCGCCAGCCACACCATGATCCCCACCAGCACGGCCACGCCCAGGGTGCCGACGACCGTGGTCAGCATCGAGCGCGACCCGGTGAGCAGGTCGTCGGCGCGGGCATCCGCGACCTCGGCGACCTGGTCGGTCGCGGACGCCGCCGCGGCGGAGGCGGCGGCATACGTCTCGGTCGACTCCTGGGCCACCGCACGCTCGACCCCCGTGACGAAGGTGCTCCAGTCGCCGGCGGCGCCGCCCGCGTCGTCGCCCGTGCGGCTCAGATCGGTGGCGGCCGCCCGCAGCACCTCGTCGTAGGTCTCCAGCCCCTGCTCGCCCGCGGCGGCCGGGTCGGTGACCCGCTGGGCCGCCAGCAGGTCGGCGCGGGGGATGTCGACCCGGGCCTGCTCCGCAGCCGCCCACTGGTCGGCGACGACGTTGGGCGTGGCGTTGAGCCCGTCCGTCGAGAAGGTCCCGGTGGCGACCACCCCGGTGAGCAGCGCGGCGGCGGCCGCCCCGGCCCGCGCCAGCCGCAGGAGCCGGGGGGTGCTGGAGGTCTCGTCCCGCCGTCGCTGCTGCCGCGCGGACAGGGCGCGGCCGACGGGCTGGCCGGTCGCGGGCTGCGTCTGCGAGGCGTCCGGGGCGGTGCCCGGGGTCGGGGCCGTCGACGCGGTCGGGGCGGGACGGGCGGACGCCGACGACGCTCCCTGCGGGGTGCTCACGCCCGGCCCTGCCCGTCGTCGGTCGTCGGCAGCGGGCTGTCGTGGTGGGCGTCGACGTCCTCCTGCTCGCCGTCGGGGGCCACCGGATCTGGCGCCCCCTCGCCCGTCCCGTCCGCCGCGACGGACAGGTCGACGGCGTCGCGGTCCTCGAAGTCCTCCTGCTGCAGGGTGCGCAGCTCCTCCACCGACGCACCCTCCTCGTCGCGCAGCCGCCAGGCGTGCCGCCCGATGGCCGCCTCCAGCAGGTTGCGCGCGAACCGGCCGTTGCCGAAGCTCGGCCCCCTCGGCGTGGCCGCCAGGATCTCGGTGAACCGGGTGAGGGCCGGCCCGCTCAGGTCGTAGTCCATCTGCGCGGCGAGGTGCTGCAGGATGGCGGCGAGCTCGTCGTCGGTGTAGTCGGCGAAGTCGATGATGGTGCGGAAGCGGCTCTCCAGGCCCGGGTTGGTCGCGATGAAGTCGGCCATCGGGTCGGGGTAGCCCGCGACGATGACCACCAGGTCGTCGCGGTGGTCCTCCATCTCCTTGACGAGGGTGTCGATGGCCTCCTTGCCGTACTGGTCCCCGCCCAGGCTGTAGGCCTCGTCGATGAAGATGACGCCGCCGTGGGCGCTGCCCACCACCTCGGCGGTCTTGGCAGCGGTCTGGCCCAGGTAGCCCGCCACCAGCTCGCTGCGGTCGACCTCGACGAGCTGCCCCTTGCTCAGCAGGCCGAGCGCGCGGTAGATGCCGCCGACCAGCCGGGCCACGGTGGTCTTCCCGGTCCCCGGGTTGCCCACGAAGACCAGGTGCCGGGTGAGCGTGGCGACCTTGAGGCCTGCCTCCTGCCGTCGCGCGTCCATCTTGAGCACCGCGACCTGCCGGTGGATCTCGGCCTTGACCCGCTCCAGCCCGATGAGCTCGTCCAGCTCGGCGAGCAGCTCCTCCACCGAGCGCTCCGGCTCGGCCTCGGCCTCCGGCTCCTCCGGCTGCCCCTCGGTCCCGGCGTGCTCCGGCTCGCCCGCCGGCGGCGCAGCCGGCGGGGGCGGGCCCACCGACGGCGGGCCCACGTCCTGCCCGGCGCCCCCGCCCGGCGTCACCGCCGGCTGGTCCGGGCCGTGCCCCGGCGTCGATCGTGGCTGCCCCAGGAGCTCGCCCAGCCGCGCGGACTGCTCCTGCGCGCGCCGCAGCAGCTCGCTGGACCACGTCTGGAGCTGGCCCGCGTCGAGGGGCGCACCCCCGGCACCCGACGGGACCGCTCCGCCGGAGGGCGGGGTGAGCCCCTCCGTCGCCGTCCCCGCCCCGTGGGCCGGCGCCACGCCGGCGGCCGCCAGCTGGGTGCGTCCCACCGAGGTCGCCTTGCCGACGCTGAGCTGACCTGCTCCCGGCAGGGCGCAGGCCGCCGTCGCGACGTCCGCGAGCGCCTGCGCGTAGCCCGCGGCGCGCGGGCTGCGCTCCGCGACGAGCGTCGAGAGCAGCGGGGTGGGGATGGAGGCATACCTGCGGCCCCGGGGGACCGCGCCGAAGAAGTCGCTCGCCGGTTGCTCGAACGCCCCCGCCCACAGCGTGTGCGCACTGCTCGGCCCGGGCTGCTCCAGCACCGCGGCGGCGATGACCTGCCCCTCCGCTCGTGCCGCGCGCTCGTCCAGGCCCGCCTCCCTGCCGACGCGGGCGAGCACCTCGACCGCGTCACGCACCGTGCCCGTGCTCATCGTGCCCCTCCCTGCGGTGGCGCCAGCGGGCTCACCCCGTCCGACCCGTCGTCCGTGCTCCCCGGTCCGCCGGCCGACCCGCCGGGCGCGGGCACCGGGACGTGCTCCTCCTGGGTGATGCGCAACGAGCCGCCGGCGCCGGAAGAGCCGAACTTCTCGGCGATGAACCGCCCCTGGGCGACGAGCTCCTGGGCGTCCTGGCGGTAGACCGCGTCGAAGACCCGGTCCATCGTCAGCCCGAGCAGGTCGAGCTGGTCCACGAGCACCATGAGCGAGGTCTTGGCGCCGTCGACCGGGCGGGTGTCGGCATACCGGCGGGGGAGGCGCTGGTAGGCCCCGACGGCCTCCGGGAGGTAGTCGGTCGCGGTGGCGACGACGGTGTAGCCCAGGTCGCTGCCGCTGAGCTTCTCCAGCCGCGGGAGGGTGTCGCGCACGGTGTCGATGACGCGCGCACCCCGGGCGACGACGACCGAGGGGAGCGCGCTGGAGCCCAGCAGCTCCTCGGTCGAGCGGAGCGCCTCGTGCACGTCCCGGGCGGTCGGGGGAGCGGGCAGCTCCAGCCGGCCGTCGTCGGGCGCCGGGCGCCCCAGCATCCGGTCCAGGAGGTCGGAGAAGCCCACCTCAGCGCGGTCCCGACGACAGCGTCCCGCCCGGCCGGCCGCCGTCCAGGTCCAGCTGCCCACCGGCCAGCCGGCCGTCGGTCCGGCGCGCCCGGTCGAGGTAGGTGCGGGACTTCTCGACCTCCCCCTCGAGCACCCCGATGGTCTGGGACATGCCGTCCAGGGCCTGGACCCGGAACTCGTCGATCGCGTCCATGGTGGCGTAGATGTTGGTGAACGCCGCCTGCAGCTGCTCCAGCCCCAGCGTGGAGGAGGCCGCCTGCTCCTGGATGGCCACCGAGTTGTCCCGCAGCAGCTCGCTGGTGCTCTGGATCATCTGCGAGGTGGTCTGGTTGAGCGCCGTGATCTGGTCGAGCACGAGCCTCTGGTTGTTGAGCGCCTGCGCCACCAGGACCGCCGTGCGCAGCGCCGACACCGTGGTGGTCGAGGCCCGGTCGACGCCCTTGATGAGCTCGATGTTGTTCTTCATGACGATGTCGATGGCCAGGTAGTTCTGGATCGACACCGCGAGCTGGGTGAGCAGGTCCTGGTGCTTCTGCCGGACGTAGAAGAGCACGTCCTCCCGCATCGCCTTGGCGCGGTCCGGGTCGCTGGTGTCGAGCTCGGCGATGGTCGCCGCGACCTTGGCGTCCAGCTGCTCGGCGATGTAGACGTACTGGTTGAGCCGGCCCATCGACTCCCACAGCTGCTGCTTCTCCAGGTTGAGCGCCGCGTTGTCCTTGGCCAGCTCGTCCTGGCCGCTGCGCAGGGCGTGCAGGATCGCGTCGAGGTGCTTCTCGGCCGACTCGTACTTCTGGAAGTACGTGGTCAGGCGGTCCGAGAAGGGGAGCCGCTCGAACCACTTCCTCACCCCGGTCGCCTGCGCCGGGTCGAGGTCCTCGACGGTGTGCCGCAGCTCGGTGAGGGTCTGCGCCACCTTGGACTCCTTGGACACACCCCCCTGCTGGATGGCCCGGACGGGGGACTTGAGCAGGCGGTTGGAGGTCTCGGCCGCGGCCCGGATGTCGGCGTCGCCCATGGTCCGCACGTCGGCGGCACGCTGCGCGAACTCCGGCGACCGGGTCTCGGTCCCGGTCAGGCCCGCGAGGTATGCCTCCACCTTGGCGTCGAGGGCCGGCATGGCCTCCGGGTCGACCTGGGGCGCCATGCGCGGGGCCGCCGTCTGGGCGACCGGCTCGGACGGGGAGGGGGCGGTGAGCACCAGGGGGTCCGCCTGGGGCTCCGGCGCGGCGAGCGGCTGCGGCTGGTCGGTCATCGTCTCTCCTCGAGGTGCCTGGTGCGGGGGCGCCCGCCCCCGCCGGGTCACGCGGACGCGCTCCCTGCGACGTGCCCATTGTGACCCGGGTTCCACCTTTTCACACGGGGGCCACCCCCCTCAGGTGCGGATCGTCAGCCCTACTGTCACCGTGTCGCCGAGCTCGATGCCCTCGGCGCGTCGGACGGCGTCCTTGAGCGGCACCCAGAAGGCCCCCCGCCGGGGCCACAGCGAGGTCGTGAAGTCGGTCCCGCCCACCCGGCCGCGGACCGGCACCATCCCCCACCCGTAGGTGACCTCGCGCATCACCTCGGTGAGCCACTCGCTCTCCTCCGGCGGGGTGACGAGGAAGTGGAAGGGGGCCGGCTCACGCCACTCGACCACCGCGCCGGTGAACTCCAGGTCCGGGGCCTCGCTCATGCCGTCACGCTAGTGCGCCCGGCGGACGGCGGGTGTCCGCGACGGTGGAGACCCGCGGTCCACACGACATACGACACGGCGTAGTATTGGGTCATGAACAGGCTCCTGATCCTGGGGGCGGGCACCGCGGGCACCATGGCCGCCAACCACCTCGCCAAGGCCCTCGACCACGACTGGTCGATCACCGTGGTCGACCGTGACGTCGACCACCACTACCAGCCCGGCTACCTCTTCGTGCCGTTCTGGATGGACCCGGACCGGTCGTCAAGGACCGCCGCGACTTCCTGCCCGGTCGGGCGACCTTCCGCGAGGAGGCCGTCCGGCTGGTGCATCCGGAGCGGCGGCAGGTGGAGCTCGCGGGCGGCGACCTGCTCGACTACGACTGGCTGGTCATCGCCAGCGGCACCGTGCCCCGCCCCGACCTGGTGCCCGGGATGGCCGACGGGGCGCTGTGGCGCGACGCGGTGCACGAGTTCTACACCCACGAGGGCGCCACCGCGCTGAGGGACGCGCTCGCCGGCTTCGACTCCGGTCGGCTGCTCGTCCACGTGAGCGAGATGCCCATCAAGTGCCCGGTCGCGCCGCTGGAGTTCGCGTTCCTGGCCGAGGACCACTACCGCCGGCGCCGGATCCGGCACCAGGTGGACATCACCTACGTCACCCCGTTGGACGTCGCCTTCACCAAGCCGGTCGCCTCCGCCGAGCTCGGTGGCCTGCTCGAGGACCGCAGCATCCGCCTCGCCGCCGACTTCGCCGTCGAGCGGATCGACAACGAGCGTCGACGGCTGGTCGCCTACGACGGCCGGGAGCTGCCCTTCGACCTGCTCGTGACGGTGCCGCCGCACACCGGCCAGCAGTTCGTCGTCGACTCGGGGCTCGGCGACGACGCCGGGTTCGTCCCGGTGGACCGGCACACGCTGCGCAGCCTGGAGCACGAGCGGATCTTCGTCCTCGGCGACGCGAGCGACATACCGACCTCCAAGGCGGGGTCGGTGGCGCACTTCGCCACCGAGCTGTTCGTCGACAACTTCCTGGCCGCCGTCGCGGGTCGGCCGCTGCCGAACTCCTTCGACGGGCACGCCAACTGCTTCGTCGAGTCCGGCCGTGGGCAGGCGCTGCTGCTCGACTTCAACTACGACACCCAACCCCTCAAGGGCGCCTTCCCGGTGCCCGTCGCCGGACCGATGCGGCTGCTCACCCCCTCGCGCGCCAACCACCTCGGCAAGCTCGCCTTCGAGCAGCTCTACTGGAAGGTGCTGCTGCCCGGCCACCGGCTCCCCGTCTCCGCCCACCTGTCGATGGCCGGCAAGAAGCCGCCGAAGGAGCACTGACCCCGATGCCCACCAACACCCTGCACGGACGCTCCTTCGCCGTCGACGAGGAAGGCTTCCTCACCGACCGCGACCAGTGGAGCGAGGAGCTCGCGACCGAGCTCGCCGCCCTCATCGGGATCGAGCTCGACGAGGAGCACCTGGCCCCGCTGCGCTTCATGCGCGAGGACGCCGCCCGGACCGGCGTCACGCCCACCCTCCGGCGGATGCAGACCGTCGGGGGCTTCGACATCAAGGCCCTCTTTGGGCTCTTCCCCGGCAAGCCGGCCAAGAAGATGGCGTGGCTGGCCGGTCTCCGCAAACCCGTCGGCTGCGTCTAGAGAGGCGATCCCGTGACCACGACCACCAGCACCTTGCCGGAGGGCTTCATCCTCCCCGACTTCGGCGACGCGCCCCGGACGACCCGGACGGTGCAGACCGGCGAGGCCACCGCGGTGACCACGACGACGAGCTACGACGGCCCGCGCAAGATGGCCTTCATCTGCTCCAAGGGCAACCTCGACATGGCCTACCCCGCGCTCATCATGGGCAACGCCGCCCTGGGCGAGGGGGTCGAGGTCCACCTCTTCTTCACCTTCTGGGGCCTGGACATCATCAACACGAAGACCAACGACAAGCTGCGCTTCACCCTGGCCGGCAACACCGCCATGCACCTCGACGACCTCGGCCGGGTCCGGCCGGGCCTGGAGCACGCGTCCGTGCCGCAGGCGCTCGGCAACCTGCCCGGGATGACCGGCATGGCCACCCGCATGCTCAAGCGGCAGATGGCCGAGCAGGACATCCCGACGGTGCCGGAGTTCCTCGACCTCCTGCAGGCATCCGGCGCCCACCTGTACGCCTGCCGGCTCAGCTTCGACATGGCCAAGATGCTCGAGGCCGACCTGCACCCCGGTGTCGAGGGGGTCATCAGCGCCGGCGACTTCATCGAGATCGCCCAGGGCGCCCAGATCGTCTTCGTCTGAGCCTGTCCGGCTGGTCAGGAGGGTGGGATGCGGTCTGTCCACCCGGCCGCGTCAGCACACCCGCCCCAGAAGCCACAGGCTCACCACCGTGCGGGGAAGTTGCCGTATGCGGGGGTTATATCCCCGGCAAATGGCAATATCTCTGCACCGCGATGCCAGTGACACCGAAGTGACCCGTGGTGCTGCCCCGAGCCCGCGCTCCGCTGCGGCCGTGGACGGCGTCGGCCCGGCGGGTCAGCGCAGGCATACCTCGGGCAGGTCGAACCACCGCAGCTCCGGGGCACCACCCGCGTGCTCGTCGGCCGCCTCGGGCAGCGGACGGTCGGGAGCCTCGGCGAGGATGCGGCGCGCGTCCTCGAGGTGCTCGGCGAGCAGCTCCTCGCCCCCGGTCGGGCCGGGCCGGGGGAGCGTGACCGCCCCGTCGGCCCCGAAGCTGATGTCGGACAGCCGCACCGGTGGTTCCACCAGCCCCGCGCGGTGCCGCCAGAGGCCGGTCATGACGTCGAAGCGGTAGTCCCCGAGCAGCCGCCAGCCGTCGCGGGCGACCATGCGCACCGCCTCGATGACGTAGTCCGCCGCGGTGTCGGAGATGAAGTAGTTGAAGTTGACCCGCACCCAGCCCGGCTTGATGCCCTCGCAGCCGCTGGTGATCCGCTCCTGGAAGGCGTGCGAGCGGTCGGTGTCGATGCCCAGGAGGGTATGCCCGTAGGGCCCCGCGCAGGAGCAGCCGCCCCGCGCCTGGATCCCGAAGAGGTCGTTGAGCAGGGCGACCACGTAGTTGTGGTGCAGGTAGGGCCGCTGGCGGCCCCGGACCACGAAGGACAGGATCGACAGCCGCTCGGCGTCGAGGTTGCCGAGCAGCTGCAGGTCGGGCTCGGCCGACCACGCGCGCACCGCCCGGTCGAGGAACTCGTCCTCGCGGGCCCGGATGGTGTCGACGCCGACCGCCTCCTTGAGCCGGAAGACGAGACCGGCCCGGATCGCCTCGACGATGGCGGGCGTGCCGCCCTCCTCCCGGTGCTCGGGGTCGGCGAGGTAGGAGTGCTCGGCCGGGTTGACGTAGGCGACCGTGCCGCCGCCCGGCACGTCCGGCACCCGGTTGGCGAAGAGCTCGCGGCGGGCGGCGAGCACACCCGGGGTCGACGGGCCACCGATGAACTTGTGCGGGGAGAGGAAGACCGCGTCCTTGTAGGCCCGGGGCCGTCCGGCGGGGGCGCTCATCTCGATGTCGACGTAGGGCCCGGCCGCGGCGAAGTCCCAGAACGCCAGCGCCCCGTGCTCGTGCAGCACCTCGGTGACGGCATGGGTGTCCGTGATGATGCCGGTCACGTTGGACGCGGCCGAGAAGGACCCGATGACGAGGGGGCGGTCGGCATGCCGGCGCAGGGTCTCGCGCAGGTCGCCGGTGTCGATGTGCCCGTCGGCGTCCATGGCCACCTGCACGACGTCGGCGATGCTCTCCCGCCACGGGATCTCGTTGCTGTGGTGCTCGAACGGCCCGATGAGGACGACCGGGCGGTCGGCGGCGGGGATGTGCGCCGAGAGCTGGTGGGCGTCCTCCAGGGCTGACGGGATGCGGAGCCCGAGGACCCCCACGAGCTTGGCGATCGCACCGGTGCACCCCGAGCCGGTGAAGAGCACCACGGTGTCCTCGTCGCCGCCGAGCGCCTCGTGGATCGCGGCCCGGGCGTCCTCGCGCAGCCGCGTGGTCTGCAGCCCGGTGCCGCTGGACTCGGTGTGCGTGTTGGCGTAGCCGGGGAGGACGACGTCGCGGATGGCGTCCTCGATGAAGGTGAGGGCACGACCCGAGGCCGTGTAGTCGGCGTAGGTGACCCGGCGCCGGCCGTAGGGCGTGCTCATCACGTGGTCCTCGCCGATGACCGACTCCCGGATCCGGCGCAGCAGCGGGTGGTCGCCGGGACCCGTCGGCGTGGTCGGCGGCGCCGGGCTCTGCGTGGTCATGGCGCCCAGCGTGGCGAACCACCCCGGCCGGCACAACGAGCCTCAGGTCCGGTGAGGCATAACGCCACGGTATGCCTGCAGGTCAGCGGCTCGACGACCGTCGCCGGTGGCGCCCGTCCCCGCCGGCGCCGGAGAGGTCGGCAGACCCACGGATTAGGCTGGACCGTCAGCAGGTCGGCCGGACGGCCGACCGCAGGGCGACGCGGCAGGAGGACGGGTGGCGAGCACCGGCATACGCCTCGACGACGCCGCGCGCCGTGCCGGGCTGCGGCAGATGCGGATGGTCGCCACCGGGCTCCTCGTCCTCATGGCGGTCATCTACGTGCTCACCCACGACCGGACCGGCGTGTGGGCCTACGTCAACGCCGGTGCCGAGGCGGGCATGATCGGGGCGATCGCCGACTGGTTCGCCGTCGTGGCCCTCTTCCGCCACCCGCTCGGGCTGCCGATCCCGCACACCGCCCTCGTGCGTCGCCGCAAGGACGACCTGGGCGACAGCCTGGAGCAGTTCGTCAGCGACAACTTCCTCACCGCGCCCGTGCTGCGCGAGAAGATCCTCGACGCGCAGGTCGTGCGGCGCCTGGGGGCGTGGGTGCGCGAGCCCGAGCACGCGGAGCGGGTCGTCACCGAGGCGGTGCCCTTCCTCGTCCGCGCGGTCGAGCGGGTGGACGAGGAGGAGATCCGGGTCCTCGTCGACGACGTCATCCTGCCGCGGGTGCGCCGCGAGCCGCTGTCGCCGGTGGCCGGCCACCTGCTGGAGCGGGTCGTCGAGGACGGCTCGCACCGGGGCCTGGTCGACCTGCTCGCCCGCGAGCTGCACGCCTGGCTGGCCCTGCACCAGGACCGGGTGGAGTCGATCGTGCGCTCGCGCGCCCCCTCCTGGGCCCCGACCTGGGTCAACGACCAGGTCACCCGGCGGGTCTACACCGAGGTGCTGCGCTGGGCCAAGGACGTCAAGGACGACCCCCAGCACAACGTGCGGCACGCGCTCGACGCCTACCTCGCCGACCTCGGCCGGGACCTGCAGCACGACCCGCGCACCCAGGAGCGCTTCGAGTCCCTGAAGGACCGCGTGCTCGAGCATCCCCAGGTGAGTGCCACCGGCGTCGCGCTCGGCGAGACGCTGCTCAGCTCGGTCCTCGTCGCGCTGGAGGACCCGCGCAGCGCCCTGCGCGCCCGCATGTCCGCAGCCCTGGAGTCGCTCGGGCGCCAGCTGGTCGAGGACGAGCGGCTGCAGGCCAGGCTCGACGCCTGGACCGCCGACACCGTGGTCGACCTCGTCCAGCGATACGGCCCCGAGATCACCTCCGTCATCTCGGGGACGATCCGCCGCTGGGACGCCCAGGAGGCCTCGGACAAGATCGAGCTGCACGTGGGCCGCGACCTGCAGTTCATCAGGCTCAACGGCACGGTCGTCGGCGCGCTCGTCGGCGTGACCATCCACGCGCTCTCCCAGCTGCTCTGAGCCCGCGCCGGGCCCGGCGCGGGCTGGACCGGTGCTGCACGGGCAGGGTCGGGGACGGCCCCGGGCGGACCCTGTGGACAACTTCTGCGCGGAATCGGCCGTCCGCGGCAGGCTCTGAGGATGAGCTTCGAGAACCTTCCCTCCGACTGGCCCGCCCGGGTCCTGGACGACCCGGTGCTGACCGCCGACGTCGTCGATCTCGTCGTCAGCGACGCCGACCGCAGCTCCGGGGCGATCGGCTTCCTCCTGTGCCGCCCGGGCGGCAACCTGGCCCAGCCCGTGGTGGTGGGCGACCTGCACGGCGAGGACCCCGTCCGGGTGCTCGACCGGATGGTCGAGATCATCACGGACCTGCCCGACACCCCGGGGTTCGTGCTGGCGATCGCGCGCGCCCGGGGGCTGGTGGGTGATGCCGACCGGCGGCTGCACCAGCACGCGCTCGACGCGTGCGCGAGGGCGGGCCTCACCCTGTGGGGGACCTACCTCGCCACCCACGCCGGTGTGACCCCGCTGCCGGTGGCGCTCGGCCTGAGCCCGCGCACCGGCGCCGCCTGAGCCCGGTGGCCGGAGGACGGCCACCTCGGCGTGGGCCGGCGGCCCCTGCCGACCGGTGCCGCCGGACCCGCCCGCGCGGGCAAATCCGCTGGTGCCCGCTGGTTACAGTGGGAGGCGTGCCCGAGCCCGACCGCCGTCCGCGACCCGACCGGTCCGGTGCCGAGGAGAAGAGGCGCTCCGACGGCCCGGGGGGCTCTCGTCGGGGTCGGGGCAGGAGCGGCTCGGGTCGCCGCGGACGGGGTCACGCCCGGGACGAGCGTGAGGCCAGGCACACCCGGCCCTCGGCCGACGTCGAGGCCCGTCGGGCGGCCGCGCCGGCCCCCGCGGCACTGCACTACCCGCCCGAGCTGCCGGTCAGCGAGCGCCGCGAGGACCTGCTGACGGCGGTCCGTGACCACCAGGTCGTCATCGTCGCCGGCGAGACCGGCTCGGGCAAGACCACCCAGCTGCCCAAGATCTGCCTGGAGCTGGGGCGCGGCGTCGAGGGCATGATCGGTCACACGCAGCCCCGTCGCATCGCCGCGCGCTCGGTCGCCGAGCGGGTGAGCGAGGAGCTGGGGGTCGAGCTCGGCACGGTGGTGGGCTACCAGGTGCGCTTCACCGACGTCTCCTGCGACGACACCCTCGTCAAGGTCATGACCGACGGCATCCTGCTGTCCGAGCTGCAGCGGGACCGCGACCTGCGGCGCTACGACACGATCATCATCGACGAGGCGCACGAGCGCAGCCTCAACATCGACTTCATCCTGGGCTACCTCCGGCAGCTGCTGCCGCGCCGGCCCGACCTCAAGGTGGTCATCACCTCGGCGACGATCGACGTCGAGCGCTTCGCCGCGTTCTTCGCCGACGCGCAGGGCGAGCCGGCCCCGGTCATCGAGGTCTCCGGCCGCACCTACCCGGTGGAGGTGCGCTACCGGCCGCTGGTCCGCGAGGGTCCACCCCGCAAGGACGGCTCGGCGACCGAGGTCGAGGTCGACCAGGTCACCGGTGTGGTCGAGGCCGTCGAGGAGCTGTGGACCGAGGCCACCGGGCGGGACGGGCGGGGCGAGGACGTCCTCGTCTTCTGCTCCGGCGAGCGCGAGATCCGGGACGTCTGCGACGCGCTCACGGGGCTGGACCTGCCGGGCACCGAGGTGCTGCCGCTCTACGGCCGCCTCTCCGCCGCCGAGCAGCACCGGGTGTTCTCCCGCCACACCGGGCGCCGCATCGTCGTGTCCACCAACGTCGCCGAGACCTCGCTCACCGTCCCCGGCATCAGGTATGTCGTGGACACCGGCACCGCGCGCATCAGCCGCTACAGCCAGCGGCTCAAGGTCCAGCGGCTGCCCATCGAGCCGATCAGCCAGGCCTCGGCGAACCAGCGGGCCGGGCGCTGCGGCCGGCTCGCCGACGGCATCGCCATCCGGCTCTACGGCGAGGACGACTTCGCGGCCCGCCCGGAGTTCACCGACCCGGAGATCCTGCGCACCAACCTCGCCAGCGTCATCCTGCAGATGACCAACCTGGGGCTGGGCGACATCGAGAAGTTCGGCTTCCTCGAGCCGCCGGACTCCCGGCAGGTCGCCGACGGCGTCCGCCTGCTCACCGAGCTCCAGGCCATCGACCCCACCGCCCCGGCGCACCTGCCCCGCCAGCGGCTCACGGCATACGGCCGGGCGATCGTCCGGCTCCCGGTGGACCCGCGGCTGGCCCGCATGCTCATCGAGGCCGAGCGGCAGGGTGCCCTCAAGGAGGTGCTGGTCATCGTGGCGGCGCTGTCCATCCAGGACGTCCGGGAGCGGCCCGCCGACCACCAGCAGCAGGCGGACCAGGCGCACGCGCGGTTCCGGCGGGTCGGCGGCGCCACCGGACCCGTGCGCGGTGGTCGGGCGCGGCAGGAGGGCGAGGCCTCGGCCAAGGACGTCGTCGACAGCGACTTCCTCGTCGTCCTCCACCTGTGGCGCTACCTCCAGCAGCAGCAGAAGGACCTCTCCGGCAGCGCCTTCCGGCGGCTCTGCAAGGCCGAGTTCCTGCACTACCTGCGGGTGCGGGAGTGGCAGGACCTGCACACCCAGCTCAAGCGGGCCGCCAAGCAGCTCGGGCTCGAGGTCAACCAGCACCCGGCGAACGCCGACCAGGTGCACACCTCGCTGCTCACCGGGTTGCTGTCCAACGTCGGCATGTGGGAGCGGGAGGCCCGGGCCTACCTGGGGGCCCGCAACGCCCGGTTCGTGCTCCAGCCCGGCTCCGTCCTGCACCGCCGCAACCCCGAGTGGGTCATGAGCGCCGAGCTGGTCGAGACGACCCGGCTGTGGGCGCGCACCAACGCGGTCGTCGACCCCGCCTGGGTCGAACGGGCCGCGGCGCACCTCGTCAAGCGGTCCTACAGCGAGCCGCGCTGGTCGCGCTCGGCCGGGTCCGCGGTGGCCGACGAGCGGGTGACGCTCTACGGCATACCGCTCGTGGCGGGGCGCACCGTGCCGCTCGCCCGCATCGACCCGGAGACCGCTCGGGACCTCTTCATCCGCCAGGGCCTCGTCGAGGAGGACTGGGAGACGCGGCACGAGTTCTTCCACGCCAACCGGCGCCTGGTCCAGGAGCTCGGCCAGCTCGAGGCGCGGGCCCGCCGACGGGACATCCTCGTCGACGACGAGGCGCTCGTGGAGTTCTACGACGCCCGGATCCCGGCCGAGGTCGTCTCGGGCGCCCACTTCGACACGTGGTGGAAGACCGCCCGCACGCAGGACCCGCGTCTGCTCACCTTCACCGAGGAGCTGCTCGTCGGGGACGCCGGCGAGCAGGTCAGCGCGCAGGACTTCCCGACCGGGTGGCGCCAGGGGGAGCTCACCCTGGGCCTGACCTACCAGTTCGAGCCCGGCGCCGACGCCGACGGCGTCACCGCCCACGTGCCGGTCGAGGTGCTCAACCAGGTCACCGAGGAGGGCTTCGACTGGCTCGTGCCCGGCATGCACGAGGAGCTGGTGACGGCGCTGGTCAAGGCGCTGCCCAAGGACGTGCGCCGCAACTTCGTCCCCGCTCCGGACCATGCGAGGGCCGCGCTGCGGGGTATGCGGGAGGCCGGCACGGTCGGCGTCGCTCCGGTGCGGGAGGCGCTCGCCGACGAGCTGACCCGGCGCGGGCTCGTGCGGGTGTCGCCGCAGGACATGGACTGGGACCGGGTGCCCGACCACCTGCGCATGACCTTCCGGGTGGAGCGCGCGGCGCGGCCGGGTGACGGTGGACGCCAGGGTGGCGCCGGCGCGAAGAAGGGCGCACGCGGCACGCAGGGCAGGCGCGGCCGGGGCCGGGTCGAGGTGCTGGGGGAGGGCAAGGACCTCGCGGCGCTGCAGGAGAGCCTCGCCGGACAGGTGCGCAGCACGATGGCCGCCGCGGCCTCGGGCGTCGAGCGCACCGGCCTGACGGCGTGGCCCCCCGACCTCGACCCGTTGCCGGAGAGCTTCAGCCGCTCGGTCGGTCCGCGCACCGTCCAGGGCTTCCCCGCGCTGGTCGACACCGGCGCGGCCGTGGACGTCCGGGTGCTCGCGACCCGGTCGGAGGCCGACCGCGAGACGCTGCGCGGGGTGCGTCGCCTGCTGCTGCTGGGCACCACCCCGCCGTGGAAGCGGCTGCTGTCGCTGCTGAGCAACAGCCAGAAGCTCTCCCTGGGCCACAACCCCCACGGGTCGGTGCCGGCGCTGCTCGAGGACGCGCTCGCCGCGGCGGTCGACTCGGTGGTGGCCGAGCAGCCGGGCGCGACCGTCCGCGACCCCGCGCAGTTCGAGGCCGCCCTCACCGGGGTGCGGCAGCAGAGCGTGCCCCGGGTGCTGGAGATCGTGGAGTCGCTCGTGCCCATCCTTGACACCGCGCGCGAGGTGTCCTTGCGGCTGCAGCGCCTCGACGCCCCGGCCGCCGCCGACCTCGCGACCGACCTGCGCCGTCAGCTCGACGCCCTGGTGCGGCCCGGGTTCGTGACCGAGGTCGGGCGCGCGCGGCTGCCGCGGATGGTGGTCTGGCTGCGCGCGATGACGGAGCGGCTGGACAAGGGGGTGCAGGACCTGCCGCGCGACCGCCAGCGCATGGAGGAGGTGCACGTCGTCGAGCGCGAGCTCGGGGACTTCCTCGCGGCGCTGCCGCCGCACCGCCGCCAGGACCCGGACGTCCGCGACATCGTGTGGTCCGTCCAGGAGCTGCGCGTCTCGCTGTTCGCCCAGCGGCTCGGCACGCCCGCCCCGGTGTCGGCCAAACGGATCTACGCCGCGATGGACCGCGCCGAGGCGGCCGGCTGATCGCGCTCCCTCGACCGGGTCTGGCACAGTCGGCGTATGCCCTCCACCGACCCGACCCACCACGACCTCTCCACCGACCCCGAGCTCGGTGACTGGCGGGTCATCCTCGACCGTCTGCATACCCGGCTGCTCACCGGGGACTTCGCCACGGGCGCCCGGCTGGTCGGCCGGATCGCCGAGGTCGCCGACGGGCTGGGCCACCACCCCGACGTGGACCTGCGCTACGCCCACGTCACCGTCAGCACCGTCAGCCACGACGTCGGCCGGCTGACCGGCCGGGACCGCGAGCTCGCCGTCGCCGTCAGCCGGCTCGCGCGCGCGGAGGGGGTCGAGGCGGCGCCGCACCAGGTCAGCGCGGTCGAGATCGCGCTCGACGTCCTCGACGCGCCGGCCGTCGAGCCGTTCTGGGCGGCGGTGCTCGGCTACGAGACCGATGGCGAGCACCAGCTCCGGGACGCGGCCGGGCGGCTGGCGCCGCTGTGGTTCCAGCAGATGCAGGAGCCGCGACCGGGCAGAGGTCGCTTCCACCTCGACGTCAACGTGCCGCACGACATCGCCCGGCAGCGGGTCGACGACGCGCTGGCCGCCGGCGGACGCCTGGTCACCGACGAGTTCGCCCCCTCCTGGTGGGTGCTGGCCGACGCCGAGGGCAACGAGGTCTGCGTCTGCACGTGGCAGGGGCGCGAGGGCAGCGGAGAGCAGCCGGTATGACGTTGCGCGTCGGGCTCTCCGGTGGCATCGGCTCGGGCAAGTCGACGGTGGCGGCGCTGCTCGCCTCGCGGGGGGCCGTCGTGGTGGACGCGGACGCGGTCGCCAGGGAGGTCGTCGCCCCCGGCACGCCGGGGCTGCAGCAGATCCGGAAGCGCTTCGGTGCCCGCGTGGTCGCTGCCGACGGCAGCCTGGACCGTCCCGCGCTGGGGCAGGTGGTGTTCGGCGACGAGCAGGCGCGCCGCGACCTGGAGGCGATCACGCACCCGCTCATCGCGCGCCGGTCCACCCAGATCATGGCGGAGGCCCCGGAGGGGTCGGTGGTGGTGCACGACATCCCCCTGCTGGTCGAGCTGGGCAGGGCGCCCGACTACGCCCTCGCGGTGGTCGTCGACGTGCCCGAGGCCGAGCGGTTGCGCCGCCTGGTGGAGCTGCGGGGGATGGACGAGCAGGCCGCGCGCTCGCGGATCCGGGCACAGGCGGACGACGCGCAGCGGCGGGCGGCCGCCGACGTGCTCCTGGACAACTCGACCTCGCTGGACCTCCTGCGCGAGCGGGTCGCCGACCTCTGGTCCACCCGGCTGGTGCCCTTCCGCGACCACCTGCGCGACGGCATACCGGGGGAGTCCGGCGGCCAGGTCGCACCGGCCGACGTCGAGCGGCTGCGGGCGAGGGTCGAGGCCGCCGTGGGCCGGCCGCTCGAGCGCGCTACGGTGACGCCGCCCGACCAGGACGACGGGGGAGCCGCCGAGGCGGGCGACAGGTATGCCCTGGCTGCCGGGGTCCTGGACGAGCCCGAGGTGCGCCGCGGGCTGCAGCAGCGGGGGCTCGTCGTGGTGCGCGAGGACGATCCTTCCGGGCCCACGTCGGACGGGGTCCGTCCGGTGACCATCGCCTCGGCGGACCCGGTCGCCGCGGCCCGCCTGCACCTGCTGGTCGGCTGACCGGAACCCTGCTCCGCTACGGCCCTGCCGCGCGTCCGGTGCGGCCCAGCCGCGCGTCCGGTGCGGTCCTACCGCGCGTCCGGTGCGGCCCTGCCGCGCGTCCGGTGCGGCCCTACGGCGCGTCCGGTGCCGGAGGGGGCGTGAGGCCGAGGTGCTGGGTGGCGGTGGCCGTCGCGGCGGGCGGTGCCTCGCCGAGCACGTGCTCGGCCAGGAACGCGCTGACGACGGAGTACCAGACCGTGGCGTGCTGCGGGCTCATGATCCAGTGGTTCTCCTGCGGGAAGTAGAGGAACCGGTGCGGGGTCGTGCCGTCCTCCGCCTGGGGCAGCCCCGAGCGCGACAGCAGCTCGTACCACAGCCGCAGGCCCTCGCCGATCGGCACGCGGTAGTCCTTGTCGCCGTGGATGACGAGCATCGGGGTGACGATCTGCTCGACGAACCGGTGCGGGCTGTGGTCCGCGCTCATCTGGGGCGTCATCTCGCGCTGCCAGTAGAACGCGGCGTCCGTCGTCGGGCCGAAGCCGTCCAGGGCCCACAGCGAGGCGTGCGTGACGATCGCCCGGAACCGGTCGGTGTGCCCGGCCACCCAGTTGGCCATGTAGCCCCCGAACGAGCCACCCATCGCCGCGGTCCGGTCGCCGTCGATGTCGGGGCGCGCCACCGTCGCGTCGGTGACGGCCATGAGGTCGGTGTAGGGCGCGTCGCCCCAGGCGCCCCACCCGCGGCGCACGAACTCCTGGCCGTATCCGGTGGACAGCGCCGGGTCCGGGAGCAGCACGGCGTACCCCTGGGCCGTCATGAGCCAGGGGTTCCACCGCCACGTCCAGGCGTTCCAGGACCCGAGCGGCCCACCGTGGATCCACAGGAGCAGCGGGTGGCCGGACGCCCCCGGCTCGTCCTCGGGCAGGGCCAGCCAGGCCCGCACCCGGCTCCCGTCCGCCGCCGTGGTCTCGACCTCCTCGAGCCGACCGGGGATCTGGGGGCGCTCGGCCGGACCCGGGAGCGGGGTCACCTCGCCGGAGGCGACGTCGAGCCGGACGACCTCGGGCGGGAAGAGGTAGGACGAGCGCACGCCGTAGGCGGTGGCGCCGTCCGGGGACAGGACGAGGTCGCTCCACGCGGCGTCGTCGTGGGTGACCTGCGAGACCCGCCCGTCGGCGACGTCGATCCGGAAGACCGGCCGCCGGCCCTCGCTGTCGGCCAGCACCAGCACCGAGGCGCCGTCCGGCGTCCAGGCGACCGGCTGGGCCCAGCGGTCCCAGTCGTGGGCCAGCGGGGTCAGCTCCCCGGTGCCGGTGTCCATGACGTGCAGGCGCGGGTGGGGCGGCCGGTCCGGGGCGGTGACCTCGCCGACGACGACGACCGCCCGGGTGCCGTCCGGGCTGACCGGCCCGGCGTGCGCCTCGGACCCCTCGAGGTCCAGCAGCGTGCGCATCTCGCCGTCCGCGACGTCGACCCGGGCGATGGTGGCGCGCAGGTCGGCCCGTCCCGTCGGGACGCTGAGGTCGACGAGCGCGAAGCTGCCGTCCGGGGACACCCTCGGGCTGGGCTCGTGGAGCGGGGGGTGCTGGCCGCCGGTGAGCAGCCGCAGGTGGCGCTCCCGCGCCCGGTCGGTGGTCCCGGGCAGCCGGGGGTCCTCCTCCGTCTCCCGGGAGGGGTCCGGGCCGTCCTCGAGGGCGAACACCTGCGGCACGTGCGGCCCCAGGTCGTGGTCCCAGTAGCGGACGGGGTAGGAGGAGTGCAGGATCGCGTCGACCTTGGCGGTGCGTCGTCCCTCGTGCAGGGTCCGGTGCTGGGCCTCGTCCGCGGCGCCGGGCAGCAGGCCCGCGACGACGAGGGTGCGGTCGGCGTCCCGGGCGCAGACGACGCCGGACACCCCGCCGGGCCGTCGCAGGACGACGCGCGCCTCGCCGCCGCGTGCGGGGACCTGCCACAGTGCCGAGGCGGGCTCGCTGTCGTCGTCGCCGTCCGGGTCGGGGCGGGCGGAGGTGAAGTAGAGGTCGCCGTCGGCGCTGAAGGCGGCACCGGTCTCGCCCTTCGCGCTGCGCGTGATGCGGTATGCCGCCCGCTCGCCGGAGGGGTCCAGCTCCCAGAGCGCGGACACGAAGCCGGTGCCCGACGAGGTGGGCGTCGACACCGAGGTCACCAGGCGCGTCCCGTCCGAGCTCAGCGCCAGCCCGGAGACCCGGGGGAGGGCCACGTAGTGGGACAGGTCGTGGAAGGGGGTCACCGGTGAGGTCATACCCCGTTCCTATCATTGGCTGCCGACAGGCGCCCCGTCGCTCCCCCCGCCGACGGGCGGCACGGAATCCCCCGGCAGGTCGGGGCGTTGAGAGGGCAGACCAGAGAGGAGACACCGTGACGACGCACTCGCCACTGTTCCGGCTGGAGGCTGACGCCGCCCGCCAGCCCCAGCCAGCCCCGCTGCTGCTGGTGTCCCTGGAGGGCTTCCTCGACGCCGGGCAGGTGAGGTCCACGCTCGCCGACCACCTGCTCGACACCCTCGAGCACGAGGTGGTCGCGACCTTCGACGTCGACGAGCTGGTGGACTACCGCTCGCGGCGCCCGCTCATGACCTTCGACTCCGACCACTACACCGACTACGACGACCCCGCGCTGGTGCTCTACCGGCTCGTCGACGCCGCCGGGGAGCCCTTCCTGCTGCTGCACGGCATCGAGCCGGACTACCGCTGGGAGGCTTTCGTCGACGCCGTCCGCCAGCTGGGGCTGGCCTTCGGGGTCCGCCGCATGGTGAGCGCCCACGGGATCCCCATGGCCGTGCCGCACACCCGTCCGGTGGGCACCACGCGCTTCGCCAGCGACAGCTCGGTGCTGGGGGACTACACGCCTCTCTTCGGGCAGGTGCGCATCCCCTCCAGCGCCGACTCGCTGCTGCACCTGCGGCTCGCCGAGTCGGGGCTGCTGACCATGGGCGTGGCTGTGCACGTGCCGCACTACCTGGCCGAGACGCAGTTCGGGGACGCGGTCGTGGCGGCGGCGGACGCGCTCATGGATCTCAGCGGTCTCGTGCTCCCGACGGCCGACCTGGTCGCGATGGCGGGGCTGACCCGCGGTCGGATCGAGGACGAGCTGGCCAGCAACGACGAGGCCCGCGAGGTCGTCGAGGGTCTGGAGCAGCGCTACGACCACTTCATCGAGGGCCAGCGCCGCAAGAGCCTGCTGGCCGCCGAGGTCGCCAACCTGCCCAGCGCCGAGGAGATCGGCGCGCAGTTCGAGGCCTTCCTGCGCGACCCGGAGTCGGTGGACGACGACGGCGCCGACGAGGGGGAGGGTCCCACGCCGCCGACCGAGGATCAGGAGGGCGGCGGCAGGTCGTAGCGCGGGCCGCTCGGGGCGTCGGTCGCAGGAGTCGGCCGCCGGTCGCCCCCAGCGGGCCTGCCGGTGAGCCGTGGGACCGGGGTGTAGGCCGCGGGGTCCGGGCCCGGGTCGGTGGCCTGCCCCCGACGTCGGCCCAGCACCGCCAGGGCGGCGCACGCCAGCCCCAGGGGGAGCAGGAGCAGGCCCAGCGTCAGCCCGGTGCCGCCACGCAGCCCGGTGGGCGCGGTCCGAGGTCCGTAGGGACCGGCGTAGACGGCGTCGTCGGTGTCGCAGACGAGGGTGGCCGGGCCGCTGGTCTGGTCGGGCCCCGTGCGCGCGACCTCGTGGAAGTCCGCGCCCTGCACCCGGGTCGTGAAGTCCTGCTCGGGCCGCAGCAGGAGCGTGTCGTCCAGCGTGCAGGCGGTGCTCTCCCGGGTCTGCGCCGAGCGCGACCAGACGGACATCCCCTCCTCCGGCACGACCACCTCCTGCCCCGGCACCACCCCCACGAGGTCGGTGGTGGACCGTCCCGCGGAGCCGCTCGCCCCGAGCGCCAGCAGCACGATCCCGGTCAGTCCCAGCAGCACCGCGAGGAGCCAGAGCACCC
Organism: Serinicoccus chungangensis; assembly: GCF_006337125.1. GTDB lineage: Bacteria > Actinomycetota > Actinomycetes > Actinomycetales > Dermatophilaceae > Ornithinicoccus > Ornithinicoccus chungangensis. The sequence continues at coordinate 1,039,177 of NZ_CP040887.1, forward strand.
GGACCCCCGTCGCCCGCCGTCCTGACGTCATACCGCGCAACCTAACGCACCCCGTGTCAGGATGAGCGCGACCCTGTGCCCCGAGAAGAGGAGAGACGACGTGGCTGGACCCGAGTCCGACGTGGCCGTGAAGCCCGACCCCGAGCTGGAGGAGGGAGGGCGCCTGGACGCCCTGGCGAACGCCTTCATCGGCAAGCTGCTCGACTTCGGCGTCGACGGCATCGGTCCGCTGCAGTCCTCCAGCGAGGTCCTGGCCCGGGTGCGGAGCAAGCACGGCGAGGACCGTGACCGGGTGGTCGACGCCATCGTCTCCGAGCACATTCGCAAGGGGGCCGTCGGCGGTTTCGTCACCGGCGTGGGAGGCATCTTCACCATGCCGGTGGCCATCCCGGTCAACGTGCTCGAGTTCTACACCTTCGCCACCCGCATGGTCGCCGCCATCGCCGAGGAGCGCGGCTACGACGTGAGCAGCAGGTCCACCCGTGCCGCCGTCCTGCTGTCGCTCGTCGGCGCGGATGCCGACGAGCTCATGCGCAAGGCGGGGGTCACGACGGCCATGGGCATGACCGGGTCCGGCCGGCTGGCCAACCTGGCGACGTCCCGGCTGCCCAAGGCGGCGGCCATGATGGTCAACAAGGCCGTCGGGTTCCGGCTGCTGACGGCCGTCGGTGGTCGGGCCCTCGGCCGGTTCGTGCGCTTCGTGCCGGTGGCCGGGGGCGTCATCGGCGCCGGGCTGGACGGCTACCTCATGAAGCGCATCGCCGACCACGCTCGCCGTGAGTTCGTCGACCGGGAGTCCGGCGCCGCCGCCGGCTGAAGGTTATCCACAGATCGCGAGCGGGTCCGCCACGGCGGGCCCGTTCGCGGCACGCTGGGGGTATGACGAACCACGAGCCCGGGGGGCGCTCGCCGGAGCCGGACCTCCCCGCACCTGAGACCACCTCCACCTCGACGCGCCCCCCGGGCCCCCCGCTCCGGCTCAGCGGCGCCGGGCAGCTGCTGGCGGTGCTGCCGCACCTGCTCGGCTACCGGCCCCGGCGCAGCATCGTGGTCGTGGTGCTGGCCCTGGACCAGCGGGGCTCCCTGGGCGAGATGGTCTTCACCGGCCGGGTGGACCTGCCGGCGACACCGGACCTCGGGGCGGCCCTGCGGCAGCTGCGCTTCGCGGTGCAGCAGGCGGCGGACACCTCGTCCGGGCCCACCCTGCTGGCGGTGTTCGGGCACGACCTGCCCGCCCGCCCCGACGGCGAGGTCGAGGGGCCCGCCGTGGACGGGCTGCTGGCGGCGTCCCGGGGGCTGGCCGACGAGACCGGCTGCCACGTGCACGACCTCCTCCTCGTCCGCGACACGGACGGCGGACCGCAGATGTGCGCCGTGGTCGCCGACGGCGAGGACCTGACCGAGCAGGAGCGGTGCTGGCGGCCGGCGCCGTCCGCACCCGACGTGCCCGCCGTGGCCGACCTCGTCCTGAGCGGGCGGGGCGTGCTGCCGTCCCGGGCGGCCGTCGCCGCGTCGGTGCGCCGCCGTGACGAGGCGGCGACCCGGGCCACCGAGGTCGCGTTCCGCCTGCTCCACCTCGCCCCCGACCGGCTGGACGAGCGTCGTGCGGTCCGCGACCTGGACGCGTGGGTCCGCGGGGGCCGGACGCTGGACGCGCGGCAGCGGGCGCAGGTGGCCGTGGTGCTGCACGACCGGTGGGTGCGCGACGCCGTCCTGGCCCGGTGGCTGCCCGAGCTGCCCTGGGTGGAGGACGCCACGGTCCCCGACGCGCTGGTCGAGATGACCCGTCCCCTGCGACCCTGGCCCACGACCGACCACCACGAGGGTCTGGGGCGGCTGCTCACGCTGGTCTCTCAGGTGCCCCGCGACCTCGGGGGGCCGCTGCTCACCCTCGGCGCCATGGTCGCCTGGACGCGCGGCGACGGCGCCGTGGCCAACGAGGTGTGCGACCTCGCGCTCGAGGTCGACCCGGGCTGCCGGCTGGCCGGAATGCTCCGCCAGGCACTCGAGGTCGGGCTGCGCCCGCCGCGCCAGGACGCCGGTCGTGCCCACGGCTCGCGGCCCCGTGGGCGTCCGGGCCGACGCGCCCGGGGACGCTCGGGAGGGCTCCCGGCGGCCTGAGGTGTAGCCTCGCGGCACATCTCATCACGCAGGAGGACGCCGTCCATGTCGATCATCGTTGGCTACATCCCGACCCGCGAGGGCCGGGCGGCGCTGGTCGCCGCCCGCACCGAGGCGCTGATGCGCAAGGTGAAGCTCATCGTCGTCAACTCCCACCGGGGAGGACGTGACTTCGACGCGGGGGAGGCGCGGCGCTTCGAGGAGGAGCTGGACGCGGTCGCTCAGGAGCTGGACGGTGCCGGGATCGAGCACGAGGTGCGCGCCCTGGCCCGGGGCAACGAGCCGGCCGAGGACCTCATCGAGGTGGCGGGCGACAGCGACGCCGACCTCATCGTCATCGGGCTGCGGCGGCGCACGCCCATCGGCAAGCTCATCCTGGGATCCAACGCGCAGCGCATCCTCCTGGAGGCGCAGTGCCCGGTGCTCGCCGTCAAGGCCGGCGAAGGCGACTGAGCCGGGCCGCGAACGCCCTCGCCGTCCGCGCCAGGGCGGTCGTGAGGGAGCTTCTGCGCACCCCGGGGAATGTGCGGGAGGGGGTCCAGGTTTTATAATGGTGTGAGCCGCGTGCCGCACCCGGCACCAATCACCACTTCTCGAGCGCGTCGGGTTCCCTCATGCCCGGCTGCGCTACACCTGCTGCCCCACAGAGAGTTGGTCCACCCCGTGACAGCCAGGACGACCCGCACGAGCACCCCGGAGCTCCCGCCCGCCTTCGAGCACGAGGCCCTCCGGGCGCTGCTCATGACCGGCACCGAGCAGGGCTACGTCGAGGCCGAGCAGGTGAAGACTGCCCTGGAGGCCGCGGACGTGACGTCCGCCGCGACGCAGAAGAAGGTGCTGCGGGTCTTCAGCGACCAGGCGATCGAGGTGCGCGCCGAGCCGGCCCCGACCCGCAAGCGGGCCAGCCGCGCCACCAAGCCCCGCACCACGTCGGCCAAGAGCACCTCCGCCGCGAGCCCGCGGTCGGCTGCCGCCAAGGGTGCCACCTCCACGAGCACGGACTCCGGGACCGAGGAGCCCACCTCCTCGGGCGTCAAGGGCGCGAAGGCCACCGCGGCCAAGACCACGACCGCCCGGAAGACGACCTCGTCTGCCGCCAAGGCCACGGCCACCAAGACCACGGCGGCCAAGACCGCGACGACGCGGAAGGCCGCGTCGGCGGCCACCGGCTCCGCAGACGAGCCGGCCGCGCCGGCCAAGGGTCGCGGCCGCAAGAAGAAGGACGTCGTCGACGAGATCGTCGAGGCACCCTCGCCGGAGGACGTCGAGGCCGAGGACGTCGAGGAGGTCGAGGAGGCGCCCGAGACCCCCGAGGTCGCCAAGACCAAGACCCCCGCGACCAAGGGCGACGAGGACAGCTTCACCCTCTCGACCGCCGACGACGACGACGCGCCTGCCCAGCAGGTGGTGACGGCAGGAGCGACCGCCGACCCGGTCAAGGACTACCTCAAGCAGATCGGCAAGGTGGCGCTGCTCAACGCCGAGCAGGAGGTCGAGCTCGCCAAGCGGATCGAGGCCGGTCTCTTCGCCGAGGAGAAGCTCAACTCCGGGGAGAAGATCGAGGCCAAGCTCAAGCGCGAGCTGTGGTGGATCTCCAACGACGGCAAGAACGCCAAGAACCACCTGCTCGAGGCCAACCTGCGCCTCGTGGTCTCGCTGGCCAAGCGCTACACGGGTCGCGGCATGCTCTTCCTGGACCTCATCCAGGAGGGCAACCTCGGTCTCATCCGCGCGGTCGAGAAGTTCGACTACACCAAGGGCTACAAGTTCTCGACCTACGCCACGTGGTGGATCCGGCAGGCCATCACCCGCGCCATGGCCGACCAGGCCCGCACCATCCGCATCCCGGTGCACATGGTCGAGGTCATCAACAAGCTGGCCCGCGTCCAGCGCCAGATGCTGCAGGACCTCGGTCGCGAGCCCACCCCGGAGGAGCTGGCCGCCGAGCTGGACATGACCCCGGAGAAGGTCGTCGAGGTCCAGAAGTACGGTCGCGAGCCGATCTCCCTGCACACGCCGCTGGGCGAGGACGGTGACAGCGAGTTCGGTGACCTCATCGAGGACTCCGAGGCGGTCGTGCCCGCCGACGCGGTCTCGTTCACCCTGCTGCAGGAGCAGCTGCACTCCGTCCTCGACACGCTCTCCGAGCGCGAGGCGGGCGTGGTGTCGATGCGCTTCGGGCTCTCCGACGGTCAGCCCAAGACGCTGGACGAGATCGGCAAGGTCTACGGCGTGACCCGCGAGCGGATCCGCCAGATCGAGTCCAAGACGATGTCCAAGCTGCGCCACCCCTCGCGCTCGCAGGTGCTGCGCGACTACCTGGACTGAGCACACCCCCTCGAGCCCGGCCACCTGGCGACCCGCCAGGTGGCCGGGCTCGTCTCGTCAGCGCTGCCCCGACTCGCGCCACTGCCGCTCGAAGGGGAGCCGCCAGGTGAACGGGGTGATGAGCTGGTGGATCTGGTTCGGACCCCACGACCCCTTCTGGTACGGCCGGACCACGGGCGGGTTCTCGAGCAGCGGCTGGCTGATCTCCCAGAGCCGTTCGATGCCCGACGCGGACACGAAGAGCGTGCGGTCGCCGCGGGCCGCGTCGTAGATGAGCCGCTCGTAGGCCTCCAGCACGCTGCCCGCCCAGTCGGTGTCCTGCATGGAGAACTGCATCGAGAGCTTGTCCAGCTTCATGCCCGGTCCGGGCCGCTTGCCGTAGAAGCTCAGCGACATCCGGGCCCGGTCGGCGAGGTCGAAGGTGAGGTGGTCCGGGCCGTGGTCGCCGACGCCCGACCCCGGGGGGAACATTGACTGCGGCGGCTCCCGGAACGCGATGGAGATGATGCGGGCGCCCTCGGCCAGCTGCTTGCCGGTGCGCAGGTAGAACGGCACCCCCGCCCAGCGCCAGTTGTCGACGAAGCACTTGAGCGCCACGAAGGTCTCGGTCTGGCTGTCGTCGCCGACCCCGGGCTCGTCCCGGTAGCCGACGTACTGCCCCCGCACCACGTCGCTGGGCTCCAGCGGGAGCATCGAGCGGAAGACCTTGTTCTTCTCCCGGCTGATCGCCAGCGGCTCCAGGGAGGTGGGCGGCTCCATCGCGGTGAAGGCCAGGATCTGGAAGAGGTGGGTGACGACCATGTCGCGGTAGGCGCCGGTCTGCTCGTAGAAGTCGCCGCGCTGGGCGAGCCCCAGCGTCTCGGGCACGTCGATCTGGATGTGGTCGATGTGGTTGCGGTGCCAGATCGGCTCGAACAGTCCGTTGGCGAAGCGGAAGGCCAGGATGTTCTGCGCCGGCTCCTTGCCGAGGAAGTGGTCGATCCGGAAGATCTGCTCCTCGTCGAAGACCTCGTGCAGCCGCCCGTTGAGCTCGACGGCCGAGGCGTAGTCGGTGCCGAAGGGCTTCTCCATGATGATGCGGCTGCGTTCCACCAGCCCGGCCGAGGCGATGGTGCCCACCGCCTTGAGCGCCGCCCTCGGCGGGACCGAGAGGTAGTGCAGGCGCAGCGGCTCCTCGCCCTCGAGCTGCTCCTCGGAGCGGTCGACCGCCGCGCGCAGCGCCTCCGGCCCCTCCGAGCCCGGGACGTAGTCCAGGTGCTGGGCGAAGTCCCTCAGCGCCGAGTTCTGGCAGTCCCGCACGCTGAACTCCTGGACCGCCTCCATCGCCAGGTCGCGGAACTCGTCCACCGACAGGTCGTCGAGCGAGGTCCCCACCACCCGCAGGTCGTCGACGAGGCCGGACAGGAAGAGGTGCAGCACGCCGGGGATGAGCTTGCGACGGGCGAGGTCGCCGGTGGCCCCGAACAGGACGACGGTCAGCGGTGCGGTCATGGGTCACCACTCTGTCGTCTCCGGCTGCCTGACGCCACCCCGCGGCCGACGCACCGGTGGGCGGTCAGCGGCGCAGGAGCCGTCTGAGGCCCGCGCGCACCCCCTCCACACCGCTGACCGGCAGCAGCACGGCGTTGACGCGCTGGTTCCAGGGCGAGGTATGCCGCACCTCGTCCACCACGGTGCGCACGTCCTCGCTCATCTGGTCCGCCTCGTCCTCGCCGAGGGTGCCGGGAGCGGCATACCGGGAGCGTTCGAGGGTGGCCACCGCCCGCCCCAGGGCGCGGTCGCCGCTGTCCTCCATCGTGGTGCCGCCGAGGTAGTGCCGGCGCATGCTCCGGGGGCTGCGCTCCGGCGCGGTGGCGACACCCAGGTCGCTCAGCGACCGGGTGAGCAGCTGCCACTCGCCCTCGATGCGCTCGGACGCGGTGGTGGCCGAGCGCAGGCCGGCCTCGCGGTGCCGGCGGCCGGCCCAGGGCAGGATGGTCGCGACCACCCCGAGCAGCAGCAGCGCGAGCAGCGTCCGCAGCAGCGTGGGCAGCAGGTCACCCAGCCGGTCGAGCAGGGTCGGGTCGCTCGGCACCGGCGCCGCCGTCGGCTCGGGCGTGGGGGTCAGCTCCTGGGGCACCTCCGAGGTGCTGGGGGCGGCGTCACCCTCGTCGGTGGACCGGGCGTAGGCCGGGGGCGTGCCGGCGCGCACGCCCGGGGTCGGCTCGAAGCGGGTCCACCCCAGGCCGTCGATCCACAGCTCGGGCCAGGTGTGCGCGTCGGCGGCGATGACCTGACGGGACCCGTCCTGCTGCGGGGTGCCGGGGAGGAACCCGACGGCCATGCGCGCGGGGATGCCCTCGGTCCGGGCCATCATCACCATCGCCGTGGCGAACTGCACGCAGTAGCCCTGCCGGGTCTCGAGAAACCCGCCGATCGGGTCGTCCGCACCGGCCTCGGCAGCGGGCTCGAGCTCGAGGGAGTACTCGTAGTCGCCCTCGCTGCGCAGGTGGCCCTGGATGAGCACGGCCGCCTGCAGCGCGTTGTCCTCGTCGCCGACCACCTCGTCGGCGAGCGCGGCGACCTGGTCGCGGGAGACCTCGTCCACCGCCAGCAGGTCCTCGTCGAAGTCGGCGGCGGCGGCCGGTTGCTCACCGACGCCGTCCGGCAGCTGGCCCCCGACGTCGATGGTGAGGTAGGTCGCGTCGTAGCCGGGGCTCTGGCCCTGCAGGACGACGGTGGCGTCCTGCGGGTCGTACCGGTAGTCGGCGCCCTCCAGCTCCAGCGAGGTGAGCAGCGGAGGAGCGGCCAGGTGGGGCGGCTCCAGCACGTTGTCGAGGACCTGGAACTCGGACTCGCCGACCGGCACCTCCTCACCCAGCCCCGGCGGGTCGGGGATCGGCGCACCCTGGGGGAGCAGCGCGGAGGTCAGCCGCTCGGGGGCGACCCACCGGCCGTCCTCGAAGCGCTCGGTCGCGGTGACGCGCAGCGGCTGCAGGCTGATGGCGTTGGTGCGGTAGGTCAGGACCGGTGCCTGGGACTGGTTGCGCAGGTCCTGGCCCGGGTCCATGGTCTCGGTGAAGGAGACGTCACCGGCGTCCGCGTCGACGTCGCGGGCGTCCGGGTTGCGGGCGAGCCCGTCCCCGAAGAAGGTCGGCGGCAGGTGCGGCAGGAAGGAGGCCCCCAGGACGGCCGCCACGACGGTGAGCGCACCGACCAGCTGGGCCAACCCGCGGTAGGTGCGTGGCCCCTCGGACACGTCCCCGGCCCCGTGGGACTCGCGCCGGCCCGCGGAGGGCCACGACAGGGTCAGCCGCCGCCCCTGCTGCGCGAGCATGAGGAGCCACATGACGAGCACGGCGGCGAAGTACCACGGCTCCATGGCCTGCCCCGTGTTCGACACCGAGACCAGGAAACCCGCGACGAGGGGTATGCCGGCGCTCGCCGGCGCGCGCCCGGTCACCCCCATCGAGTCGACCGACACCGCGGTCAGGGTGAGGACCGCGACGACGAGGAAGGAGACCCCCTGGGTCGTCGGGGCGGGTGCGGCATACGTCTGCAGCACGGTGCCGGCCTGCGCCAGGAGGGCGCCGACCATCTCGAGCGTCTCCCGGGTGGGCAGGACCCCGCGCCACAGCGTGTCCTGCAGGTAGATGACGGCCAGCCCGCCGAGACCGAGCGCGAGCTGGCCGAGGGCGACCAGGGTCGGTGGGGTGTCGAGGGACCGCAGCACGGCACCGCCGAGGGCGATGAGCAGCACCATCGTCACGCCGGGGGCGAGCCAGCTGCCCTCCCGCAGCAGGTCGGTCAGCGGCCACGCGACGGACAGCGTGGCGAGGGCCGCCACGAGTCCCTCGGCCCACAGGCCCCGGGCCACCCAGTCGCGGTCGTCGTCGTTCATGCCGACCTCCCGACGGCGGCGGCCCGCAGCGAGGTCCACGCCTCCGGTATGCCGGTGTGCGGCCCCACGGTCACCGTGCGCCACCCGGCCTCGCCCAGGACCCCGGTGGGCGCGTCCTCGGTCGACGGGCCGCCGAAGCGGGCCGGGTCCAGGACGAACGCCAGGGCCCGCGACCCGGGCTGGCGGATGGAGGCGAGGGTCCGCAGCTCGCGGTCGTCGTGCGCGACGACCGCGGCGACGAGCAGCACCCCGCCGGAGCTGAAGGAGGAGGCGGCCGCCGAGAGGCGGTCGAGCCGCGCGTCGGGCTCGGGCTGGACCCGGGCGAGGGCGTCCATCGCCGGGCCCAGCTCGACCGGGTGCTGGGCGCTGCCGTCCCGGAGGGCGACGTCGGTGAGCAGGTGGACGACGAAGCCGTCGGCCACGAGGTGCCGCGCGACCGAGGCGAGGGCGCTCACCGACCACTCGTAGGACGGGCGCATCCCCGACCCGGGGTGGGCCTGGGCCCGGGAGTCGAGCAGCAGCACCGCCCGGCGGCGGGCCGGGCGGTCCTCCTGCCGGACCATGAGCTCGCCGCGGTGCGCGGTCGCCGGCCAGTGGACCCGGCGCAGCTCGTCACCGTCGCGGTAGGTCCGGATGCTGACGTCGTCCTCGCCGTGCAGCGCGATCATCTGGGGCTGCTCGCCCTCGCTGCCGCGCGAGCTGCCGCGCATCCGGTCCTCGCCCAGGCCGACGACGCGGGGCAGGACGAGCAGCTCGGTGCGGGAGGACAGCTGCAGCGTGCGGAAGGTCAGCCCGAAGGGGTCGCGCTGCCGCAGCACGATGGGGCCGAGCGCATAGGCGCCGCGGTGCCGCGACCGGACGGTGTAGCGCAGCCGACGCTCCTCGCCGGTGCTCATCCGGGGCAGGATGTAGCGCGGGCGGTCGCCCAGCTGGTAGTCCAGGTGCTCCTCGGCGAGGTAGACCGCGGACCGGGGGCCGAGGTTGCGGAAGCGCACCTCGACCTCGCCGCGCTCTTCCGGGACGAGCCGGGGGGGCTCGACCTCGCGCGTTACCGTCATGCGCGGGGTCCGGCGGGGCATGAGGACCAGCACGAGCACGGGCAGGGCCACCAGGGCGAGGCCGATGCGGGTGACGTCCTCGTAGCCCAGGACGGTGCCGGCGCCCACCATGAGCAGGCCGAGCACGAGGAACACCTTGCCCCTCGTCGTCAGCGCCCCCCACGGACCGGTGGCGTGCGTCATCGGTGGCGGCCCGGCCTCATCGACCCGAGGGGACGCTGGTGCGCTCGACGAGGTCACGGACGATGTCGGCGGTGCTCCGGTGAGCGAGGGAGGCCTCGCCGGTGGGGAGCACCCGGTGGGCCAGCACCGGGACCGCCATCGCCTGCACGTCCTCGGGGAGGACGTGGTCGCGGCCGGCCAGCGCGGCGTGGCTGCGCGCCGCGCGCAGCAGCTGCAGCCCGGCCCGGGGGGAGGCCCCCAGCCGCAGCATGCGGTGCGCCCGGGAGGCCGACATGAGCTCCACGACGTACTGGCGCAGCGCGGGGGAGATGTGCAGACCCCTGACGTTGTCGATCTGCTGCTCCACGTCGGCCGCGGTCGTGACCGGGTGCAGGCCCTCCAGCGGGCTGACCGAGCCGTGCGTCTCGAGCATCGTCATCTCCGAGCTCGCCGACGGGTAGCCCATGGAGATGCGGGCCATGAACCGGTCCCGCTGGGCCTCGGGGAGGGGATAGGTGCCCTCCATCTCGATGGGGTTCTGGGTGGCCATGACGAGGAAGGGACGCGGCAGCTGGTAGGTCTGCCCGTCCACCGTGACCTGGCGCTCCTCCATGGACTCCAGCAGCGCCGACTGCGTCTTGGGCGAGGCCCGGTTGATCTCGTCGCCGACGACGACGTTGGCGAAGATGGCGCCGCGCCGGAACTCGAACTCGCGCGAGTCCTGGTTGAAGACGCTGACCCCGGTGATGTCGCTGGGCAGGAGGTCGGGGGTGAACTGCACCCGGCTCACCCGGCAGTCGATGGCGCGCGCCAGGGCCTTGGCCAGCATGGTCTTCCCCACGCCGGGCACGTCCTCGACGAGGAGGTGGCCCTCGGCCAGGAGGGCGGTCACCGCGGTGGCGACCGCCTCGTCCTTGCCCTCGATGACGGTCGCAATGGCCCGGTGCACCGCGCCGGCGACGGACTTCACGGCATCCAGGTCGACGGTGTCGGGCGCGGGCGAGATGGCAGACATGACCCCGATCTTGCCAAACGTGGCGCCGAGCCGCGTCGTGGTCCCGCGGAAGTGCGGCGGATGCCCACCCTCCACTTCCCCCCACCGCCGGCCCTGCGGGGCGGCCACGACGGCCCTGGTCGCCGGCGGAGCGCGCCGTGCAGCGTCGTGACCTGCGGTGATGTCAGGGCTGGCGCGCGGTGCTCCTCCGACCCGGGGTCGGGGAGCGCGATCTGCGCCCGATGGCCCTCCACCACGCTCCACCACCTCTGACCTGCAACATCGCCGAAACTTGTGGCACGATTGCCCCGGTTTGCTCGCCTTGGTGGGGCAAAGTGGAGTAGAGTGGGGGCACTTGGAGACACCGGCCGGACGACCGAAGGGGTGGTGACGTGCTCTTCCTCGGCACCTACACGCCCCGCCTGGACGACAAGGGCCGGATGATCCTGCCGGCGAAGTTCCGCGACCGGCTGGCCGGCGGACTCGTCATCACGCGGGGGCAGGAGCACTGCCTCTACGTCTTCACCCAGGCCGACTTCGAGCGTCTCGTCCAGCAGTGGCAGGACAGCCCCACCTCCTCCAAGACGGTCCGCGACTACCAGCGCTTCTTCCTGTCCGGCGCCTCCGACGAGATCCCGGACAAGCAGGGACGGGTCACGGTGCCGCCGCTGCTGCGCACCTACGCCGGCCTGACCGGCGAGTGCACCGTCATCGGTGCGGGCAACCGGCTGGAGGTCTGGGACACCCGGGCCTGGGCCGCCTACACCGAGGAGCACGAGGACTCCTTCGCCGACCTCTCCGAGGAGGTGGTCCCCGGACTCATGTGACCTCGGGCGACCGCACCCTGGCCTCCCCCCGTCCGTCGACGCCCCGACTCCTCTTCCCCGGAGCCGGGACCGCACCTCCGACCCGACCCGACTTCCCCCGGGCCGGGACGGGGCGGACGGTGGGGGACCAGGGACCGGCCACCGGGCGCCACCCGCGACCAGGGACCGACCGACATGGCAGCACAGACCCCGCGCGCGACCCAGGACCGGCACGTGCCGGTCCTGCTGGACCGGTGCGTCGAGCTGCTCGCCCCGGCCCTGCAGCACGAGGGCGCCGTCTACGTCGACGGGACCCTCGGCATGGGCGGGCACACCGAGGCGGTGCTGCGGGCGTGCCCGAACGCCCGCGCGGTCGGCATCGACCGTGACCCCCAGGCCCTGGCCCTGGCCACCGAGCGGCTGGCGGGCTTCGGCGACCGCTTCCTCCCGGTCCACGCCGTGAGCGACGACCTGCCGACCATCCTGGCCGAGGTCGGGGTCGACGGCGCCGACGCCGTGCTCTTCGACCTGGGCGTCTCCTCGCTGCAGCTGGACGAGCTGGAGCGCGGCTTCGCCTACCGCGCCGACGCCCCGCTGGACATGCGGATGGACCAGTCGGTGCCCGGCACCGCCGCCGACGTGCTCAACACCTACGACGTCCGCGACCTCACCCGGATCCTGCGCGACTACGGGGAGGAGCGCTTCGCCCGGCCGATCGCCCGCGCCGTCGTGCGCCGTCGCGAGCAGGAGCCGTTCACCACGTCCGGCCCCCTGGTCGAGCTGCTCCGCGACGTCGTCCCGGCCGCGTCCCAGCGCAGCGGCGGGCACCCCGCCAAGCGCACCTTCCAGGCGCTGCGCATCGAGGTCAACGCCGAGCTGTCGACCTGGCGCGACGGGCTGACCGCAGCGCTGCGCGCGCTGGTGACCGGCGGTCGCATCGCGGTCCTGTCCTACCACTCCCTCGAGGACCGCATCACCAAGCAGGGGCTGGCCGCCGGGGCGACCAGCTCGGCCCCGCCCGACCTGCCGGTCGAGCTGCCCGAGCACCAGCCCTGGCTGCGCCTGCTCACCCGCGGTGCGGAGCGTGCCGACGCGCAGGAGCAGGAGTCCAACCCCCGGTCCGCCTCGGTCCGCCTGCGTGCCGCCGAACGCCTCCGCACCACCCCCGACCAGCCCGTCCGCACCGCCCGCGAGGAGCCCCCCACGCCATGAGCCAGATGACCATCTCCAGCCGTATCGGCCGGGTCGCGCCCGCCCGCGCCGCGGTTCGCGCCCGCGCCGTGGACGCCGCGCCGGCCTCCACCAGCAACGGGTTCCGGCTGCTGTGCGTCTTCCTCGTCGCGCTGACGTTCACGGCGGTCCTGCTGCTCAACACGGTCCGCGCCGAGGGGTCCTACGTCCTCAGCACCCTCGAGGTGGAGGCCACGGCGCTGCACGACCAGAAGGTGACCCTGGCCGACGAGCTCGAGAGCAAGGGGTCCTCGGAGAGCCTGGCCCAGGCCGCGACGAAGCTCAAGATGGTGCCCTCGACCTCCACGGCGACGCTGCGGCTCTCCGACGGCTCCATCACCGGCGTGGCGTCCAAGGTGGACGGTTCGCGCACGCTTACCGTTGATCTGCCCTCGACGGGCACGGCTCCGGCGAAGGACGACTGACAAGGGGTGAGCACCGTGGCACGACCGCGCATCGCCCATCGCTCCCCGTCCTCTCGAGCCGTCGCCGCCGGCGTCGCCCACCCGGCCCGCCGCGCCCGCGCCCTCATGCTCGGGGTCCTCATCGTCCTCAGCCTCTTCGCCGCCCAGCTGGTGCGGCTGCAGGGCCTGGACGCCGCGAGCGTCTCCGCGGCCGCCCTGGGGGAGCGCCTGCAGTCGCGGACGATCCCCGCGGCCCGTGGGAGCATCACCGACGTCCACGGGGACGCGCTCGCCGTCAGCGTCGAGCGGCGTCGCATCGTGGCCGACCCGACCCTCGTCGTCGACTACGAGCGCACGGAGAAGGCGGCGGACGGCTCCCGTCAGGTCGTCGGGACGGGGTATGCCGCGGCGGCCCAGGTGGTGTCCGAGATCACCGGCGCCGACCAGGCCGACGTGCTCCGCCGGCTGACCGAGCCGCTGGGCGAACAGTACGCCGTGCTCGTGCCCGACGCCTCCCCGCAGGAGTGGCAGGAGATCAAGGCCGCCTCCATCCGGGGGGTGTCCAGCGAGGAGCTGATGCGCCGTGAGTACCCCCTCGGCGAGGCCGCCGCACCGCTCCTGGGCTGGATCGGCTCGGGGGAGATGGCCGCCGGCGGGATCGAGCTGGTCCGGGACGAGGAGCTCACCGGCGAGCCGGGGGAGGCGCTCTACGAGATCGGCCGGGACGGCCAGCGGATCAGCACCGGTGTCTACGAGGAGGACCCGGCCCAGCCGGGTCAGGACCTGCGCCTCACCATCGACGCCGACCTGCAGTGGCGGGCCTACGACGCGGTCCGCACGCGGGTGAAGGAGGCCGGGGCGCTCTCCGGCTACGCCGCGGTCATGGACGTCGAGACCGGGGAGCTGCGCGCCCTGACGAGCTACCCGAGCTTCGACCCCTCCGAGAGCACTCAGGACGCCGCGGACATGCGCAACGCCGCGGTCGAGGACGTCTACGAGCCCGGGTCCACCTCCAAGCTCATCACGGCCGCTGCAGCCCTCGAGGAGGGCATCGTCGAGCCGGACACCCCGATCGAGGTCCCGGTGACGATGAGCCGGGCCGGCACCCGCTTCAAGGACGCCGAACCGCACCCGGTGGAGTACCTCACCTTCGGAGGCGTGCTCGCCAAGTCCTCCAACATGGGCACCATCCTCTACGGCGAGAAGCTCAGCGACCAGCAGCTCTACGACTGGATGCGCCGCTTCGGCATCGGTGACCGGACCGGCCTCGGGCTGCCCGGGGAGTCGGCCGGCCTCGTGCCCGAGCCCTCCACGTGGAGCGCGACCACGCGTTACACCTTCATGTTCGGCCAGGGGCTCTCCGGCACCCTGCTGCAGCAGATGGGCGTCTTCCAGACCATCGCCAACGACGGCGTCATGCTGGCCCCCAGCATCGTCGCCGGCACCGTGGACGAGGACGGCCGCTACACCGAGGAGGATCCTCCGGCGCCCGAGGAGAACCGGCGGGTCATCAGCGAGGAGACGGCGCAGAGCCTCACCGAGATCATGCAGCAGGTCCCGTCCACCGAGGGCACCGCACCGCTCGCCGCGGTCCCCGGCTACCACGTCGCCGGCAAGACCAGCACCGCGTCCCGGGTCGACCCGGAGACCGGGCGCTACGACGGCAGCGTGACCTCCTCCTTCATGGGCTTCGCCCCGGCCGACGACCCGAAGTACGTCGTGGCCGTCGTCATCCAGCGCCCCACCCGCATCAGCGAGTTCGGCGGGGTCATCGCGGGGCCGGTGTTCTCTGACCTCATGCGCTACGCGCTCCAGCAGGAGGGCATCGCCCCGGCGACCACCCCGCCCGCGCAGTTCGACATCGAGTTCGACCCCGAGGAGCCGGTGCCCGGCCAGAAGGGTGTCACACTGGGAGACCTCGCCATCAAGGACGAAAGGACCGATGGGTGATCCCCCTGAGCCTCGGTGAGGTCGCCCGCCTGACCGGCGGCCGCGTGCACCCGGGTTCCCCCGGTCACGCCTCCGTCCGCATCACCGGCCCCGTCGTCACCGACTCCCGCGAGATGCTCCCCGGCGGCCTCTACGTCGCCCGGCGCGGGGAGAGCGCCGACGGGCACGACTTCGTCGCCGCCGCCGCGGAGCGCGGCGCGGTCGCCGCCCTCACCAACCGCCCCGTCGAGGGTCTGCCGTGCGTGGTCGTCGAGGAGGACCCGGCCCGCCTCTCACCCCGTCCGGACCGGCCCCCCTACGACGCCGTGACCCGCGCCTTCGCCGTCCTCGCGCGCGAGGTGCACGACCGCTGCTCCGCGCACGGCGGGCTGCGCACGGTGGCCATCACCGGGTCCTCCGGCAAGACGTCGACCAAGGACCTCATGGCGCAGGTCCTGCAAGGGCTGGGGCCGACGCTGGCGCCCGAGGCGTCCTACAACTCCGAGGTCGGGCTGCCCCTGACCGTCTGCCGGCTGACCGAGGACACGGCCTACCTCGTGGCGGAGATGGGCGCCTCGGGCGCCGGGCACATCGCCCACCTGACGCAGGCGGCCCCGCCCCTGGTCTCGGTCGTCCTCAACGTCGGCAGCGCCCACCTCGGCGAGTTCGGCTCCCGCGAGGCGATCGGGCGGGCCAAGTCCGAGATCGTGGCCGCGCTGCCCGAGGGCGGCCTCGCCGTGCTCAACGCCGACGACGACGTCGTCAGCGCCATGGCGGACGTCGCGGCACGGGCCGGGGCGCGCACCGTCCTCGTCGGTCTCGGCCCGCGCGCCCAGGTGCGCGCCGAGCGGGTGAGCCTGGACCCCCTCGGGCGCGCCTCGTTCGTGCTCACCGCCCCCGGCGGGGTGGCCCAGCCGGTGACCCTGCGGCTCGCGGGCGAGCACCAGGTCGGCAACGCGCTCGCGGTCGCCGCGGTCGCCGCCGAGTGGGGGATGCCGTGGCACGACGTCGCGGCCGCGCTGGGGGCCGCCACGCCGCGGTCCCGGTGGCGGATGGAGGTCACCGAGCGACCCGATGGCGTCACCGTCGTCAACGACGCCTACAACGCCAACCCGGAGTCGATGCGGGCCGCGCTGCGCGCCCTCGCGGCGATGCGCCGCGACGAGGGCCGGACGGTTGCCGCGGTCGGCGGCATGCTGGAGCTCGGCCCCGACAGCGACCTCGAGCACGAGCGCGTCGGCGCGCTCGCGGCCGACCTCGGGGTGGACGAGCTGGTCGTCGTGGGGCCGGTCGCCGGCCCGGCGGCGACGGCATACCTCGACGCCGGAGGCACCAGGGCGACGACCCTGGCGGACCGGCACGAGGCGCTGACGCACCTGCGGCAGACGCTGCGACCCGGGGACGTCGTGCTGCTCAAGAGCAGCCGGGACTCCGGGCTCCGTCTGCTCGGCGACGAGCTGGTGGGCGGCTGATGGTCAACGTCCTGCTCGCCGGTGCGGTCGCCATGGTCTTCTCGCTCTTCGGCACCCCGGTCTTCATCCGCTTCCTCGTGCGCCGCGGCTACGGCCAGTTCATCCGCGACGACGGCCCCACCTCGCACCACACCAAGAGGGGGACGCCCACCATGGGCGGCGCGGTCATCATCGGGGCCACCCTGGCCGGCTACGTCGTCTCCCACCTGCTGCTCATCCTGCTCGACGTCACCGGCGTCCTCGAGGTCACCCACTCGCGCTTCAGCCTCAGCGCCATCCTCGTCCTCTTCCTCATCACCGGCCTGGGGTTCATCGGGTTCCTGGACGACTACACCAAGATCTCCAAGCAGCGCAGCCTCGGCCTCACCTCGGCGGAGAAGCTCACCGGCCAGACGGTGGTCGCCATCGTGTTCGCCCTGGCCGCGCTGCTCCTGGAGGGGGACAGCACCCGGGCCCCGGCGTCCACCGCCGTCTCCTTCGTCCGGGACACCGCGGTCGACCTGGCCTTCGCCGGCCCCGTGCTCGGGGTGATCCTCTTCATCCTGTGGGCCAACGTGCTCATCGCGGGCGCGTCCAACGGGGTCAACCTCACCGACGGCCTCGACGGGCTGGCGACGGGCGCCTCGGTCATGGTGTTCGCCGCCTACTCGGTCATCGGCATCTGGCAGTACAACCAGAACTGCCAGCTGGCCCCGGGGCCCAACTGCTACGACGTCCGCGACGCGCTCGACCTGGCCGTCGTCGCCTGCTCGGTCGCCGGGGCCTGCTTCGGGTTCCTGTGGTGGAACGCCTCGCCGGCCAAGATCTTCATGGGCGACACCGGCTCGCTCGCCCTGGGCGGCGGGCTCGCCGGGCTGGCCATCACCACCCGCACCGAGCTGCTGCTCGCGGTGCTGGGCGGGCTCTTCGTCATGATCACGCTGTCGGTCATCATCCAGGTGGCCAGCTTCAAGCTCACCCGCAAGCGGGTCTTCCGGATGGCGCCGCTGCAGCACCACTTCGAGCTGCTCGGCTGGGCCGAGGTGACCATCGTCATCCGCTTCTGGATCATCGCGGGCATCTGCGTCGCGGTGGGCCTGGGACTGTTCTACGGCGAGTGGGTGGCGAACCTGTGAGCACCGACCTCGACGAGCTCACCCACCGGGACGCGGACTGGAGCGGGCTGCGCGCCCTCGTGACCGGGCTCGGCGTCACCGGCTTCGCGGCGGCCGACGCGCTGCTGCAGCACGGGGCCCGGGTGACCGTGCTGGACCTCGGCAACGACAGCGAGAAGCAGGACACGCAGGCCGGCATCCTCGGCATCCTCGGCGCCGACGTCCGCCGCGGCCCGGAGCACGTGGCGGCCTGGCCGCAGGAGGACCCAGCCGAGCAGGGTGCACCTCTCGAGGTCGACGTGGTGGTGACCTCACCGGGCTGGCCGCCCCACCACCCGGTCCTGGCGGCGGCGCTGGAGCGCGGCATACCCGTCTGGAGCGAGATCGAGCTGGCGTGGCGCCTGCGCCCGCGGGTGGGTGCCGCTCCCTGGCTCGTGGTGACCGGCACCAACGGCAAGACGTCCACCGTCCAGCTGCTGACGTCCATGCTGCAGGCGGCCGGCCTGCGCGCCATCGCCACCGGCAACGTCGGCACCCCGGTCCTCGACGCCGTCCAGCACCCCGACCCCTACGACCTGGTGGCCGTCGAGCTGTCCAGCTTCCAGCTCCACTTCACCCACAGCATGAGCCCGCTCGCCTCCTGCGTGCTCAACCTCGCACCCGACCACGTCGACTGGCACGGGTCGCTGGAGGCGTATGCCGCAGACAAGGCCCGGGTCTACGAGCGCACCCAGGTGGCCTGCGTCTACAACGTCCAGGACCCCCGGACCGAGGCGATGGTGGAGCAGGCGGAGGTCGTGGACGGCTGCCGGGCCGTCGGCTTCACCCTCGGCACGCCGGGCCTGTCGATGCTCGGGCTCGTCGACGACGTCCTGGCCGACCGGGCCTTCGTCGAGGAGCGGCGCACCTCGGCCGCCGAGCTCGGCACCCTCGCCGACCTCGCGCGGGCCTCGGGTGGCGACGGCTCGTCGGCGCCCCCGCCGCACCTCGTCGCGAACGCCCTGGCGGCGTCCGCCCTGGCGCGCGCCGCCGGCATCACCCCGGCCGCGGTCCGCGAGGGGATGCGCAGGTTCCGCTCGGACGCCCACCGGATGAGCGTCGTGGCCGAGCAGGAGGGGGTGGTCTGGGTCGACGACTCCAAGGCCACCAACCCGCACGCCGCCCTCGCCGCGCTGCGCTCCTACCCCCACATCGTCTGGGTGGCCGGCGGCCAGCTCAAGGGCGCCGAGGTGGAGGAGCTGGTCGTGGAGGTCGCCCCGCGGCTGCGGGCCGTCGTGCTCCTCGGGGCCGACCGGGACCTCGTCGCGCAGGCGCTGGCCCGACACGCGCCCGAGGTCCCGGTCCACGACGCCGGCGTGACCGACCATGGGGACATGGCTGCGCTGGACCGGGTGATGGACGACGTCGTGGCCCGGTGCGCCGACCTCGCGCGCCCGGGCGACGTGGTCCTGCTCTCGCCCGCCGCAGCCTCGCTCGACATGTTCCCCAGCTACGGCAGCCGCGGCGACACCTTCGCCTCCGCCGTGCGCCGTCACCTCGGGGGGCCGACCTCGTGACGACGACCCTGGACCGTCCCCGCGGCTCGTCCTCCCGCGGGGGGAGCGAGGAGACCGGCTGGAGCGTGCAGTCGGTCGGCGAGTGGCTGCGCTCGCCGGTCGCGCCCTACTACCTCGCGCTGGTGTCGGCCTCGGTGCTCACCGGGCTGGGCCTGGTCATGGTGCTCTCGGCCTCCAGCGTCGGCTCCTACCGCGACAACGGCAGCTCCTACACCGTCTTCCTCAACCAGCTGGTCTTCGGCTCGGTCGGCATCGTGCTTGCCGTCATCGGCTCCCGGCTTCCCGTGAGCATGTGGAAGAGGCTGGCGTGGCCCGGGGTCTTCCTCGCGCTGGCCCTGCAGGTCGCGGTCTTCACCCCCCTGGGCATGGGCTTCCAGGGCAACCGCAACTGGATCTCCATCGGCGGCTTCTCGCTGCAGCCCTCGGAGTTCGGCAAGGTCGCGCTCGTCGTCTTCGGGGCCGCCGTCCTCGCCGCCAAGAGACGGGTCATCCACAGGCCCTTCCACGCCGCCATCCCGCTCATCTTCCCCTTCGGCATGCTGCTCGTCGGGCTGGTGCTGCAGGGCCGCGACCTCGGCACGGGCATGATCATGCTCGCCATCGTCGTGGGTCTGCTGTGGGCGGCCGGGCTGCCGGCCCGCTGGTTCGTCGGTCTGGGCGCGGTCGCCTCGATCGGCGTGGCGGTCCTCGCCGCGGGCAGCGCGAACCGCATGCAGCGCATCCAGACGTGGATCGGCGGCATCTGCGACAGCCCGCACGTCGAGGGCTGCTACCAGAAGGTCCACGCGGAGTACGCCCTCGCGGACGGTGGCTGGTGGGGGCTGGGGCTGGGGGAGTCCCGGGAGAAGTGGGGCATCCTGCCCGAGCCGCACAACGACTTCATCCTGGCCATCATCGGGGAGGAGCTCGGACTGCCGGGCAGCCTCGCGGTCCTGGCCCTCTTCGCCGTCCTGGCCTACTCCTGCTTCCGGGTCGTCACCCAGGCCGAGGACGGCTTCACCCGCCTGGCGGCGGCCGGGATCATGGTCTGGTTCCTCAGCCAGGCGTTGCTCAACATCGGCTCGGTGATCGGCATGCTGCCCATCATCGGCGTGCCGCTGCCCCTCGTCTCCAGCGGCGGCTCCGCACTCATCGCGGCGCTCATCGGCATCGGTCTGCTGCTGTCCCTCGCCCGGTCCCTCCCGGGGGCCGAGGAGGCGCTGCGCGGACGCACCGGGACGCTGCGGCGCACTCTGGCGGCCGTCCCGGGCGCCGGTGGCTCGCGCCGCGGCTCCACCACCCCGGCCCGCCGCAGAGCACGCGGGGTCGGGCCCAGGGCGGGCGGCGGTGAAGGCGCCGGACCGCAGCGCGGGGTGCGCGTCGTGCTGGCCGGTGGGGGGACCGCTGGTCACGTCATCCCGTTGCTCGCGACCGCCGACGCGCTGCGGCGTCGGGTCCCCGACGCGGACATCCGGGTGCTGGGCACCGCGGAAGGACTCGAGGCGCGCCTGGTGCCCGAGCGGGGCTACCCGCTCACCGTGGTGCCCAAGGTGCCCTTCCCCCGCCGGCCCGACGCCCGCGCGCTGCGCTTCCGCCGCCCTGCGCCGGGCGGTCGCGACGGCGGCCGAGACCATCCGCGACGGCGACGCGCAGGTCGTCGTGGGGTTCGGTGGCTACGTCGCCACCCCCGCCTACCTCGCGGCCCGCCGCGCGGGGGTGCCGATCGTCCTCCACGAGCAGAACGCCCGGCCCGGGCTGGCGAACCGGCTCGGGGCCCGCTTCACCGCGCGGGTGGCCACGACCTTCGCGTCCACCGAGCTCCCGCACGCGACCCGGGTGGGGCTGCCGCTGCGCGAGGAGATCCGGACCCTGGACCGCGACGCCCTGGCCGGGGCGGCGCGCGAGGAGTTCGGTCTGGACGAGGGCCGTCCCACGCTGCTCGTCTTCGGTGGCTCGCTCGGGGCGCAGCGGCTCAACGAGGCGGTGGCCGGGGCCGGCGCCGAGCTCTTGGCCGCCGGGGTCCAGGTCCTGCACCTCACCGGCGCCGGCAAGGAGGTTCCCGCGCCCGGGCCCGACCCGGTCACCGGTGCGCGCTACCTCGCCCTGCCCTACACCGACCGCATGGACCTCGCTTACGCCGTCGCCGACCTCGCGCTCTGCCGGGCCGGGGCCGGGACGGTCTGCGAGCTGGCCGCGGTCGGGCTCCCGGCCGTCTACGTCCCGCTGCCCATCGGCAACGGCGAGCAGCGCCTCAACGCGCGCGAGGTCGTCGAGGCCGGCGGCGGGCTGCTCGTCGAGGACGCACAGGTCGACGAGGACTGGGTGCGCCGCGTGGTGCTCCCGCTGCTGCAGGACGGCCCACGTCTGCAGGTCATGGCCGCCGCCGCGGCCGAGCACGGGGACCGGGACGCCGCCGACCGGCTGGTCGACCTCGTCCTCGAGGCGGCGAGGGAGGCGCGGTGAGCGTGGCGCGCTTCGACTTCACCGAGCCCGTCCCGAGGGCCGAGGAGCTCGGGCCGGTGCACGTCATCGCCATCGGTGGCGCGGGCGTCTCCGGGGTGGCCCGGCTCTTCCTCTCCCGCGGGGTCGCGGTGTCCGGGTCGGACCAGCGCGACAGCCCGACGCTGCGCTCGCTCGAGCAGGCAGGGGCCCGGGTCCACGTCGGGCACGACCCGTCCCACCTGGGTGACGCCCGCACCGTCATCGTCTCGGGGGCGGTCCGCGAGGACAACCCCGAGCTTGCCGCCGCCCGCGCGGCCGGCCTCAGGGTCCTGCACCGCGCCCAGGGCATCGCCGCCTTCCTGCACGGCCGGCCCGCGGTGGCGGTCGCCGGGGCCAACGGCAAGACCACCACGAGTGCCCTGACGACAGCCGCCCTGCAGGCGGCGGGCGCGGACCCGGGCTACGTCCTCGGCGCCCCCCTGGCCAGCACCGGCGTGAGCGCGGCCCCCGGGGTGCCCGACGGTCCGGTGGTCATCGAGGCGGACGAGAGCGACGGCAGCTTCCTCACCTACCGGCCCCAGGTCGCGGTAGTGACCAACGTCCAGCCCGACCACCTCGACCACTACGGCGACGCGGCCGCGGTCGAGGCGGCATACCAGGACTTCGTCGGGACGATCCCCGACGGCGGTCTGCTCATCACCACGCTCGACGACCCGGGCGCCGCGCGGCTGGCCGCGCACGCCCGTGCGTCCGGCGTGCGGGTCGTGACGTGGGGCGCGCAGGACGCCGACGTGGTCGTGTCCGACGTGCGCTCGGAGGGCACGAGCGCCTACGGCACCGTCGTCGTCGGTCCGGGCGTCCCCCTGCTCGAGGAGGGGACGACGGTGCGGCTGCACCTCCCCGCGCCGGGAGAGCACACGGTGCACAACGCGGTCGCGGCGCTGCTGGCGGCGACGGTCGGCCTGGGTCTGCCCCTGGGGGCGGCCGTGGACGGGCTGGAGCGGTTCGCGGGGGTGCACCGACGCTTCGAGCGGGTCGGGGTGGTCAAGGGGGTCGAGGTCGTCGACGACTACGCGCACAACGCCCCGAAGGTCGCGGCGCTGGTGCGGGCCGCCCGCAGCGCGGCCGCGGGGAGGCGGCTCGTCGTCGCCTTCCAGCCGCACCTGTTCTCCCGGACACGGGACTTCGCGCCCGGCTTCGTCGAGGGCCTCGCCGGGGCGGACGTCGTGGTCCTGCTGCCGGTGTATGCCGCCCGCGAGCGTCAGGAGGACCACCCGACGGTGACCTCCGGGCTGCTCGCGAGCGGTCTGCGCGCGCACGGGGCGGCTCCGCGTGTCCTCGAGGTGGACTCGCTCGGGGCGGCGGCGCCCGTGCTCGCCGAGGTGGTCTCCGACGGGGTCGAGACGTTGGTGGTCACCGTGGGGGCGGGCGACGTCACCGGGGTCGGCGCCGAGCTGCTGGACCTGCTGGACGGCCGGTCGCCGGAGGGTGACGCGACGACGCGGACGGTCCTGGGGGGAGCGTCGTGAGCCCGCGGTGGCCCCTCCGGCGCGGCGCCGGCCGCCGAGGAGCCGGGAAGGTGCGGGCCCGCCGCGTCCTCCCTGGTGGTCGGACCCTGCTGCTGTGGAGCGGTGGCGTCCTGGCCGCCGCCGCGGCGATGGTCTTCCTCTTCTACTTCTCCATCGCCTTCGTCGTCGAGGACGTGCAGGTGGAGGGCGGCCGCGAGGACGTGGCCGCCAGCGCCCTGGAGAAGGCTCAGATCCCGCACGGCCGCCCCCTCGCGAGGGTGTCCGAGGGGCGGGTCAGCGAGCGTGTGCTCGCCGACCCCAGGATCGCCTCGGTGGAGGTCGAGCGGGACTGGCCCTCCTCGATCACCCTCGTCGTGACCGAGCGCGACCCGGCGCTGGCGCTGCGCGGGGCCGGCACCACGTGGCTCGCCGACGCCTCCGGCGTCCTCTACGAGCAGGTGGACAAACCGAGCAAGAAGCTCCCGCTCATCACGCTGCGCACCGACCCGACGGAGCTGGACCGGCAGACCGTGACCGGGCTGGCCGAGCTGTGGCGCACGCGCCCGGACCCGGACACCCTCGAGGGTGAGTTGAGCCCTCCCTCCGTGGCCCAGGACGGTTCGGTCGAGATGGACCTGGGGCAGCTCACGCTGCTGTGGGGCGCCCCCACCGACAACGAGAAGAAGTGGCACGTCGTCACCGCCCTGGTGGGGCAGGAGACCATCGACCCGGAGGGCGCGCTGGCGATGACGATCGACGTCCGGGTCCCCGGCACGCCGGTGGTCACCGGGCTTCCCGAGGCCACGGGCCGATAGACCCTCGACCTTCGACCTGAGGTCGAGGTTCATCCCTGAGGGCGGGCCCTCGCCGCCCGCGTATGCTCGCGCTCACGCACCGCATTCGATGCATCGCACCCGCACCCGTTCCGAAAGGTCCATCGTGTCCGCAGCGCAGAACTACCTGGCCGTCATCAAGGTCGTCGGCATCGGCGGAGGTGGCGTCAACGCCATCAACCGGATGATCGAGGTCGGCCTCAAGGGTGTCGAGTTCATCGCCATCAACACCGACGCCCAGGCCCTGCTCATGAGCGACGCCGACGTCAAGCTCGACGTCGGCCGCGAGCTGACCCGGGGGCTCGGTGCGGGAGCCGACCCGGAGGTGGGCCGCCGTGCGGCGGAGGACCACACCGAGGAGATCGAGGAGGCCTTGCGCGGGGCCGACATGGTCTTCGTCACCGCCGGGGAGGGCGGTGGCACGGGCACCGGCGGGGCGCCGGTCGTCGCCAAGATCGCCAAGAGCCTGGGGGCCCTGACCATCGGTGTGGTGACCCGGCCGTTCACCTTCGAGGGCCGGCGCCGGGCCAACCAGGCCGAGTCCGGCATCGCGACGCTGCGCGACGAGGTCGACACCCTCATCGTCATCCCCAACGACCGCCTGCTGTCGATCTCGGACCGCACGGTGTCGATGCTCGACGCGTTCCGCAGCGCCGACCAGGTGCTGCTCTCGGGTGTCCAGGGCATCACCGACCTCATCACGACGCCCGGCCTCATCAACCTCGACTTCGCCGACGTGAAGTCGGTCATGCAGGGTGCGGGCTCCGCGCTCATGGGCATCGGCTCCGCCCGGGGTGAGGACCGCGCGGTGCAGGCGGCCGAGCTCGCGATCTCCTCGCCGCTGCTCGAGGCGAGCATCGAGGGCGCCCACGGTGTCCTGCTGTCCGTCCAGGGCGGCTCGGACCTCGGGCTCTTCGAGATCAACGAGGCGGCCCGACTGGTGCAGGAGGCCGCGCACCCGGAGGCCAACATCATCTTCGGCGCGGTCATCGACGACTCCCTGGGCGACGAGGTGCGGGTGACCGTCATCGCGGCCGGCTTCGACGGCGGCGCCCCGCAGACGAGGGGCGAGGGCAACGACCGCGCGCTCGGCCAGGTGCACGCCGGCGGCACCAACCGTCAGCAGGCTCCGCAGCAGGGCCAGCAGCGGCCCGCTGGGGGCCAGCAGCAGCCCCAGCAGCAGCGTCCGGCGGCGGACCAGGGCGGGCAGCGGGTCGCCGGCGCCCCCGGCAGCCAGGCGCCCGCCCACAGCGGCGCCCCGCAGGCGGGCCAGCGGGGGGAGCAGGACGCTCAGCAGCCGACGCAGGGCCAGTCCTACGAGGGCGAGGGTGGCGCGGCCCAGCAGCCGCAGCGCCCCGTGCAGCAGCCCCCCCGCCAGGTGACCTTCGAGGACTCCGACGACCTGGACGTGCCCGACTTCCTCAAGTAACTTGGAGCCCTCCAGAACTGCCCCCGCCGACGCTCGGCGGGGGCAGTTCCATGAGGTGGTTGAAGGTATGCAGGACCTTTAGTTCTGGTCTAGACCACCTCACGAAGAGGTATAGCGAGAGTAAAGAACCGCAGGTCAGGGCGCCGTTATCAAACCGTTACCTTGATTCTTCAACCAGGGGCTTGCGCCGTTGAATCCGGGGTGTCACTCTTCTTTCTGCCGGGGTTACCCGGCGGTACGGACCGGGCTCGCCCCGGACGTGCCTCCGTCACAGGAACCCGACGTCATCAAGCTCCCCGGAGGGGTGTGCGACGTCCCTACCCCTCTCAAGGAGAGTCCCTCATGTCCAGCATCTTCTTCGCCCTCGCCACCCTGAAGTCCCGTCTCGAGGAGGCCGACAAGGAGCGCGGCGCCACCGCCGTCGAGTACGGCCTGATGGTGGCCCTCATCGCCGCCGTCATCATCACCGCGGTCGCCCTGATCGGTACCGAGCTGACCGGTCTCTTCAACACGGTCGCCGGTCGCCTCTGAACCTGGCGACGGAACCGCGTCCGGCACGACGAGCGTCGTGCCGGACGCGGCCCGCCGGGCGGCCACCGCGGACCGAGCTTTCGTTCGGAACGCTCCGCCTACGCCGGGACGACCACCCTTCCTCTTTCCGGTGGTCACCCATTCCGCTCCTGCCGGTCTGCAGGCGCACCTCTTTACGTCTGTCCGGCATGTACCCTGCCATTCTCGAAAGTCCGAGTCATGAAAGCACAACGGGAGAGGGGAGCGGCGGCCGTCGAGTTCGCCCTCGTCGCCCTGATGCTCATCACTCTGGTTTTCGGGGCCGCCGAGTTCGGCCGGCTGTGGTTCCTCCAGTCCACCCTCGCCGCTGCGGCACGCGACGGGGCGCGGGAGATGGCGGTCAAGAACGACCAGGGCGACGCGCAGGCCGCGGCCCAGCAGGTCTTCCCGGGGGCGGCCGTGGCGGTCACCCCCGCGACCGGCGCCTGCGACAGCGGCGGCCAGGCCCGGGTGGTCGCGACCTACGACGCCGACTGGATGACCGGGCTCTTCGGCAGCGGCACGATCACCCTCACCGGGGAAGGAGTCATGCGATGCGGCGGTTGACCCAGCGCCTCGCCGGCTCCGACAGGGAGCGGGGGGCCACCGCTGTCCTCGTGGCGCTGCTCCTGACCGTCATGGTCGGCTTCACCGGGCTCGCTGTCGACGGCAGCGCCACCATGGCCAAGCGCCAGGAGCTGCAGAACGGCGCGGACGCCGCGGCGCTCGCCGCCGCCCAGGAGTGTGGCGAGAACGGGTGCGGAGCCATCGACGCCGTGGCCGGCCCGTACGGCGTGGCCAACGTGCGCGCCGAGACGGCCAGCGTCAGCACCGACCTGGACCCCGACGAGTCCGCCCGCGAGGTCACGGCCACCGTCACCGGTACCAAGACCCACTGGTTCCTCCCCGTCCTCGGCGTGGACAGCACCGAGCTGATAGCCACCGCCACCGCCGCGTGGGGGGCGCCGCAGAGGGGGCCGTCGATGCTGCCGCTCGCCGTCTCGCAGTGCAACTTCGAGAACGCCGCCGGCCCGGTGCTCGGGGTGCAGATCAGCGTCTACATGCCCAAGAACGGCTCCGAGGCCAACGGCGGCGTCTGCAACTGGGGCTCGGACTACCCGCCCGGTTCCTTCGGGTGGCTGGACCACGCCGTCGAGTGCCAGGTCGAGATCGTCGTGGGGGCCTATGTCGACACCAAGACCGGCACCTCGACCGTCTCCGGGTGCGACTTCTCCTCGCTCGTCGGCGAGACCGTGCTCATCCCGATCTTCGACGATGACATCGGCACCGGTGCGAGCGGCAAGGTCCGCGTCACGAGGTTCGCCGCACTGGAGCTCGAGGGGATCAAACCCAGCAACGGCAGCTCGGCCTTCGGCCAGGCCTGCGGTCCCAAGCCGAGCCCCACCGCGGACTACCACAACACCTGCCTCACCGGGATCTTCAAGGAGTACGTCGCCTCGCCCGACGACTACCTCGTCAGTGATGACGACACCGAGGTCACCGTCGTCACCCTCATCGACTAGCACCACCGCCCCATCCTGCTCATCACGTCCACTCCGGTCACAGGGAGAGTCGTTCCACATGCGTCGAGTCATTGCTGCCGTCCTCGCGATCGTCCTCGCGGCGCTCGGCATCGTCCTGGTGCTGCGCTACGCGCAGAACGCCGATCAGCGCGCGCTGGAGGGCATGGAGACCCGTCGGGTCTTCGTCGCCACCGAGCCCATCCCCGAGGGGACGCCGGCGCGCGAGCTCCCGGGGCTGACCGAGGCCCGGCGGGTGCCCGAGGCCTACCTCATCGGCGGTGTCATCACCGACCTCGACGACCTCGAGGGCGAGGTGGCCCTTGCGGACGTCCCTGCGGGGGAGCAGCTGTCGACGGCCCGCTTCGCCACCCCCGACGAGATCCGGGGGCGCGACGACTTCGAGCTCCCCGAGGAGGCGCAGGACCTGCACCAGATCACCGTGCCGCTGGGCACGGCCCGGTCGCTCGGTGGTGACATCGCGGCTGGCGACACGGTCGGGGTGTTCATGTCGTTCGAGGCGGAGTTCCAGCGGGGTCTCTACGTCGACGCCGACGGCGAGGTGCGCTGGCTGGAGGATCTCCCAGATGACGCCCAGTCGGACTCATCCGAGGACGGCGGCAACGACAGCCTGCGGCTCGACCTCACCCAGCTCGCCATCGAGAAGGTGCTGGTCACCCGGGTTCAGGGCGGTTACGTGCCGGCCCCCGCGCCGGCGGCCACTGACGAGGAGGAGCAGGACACCGCCGCGGCTCAGGAAGAGGAGTCCGGCCCCGAGGAGGAGATCCTCGTCACCCTGGCCCTGTCCGGTGGCGACGCCGAGCGCCTGGTCTACGCCATGGAGTTCGGGACGGTCTGGCTCAGCTACGAGCCGGAGACGGCCCAGGAGGACGAGCCTGACGTCAAGGTTGTGCAGCTACCCGAGCTCGTCGGGGACGTGCTCCAGTGAGTGCCACGATCCTCGTCACCTCCTCCACCGAAGCTGCCCGGAAGGTGCGGCTCGCCGGGGGCGACGACCTGACGGTGCTCCAACCGCAGCAGCTGCCGGCCACCGCGCCCCAGTTGGTGGCCATGGCCCCCGAGCCCGACCTGGTCAGCGCGGTGCTCCTGGACGTCCGGGCCGGCGGTGTCGCCGAGGCCCAGGCGCTGGACGTCGCGGGACGTCTGGCGGCCCAGTACCCGTCGGTATCCGTCCTGCTGCTCACCGACGCCGCGGACCGGCTGGCCCTGCCGGCGCTGCGCGGCGGGGTACGCGACCTGGTGGACCCGGACCTCTCGATGGAGGAGCTGCGTCTGTCGCTGCGACGGGCCGTCGAGAGCGCCACCGCGGGCACATCCGAGCCGCAGAGCTTCACCGGTCGCGTCATCACCGTCGCCTCGCCCAAGGGCGGCGTCGGCAAGACCACGCTGGCCACCAACATCGCGGCCGCGCTCGCGGAGCAGGCGCCCCAGGGCACGGTGCTGGTCGACCTGGACGTGCAGTTCGGCGATGTCGCCTCCGCGCTGGACCTCCAGCCGACCTACACCCTCGGTGACATCGTCGTCGGGCCTGGGCTCTCCGACGCCATGACCCTCAAGACGCTGCTGACCCGGCACGGGTCGGGACTCCAGGTCGTGTGTGGCGTGCACAGCCCCGCCGAGGCCGATGTCGTGACCCCGGCCGCCGTCGACACCCTGCTGCGGCTGCTCAAGCAGGAGTTCCGTTTCGTCGTGCTCGACACCGCCCCCGGGTTGAGTGAGCAGACGCTGGCCGCGATCGACCACACCACCGACCTCGTGCTCATCACCAGCCTGGACGTGCCGGGCGTGCGCGGGCTCAAGAAGGAGCTCGAGGTGCTCGACGAGCTGGAGCTGTCTCCCTCGACGCGGCACGTGGTCGTGAACTTCGCCGACGGTGATGCGGGACTGACCGTCAAGGACGTCACCGCCGCCATCGGCCGGGAGGTCGACCTCGCCCTGCCCCGCTCGCCCAAGGTGCCGCGCAGCACCAACCAGGGTCGGCCCATGGTGAGCGCCATGCCGAAGGACAAGCTGAGCCGGGCCATCACCGGTTTCGTCGGTCGCTTCGCCCATCTCCCTAGCGGGAACCGCTGGAACGGCCGACACCGAGGAGTGGTCCGATGAAGCTCTCCGACCGGCTGCGCGCCGCGCAGAACCCACGCACCCCGCAGCCGGTGTCCCCGGCAGCGGTGCCGACGGCCACCCCGGCTCTCCCATCGCCCACGCCCGACCGGGCCGTCGAGACCACCGTCGAGGACGCGCCGACGGCTCAGGCGCCCCCCGTCGAGCGGCCCCCGACGTCGACAGCGGGGACCCCGGCTCCGGTGAGCTCTGCGCTGCAGAGCTTCAAGGAGCAGGCGCGGGAGCAGCTCTTCCAGAAGCTGGGGGGCCGGCTCACCGACTCCTCCCTGCAGGAGGCCGAGCTGCAGGCGCTCGTGCGCAAGGAGCTGGCCGCGCTGGTCCAGTCCGCCGACATCTCGCTCAAGCCGGAGGAGCGGCGGCGGCTCATCGACGACCTCACCGACGACGTCCTCGGCTACGGTCCGCTCCAGAAACTGCTCGACGACGACGACGTCACCGAGGTCATGGTCAACGGGCCGGACCACGTCTACGTCGAGCGGGCGGGCCGGCTCACCAACTCGGGAGTCGTCTTCACGTCCGAGGAGCAGCTGCGCCGGGTCATCGAGCGCATCGTCTCCCGGGTGGGGCGGCGCATCGACGAGTCGTCTCCGCTCGTGGACGCCCGGCTCGAGGACGGCTCGCGCGTCAACGCGGTGATCCCGCCCCTGGCGGTCAACGGCTCGTCGCTGACCATCCGCAAGTTCGGCAAGGTGCCGCTCATGGCCGCCGACCTCGTGCGGCGCGACTCGCTGACTCCCGAGATGGTCACCCTGCTCGACGCGTGCGTCAAGGCACGGCTCAACATCCTCGTCACGGGTGGGACCGGCACCGGCAAGACGACGCTGCTGAACGTGCTCTCCTCCTTCATCCCGAGCGACGAGCGCATCGTCACCATCGAGGACGCCGTGGAGCTGCAGCTCCAGCAGGAGCACGTGGTGCGGCTGGAGAGTCGGCCGCCCAACATCGAGGGCCGCGGCGCCATCACCATCCGCGACCTCGTCCGCAACTCCCTCCGCATGCGTCCCGACCGCATCGTCGTCGGTGAGGTGCGGGGCGCCGAGAGCCTGGACATGCTGCAGGCGATGAACACCGGCCACGAGGGGTCGCTGTCCACCGTCCACGCCAACACCCCCCGCGACGCCATCGCTCGGCTCGAGACCCTCGTCCTCATGGCCGGCATGGACCTGCCGCTGCGGGCGATCCGCGAGCAGATCTCCTCCGCGGTGGACCTCATCGTGCACCTCTCGCGACTGCGGGACGGCACCCGCCGGGTCACCCACGTCACCGAGGTGCAGGGCATGGAGGGGGAGATCATCACCCTGCAGGACGCCTTCGTCTTCGACTTCAGTGCCGGGGTGGACGAGCACGGGAAGTTCCTCGGGCGCCCGCGTGCCACCGGCGTGCGTCCGGGCTTCACCGAGCGCTTCGAGGACCTCGGCATCCGGCTGCCGCCCGGGGTCTTCGACCAGGACCTGAGGGCGAGGGAGACGTGGTGAGCCTGATACTCAGCCCTTGGGCCGCCGCCCTGCTGATCCTGGCCGGGCTCGGCCTCGCCCTGGCCGTCATCCTCGTGCCCTCCACCCGGGCAGCCGCCCGGCGGCGGGTGGGGGCGGTCCAGCAGCAGTCGACCCTGACCCGCGTCACCGACCGGGCCACGGCATCCATCGCCAGCACCGTCGCCCGGGGCCGTCGAGGGCTGGCCTGGGAGCGCGCGCTGGAC
This sequence comes from Serinicoccus chungangensis, assembly GCF_006337125.1. GTDB lineage: Bacteria > Actinomycetota > Actinomycetes > Actinomycetales > Dermatophilaceae > Ornithinicoccus > Ornithinicoccus chungangensis. Next base: position 1,070,312 of record NZ_CP040887.1, read on the forward strand.
CGGGGCGGCTTCACCCAGACCCTGCCGGAGTACCTCCTCCTCGTGGGTGCCGCGGCGCTGGTGGGCCTGGCCATCGGGGTCGTGCTGGGCTCGGTCGTCATCGCCGTCCTGCTCAGCGGGTTCGCGGTGGCCGGTGGTTTCCTCCTCGTGAGCATCAAGGCCGAGCGGCGCCGGAGCGCCTTCGCCGAGCAGCTCGACGACATCCTGACCCTGCTGGCGAGTAACCTGCGGGCCGGGCACAGCCTGCAGCAGGCGCTGGACTCGCTGACCGCTGACACTGAGGACCCGGCCGCGGGCGAGATCAGCCGTGCGGTGACCCAGATCCGGGTCGGTCGGGACACCACCGAGGCGCTCGCGGACGTCGCCGAGCGGATGGACAGCGACGACTTCCGCTGGGTGGTGCAGGCCATCGCCATCCACCGCCAGGTCGGCGGCAACCTCTCCGAGGTGCTCGACACCGTCGCGGAGACCATCCGGTCCCGCGGGCAGCTGCGTCGCCAGGTCGAGGCGCTCAGCGCTGAGGGCAAGCTCTCCGGGCGGGTGCTCATGGCGCTGCCCTTCTTCGTCGTCCTCGTGCTGTCTTTCCTCAACCCCGGCTACCTGTCGGTCTTCACCACCACGACGTTGGGCTTCCTCATGATGGGGGCGGCCGGTGTGCTGCTCGTCGTGGGCTTCTTCTGGATGCGGGCGACCGTCAAGGTGGAATTCTGATGGCCAGCCCGTTCGTCGCGGTCGTCGTGGCCGTGGTCGCCGTCGCCGCCGCGGCCCTGCTGCTCACCTACTCACTCACGTCCGACACGGGTGCGCAACGCTCGCGGGCGGTGGCGAACCTGCACCGGGGCGGCGCCCGCGTCGGCGAGCGTGCGCAGGACGAGCCGCAGCGATCGGGACTCGTGGGGCTCTCGCGGCGGCTCACCCCGACCGCCTGGGTGCGCCAGCTCGACCGGCTCCTGGCCCGCGCGGGGCGGCCGGCGGCCTGGCCGCTCGAGCGGATCCTCGTCACCAAGCTGCTGGGCGCGAGCGGCGCCCTGGCCCTGATGCTGCTGCTGATCTCGCGCAACCCGGGCAGCCGCCTGGTCGTCTTCGGGGTCGCCGTGGTTGGCCTCGCCTGGTTCCTGCCCGACCTCCTGCTCTACAACACCGGCATCAAGCGGCGGACGCAGATCCAGAAGGCGCTGCCGGACACCCTCGACCAGATGACCATCGCCGTCGAGGCCGGGCTCGGCTTCGAGGCGGCCATGGCCCACGTCGCGCGCAACAGCAACGGACCGCTGGCCGAGGAGCTCATCCGCACGCTGCAGGACATCCAGGTCGGCCAGCCCCGGCGGCAGGCCTACCAGGCCCTGGCCGACCGCAGCCCGGAGCCGGACCTGCGCCGCTTCCTCCGTGCGGTCATCCAGGCGGAGCGGCACGGGGTCTCCATCGCCCGGGTGCTCTCCACCCAGGCCGACGAGATGCGCCTCAAGCGCCGGCAGCGCGCCGAGGAGAAGGCCATGAAGATCCCCGTCAAGGTCGTCTTCCCGCTCATCCTCACCATCCTGCCCGTGCTCTTCATCATCGTCATGGGCCCGGGTGTCATCAACATCATCGATTCCTTCTCCGGCCGCTAGGTCGGACGAGCGAAAGGGGACTGCACCGTGCCACTGCACCCGGACGACGTGATCCGCAAGACCTTCAGGACCACCCAGCTGCGCCGTGGGTATGACGAGTCGCAGGTCGACGCCTTCCTCGAGGAGGTCGTGACCGAGCTGCGGCGTCAGCAGGCCCGGGTGGAGGAGCTCGAGGGGGAGGTGGCCGGCCATACCTCGCGCGGCGCCGACGACGAGGTGTCCGAGCGGGTGCAGCGTGAGCAGCACCAGGTCGACCTCATCCGCACCGAGCGCCGCGAGCTGGTCACCGAGCTCGCGGAGGTGCAGGCCCGGCTCGACCGGTCCACCACCGCCGCCGACGAGGCCGACGAGCGCGCCGCTGCCGCCGAGGCGGCCGCGCGTCAGGCACAGAGCCGCCAGGAGGAGGCCGAGGCCGGCCTCGCCGCGAAGGAGGACGCGCTGCGCCGGGTCCAGACCGAGCTGGACCAGACGGTCGCGGCCCACGACCGGGCCGCCACCGAGCTGCGCACCCTGCGGGTGGCGGCCGAGACCCGGGGGACCGAGACCTTCGGGGACGACCTGGACCTGCCCGAGGGCGACGACCCGCAGCGGACGGACCTCGACGTCATCCTCACGGTGGCCCGGCGGCTGCACGAGGACTACGTGGAGCAGGGTCGGGCCGAGGGCGACCGGCTGCGCGAGCAGGCCCGCGTCGAGAGCGAGGCCGTCCTGGCCCGGGCCCAGGCGGACGCCGAGGCCCAGACGGCCCAGGCCCGGGAGCAGAGCGTCGGCCTGCTGGACCAGGCCCAGGCCGAGCACGACCGCCTCGTCGGGGAGGCCCAGGCCGAGCAGGAGCGCCTGCTGGGCCAGGGCCGCTCCGAGCACGAGCGGCTGGTCGGGGAGGGGCAGGGCGAGCGGGAGCGTCTGCTGGCCGACGCGCGGGCCGAGCACGACCGCCTCCTCGCGGAGGCCCAGGGCGAGCACCACCGCCTGCTCACCGAGGGCCGGGACCAGCACGACCGTCTCGTCGCCGAGGCGGAGGAGGAGCGCGCGGGCATCCTGGCCGACCTGCAGACCCGCAGGACCATGCTGGAGCAGCGGCTCGCCGGGCTGGACGAGGCGCAGGCCGGCTACCGGCAGCGGCTGCGCGAGCTCGTCCAGGCGCAGCTGTCCGCGCTGGACGACGAGGCCTGGCGCCGCTGAGCCCGGGGCGGGGCCGCTACCCTGCTGACCGTGTTCACCTGGCGAGAGCGGCTCGACCCGACCGGCGACGGCTACGGCGTGGAGTGGGCGGTCACCGACCGGCACGGCGGCGCGAGCCAGGACGGCTACGCGTCGTTCAACCTCGGCACCCACGTCGGTGACCTGCCGGAGGCGGTCGAGACGAACCGGCACCGCCTGGCCCACGAGCTCGGCCTGCGAGGGGCCGACCTGCGCCTCATGGACCAGCAGCACGGCTGCTCCGTCGCGCTGACCACCTCCACCCGGGCGGGGGCCGCCGGTGGTGCACCGCCGCCCCCCGGGGCGGACCGGGACGCCCCGGCGCCGGCCGTGGACGCCCTCGTCACCGACCGCACCGACGAGGCGCTCGTGGTGCTGGTCGCCGACTGCGTGCCCCTCCTGCTCGTCGACCGCACGGAGGGGCTGGCGGCCGCCGTCCACGCCGGCCGGCCGGGGCTGCTCGCGGGGGTCGTCCCGGCGGCCCTCCAGGTGCTGGGCGAGCTGGGCGCGCGCCGGCTCGAGGCGGTCGTCGGCCCGTCGGTGTGCCCGCGCTGCTACGAGGTCCCCCCGCACCTGCGCGACGAGGCGGCGGCGCTCACCCCGGCCGCCTCCGCGGTCTCCTGGACCGGCACGCCCGCGATCGACGTCGCGTCCGGGGTGGTGCAGCAGCTGGCCGACAGCGACCTCGACGTGACCCTCCGGTGGCTGCCCGGCTGCACGCGGGAGCGGTCCGACCTCTACTCCTACCGTCGTGACGGCGTCACCGGTCGCTTCGCCGGGGTCGTGCGGCTGCTGCCGCCGGAGCAGGTGGCCTGAGCATGGGCGGGGACCGCGCGACCGAGCTCGCCTCCGCGCTCGAGACGGTGCGCCGACGCGTCGACACCGCCTGGGCGGACGCCGGCCGCGACGGGCAGCGACCCACGCTGGTCGTGGTGACCAAGTTCTTCCCCGGCAGCGACGTCGAGCTGCTGGCCGGCCTGGGCGTCACCGACATCGGTGAGAGCCGCGACCCAGAGGCCGGGGACAAGGTCGCCGGTCTGCCCGGGCAGCTGCGCGCGGACCTGCGGGTCCACTTCGTCGGCCAGCTCCAGACCAACAAGGCGCGGCGCGTGGCCCGGTATGCCGACGTCGTCCAGTCGGTCGACCGGGCGCGGCTGGTCCGCGCCCTCGAGCGGGGCCGGGAGGAGGCCGTCGACGAGGGGGAGCAGGAGGACCCGCTGGGGGTCCTCCTGCAGGTCGACCTCGGGGAGGGCGAGCAGGCAGGACGCGGTGGTGCGGCACCGGACGAGGTGGCGGCGCTGGCCGAGGACGTGGCCGCCGCGCGGTGGCTGGAGCTCCGGGGCGTCATGGCGATCGCGCCCCTCGACCTGGCGCCTGACGACACCCGTCGGGCCTTCGACCGGCTCGTCGGGCTCAGGGAGCAGCTGCGGCAGGCCCACCCCCGCGCCACGTGGGTGTCCGCGGGCATGAGCGGCGACCTCGAGATCGCCGTCGCGGCCGGTGCGACACACCTGCGTGTCGGGAGCGCAATCCTCGGTTCGCGACCGCCCCAGCGGTAGCGTCGTGCACGACCGATCCACCCACGGGAGCTACGACCCGACACGCACCTAGGAGCTCGCACACATGGCCGGGGCACTGCGCAAGACCATGGAGTACCTCGGACTCGCCGAGTCCGACGAGCGCTTCGACGACTACGACACCTACGCCGACGAGACGCCTGACCAGCGCGCCTCGGGCGCCAGCGTGCGGCAGCTGCGGGAGGACGACCACGGGACCGGTCAGCACGCCACGGTCGCGACCCTGCCCTCCAGCACCCCTGTGTCCCAGGTCGTCCGCGAGCCGGAGGTCGGCGAGTTGAACCGCATCACCACGATCCACCCGCGCACCTACAACGAGGCCAAGACGATCGGTGAGGCCTTCCGCGGCGGGGTGCCCGTCATCATGAACCTCTCCGACATGGACGACTCCGACGCCAAGCGGCTGGTCGACTTCGCCGCCGGCCTGGCCTTCGGGCTGCACGGGTCCATCGAGCGGGTGACCAGCAAGGTGTTCCTGCTCAGCCCGTCCTTCGTCGAGGTCGACGGGGGCACGACCGCCGAGCAGACGCGCGGCGCTCAGGGCCCCTTCAACCAGAGCTGACGCGTGTCCTCCGGGCCCGGCCTGGAGCAGCGGACGCCCAGGTCGTCCACGTAGGGTGGCTCCATGATCGGCCAGATCCTCGCGCTCGTCCTCAACCTGTACTTCTTCGTGCTCATCGCCCGCCTGGTGTTCGACTGGGTGCAGGTCTTCGCGCGGGAGTGGCGACCCAAGGGTCCCGTCCTCGTCCTGGCCAACGGGGTCTACAGCCTCACCGACCCGCCCCTGCGGGCGTTGCGGCGGGTCATCCCGCCCCTGCGCCTGGGCGGCGTGGCCCTCGACCTCGGGTTCCTCGTGCTCATCATCGCGGTCGGCATCGGTCGCTCGCTGGCCCTGTCGCTGCCCTTCTGACCTGGGCCGATGTCCTGCGGTGCGGTCGAGGAGCCGCCAGGGCGAGGCGGTGACCGCAGCCGGTCGGTGCGTTAGAGTGCTCGCTGCAGTGCATGCCCGCACGCCATCGCCGCCGCCGTGACGCGGTGCCAGGGTGATGGCCCCTTGGACCAAGAGGTGAACCATGGCTCTGTCCCCCGAGGACGTCATCAAGAAGAGCTTCAGCGCGACGCACCTGCGACGCGGCTACGACGAGACCCAGGTCGACGACTTCCTCGACGAGGTCGTCGTCGAGCTGCGTCGGCTCGTGTCGGAGAACGACGGTCTGCGCACCGATCTCGAGGACTGCCGCGCCAGCCGCGGGGTGGCCCCCGCGGCCCAGGCGGCAGCGACGTCCGCGCCGAAGGGTGAGGACCACGACGACGCGGCCGACGCGCAGGAGCTGGAGGACCTGCGACGCCAGCTCGCCGAGTGCCAGGAGGCCCGGGGCGCCGCCGAGCGGCGCGCGCAGGAGGCCGAGGAGCGGGCCGGAGCCGCCGAGCGCGACCGGGACGAGGCCCGCTCGTCCCTGGAGGCGGCGGCCGGCGGGGCCGCCGTCGGCGCGGCCACCGCGGGCGGGGGCGGCGAGGACCCGAGCTCGATCATCTCGCTGGCGCAGCGGCTGCACGACCAGCACGTCGCCGAGGGCGAGAGCACGCGGGCGAGGCTCATCGAGGAGGGTGACACCTACAAGACCACGGTGGTCGCCGAGGCCGACGAGTACAGCGCCGAGCTGCACCGCACCGGGCAGGAGACCCACGACCGGCTGGTCGCCGAGGGGCAGGCCACCCACGACGAGCTGGTCCAGACGGGTCAGAGCCGGCACGACGAGCTCGTGCAGGCCGGTCAGAGCCGCCACGACGAGCTCGTGAGCACGGGCGAGCAGACGCGCGACCACCTGGTGGCCGAGGGTCAGGCGAACCACGACCAGATGATCGGCGAGGCCGAGCAGAAGCGCGGCCAGGTGCTGGAGGACCTGCACGGCAAGGAGAGCGCGCTGGCCGCCACGATCGGTGGGCTGCAGTCGCAGGAGCGCGACCTGCGCGAGCGGCTGCGGGCCTTCCTGGCCGACCAGATGGAGCGGCTGGACGGGTCCCGACCCACCTCCTGAGGGGTCGCGCCCCCCGACCACGACGACGGCCCGACCACACCCGGTCGGGGCGTCGTCACGTCCCCGCCGACGGTGATGACGTTTCCCGTTGTCAACGCCAGGTTGCTGATCTATTCTCCCAGCACCATCGCTCGCCTGGCAGGGGGAGCGCAGCCCACGAACGAAGGACAGCCGTGGCGACGAGCGTGAAGAAGGGGGGGCCGAGCGGCGCGAGCCGCCCGGCCCGTGGCGCGAGGCAGTCGGACCAGCACCGGGCGCTCAGCGTGCGCGAGGACGAGACCCCGTGGACCGCCGCCGAGCTCGACGAGCTGCGCGGCGAGCTCCAGGCCGAGATCGACCGCCTCCGCAGGGAGGTCGAGGAGGCCGAGCACGACCTGCTGGACCGCGGCCGCTCCTTCGGTGACGGCGCGGGTGACGACCAGGCGGACGCAGGCGCCGCCACGTGGGAGCGGGAGCACGAGCTGTCCGTCACCAACAACGCGCGCGACCTCATCGACCAGAACGCGCACGCGCTGGACCGGGTCGAGGCGGGCACCTACGGCGACTGCGAGTCCTGCGGGACCCCGATCGGCAAGATGAGGCTGCAGGCCTTCCCTCGTGCGACGCTATGCATGACATGCAAGCAGAAGCAGGAACGTCGCTGACCACACGTCCCCCGAGACGCACCGCCGTGGTGCTCCTCGTCGCGCTGCTCTGGGCGGGCCTGGACCAGGCCACCAAGGCGTGGGCCGAGGCCACCCTCACCCGGGGCGAGTCGGTGCCCGTGCTCGGTGAGGTGCTGCAGCTGCACCTCACCTACAACTCCGGGGCGGCCTTCTCCCTCGGCACCGGCTGGACGGGTGTCGTGACGACCGTGGCCACCATCGTGTCGGTGGTCATCATCTGGCAGGCGTTCCGCACCCGCAGCCTGGTCTGGGGCATCACCCTGGGTCTCCTGCTGGGCGGTGCCGTGGGCAACCTCGTCGACCGCTACCTGCGGCCCCCCTCGGTCGGGCTGGGCCACGTCGTGGACTTCATCGCGCTCCCGAACTTCCCGGTCTTCAACATCGCCGACATGGGCGTGACGACCGCGGCCGTCCTCATCGTCCTGCTGTCCCTGCGCGGCTACCATCCTGACGGCACCCGCGAGGGCCAGGAGCCCGCGGACCTGGAGGAGGCGCGGTGAGCGACTTCCGGCTGTTCACCGTGCCTGAGGGTCTCGAGGGAGAGCGCGTCGACGCCGCCCTCCCGCGGCTGCTGGGGCTCTCCCGGTCGAGGGCGGCCGCCCTGGCGGGTGAGGGCCACGTGGTGGTGGACGGGCGCACGGTCGGCAAGTCCGAGCGGCTCACCGCCGGTGCCTCGCTCGAGGTGCGGATGCCGTCGGTCACCGAGCCGGCGGAGCTGGCCGTCGTCGCCGAGCCGGTCGAGGGCATGCGCATCGTGCACGACGACCCCGAGATCGTCGTGGTCGACAAGCCCGCCTTCGTGGCGGCCCACCCCAGCGTCGGCTGGACCGGCCCGACCGTGGTGGGTGGCCTGGCGGCCGCGGGTTACCGGATCTCGACGTCGGGGGCCCCCGAGCGGCAGGGCATCGTGCAGCGGCTCGACGTCGGCACCAGCGGCCTCATGGTCGTGGCCAAGTCCGAGCGCGCCTACACCGTGCTCAAGCAGGCCTTCCGGGACCGCGTGGTCGACAAGACCTACCACGCCCTCGTGCAGGGTCTGCCCGACCCGCACGAGGGGACCATCGACGCGCCCATCGGTCGCCACCCCGGGCACGACTACCGGTTCGCCGTCATGACGAGCGGCCGGCCGAGCATCACCCACTACGAGCTGCTCGAGGCGCACCGGCGCGCGAGCCTGCTGCAGATCCACCTCGAGACCGGTCGCACCCACCAGATCCGGGTGCACTTCTCCGCACTCCGGCACCCCTGCTGCGGCGACCTCACCTACGGCGCCGACCCCACGCTGGCGCGCGACCTGGGCCTGGACCGCCAGTGGCTGCACGCCACCGAGCTCGCCTTCGACCACCCCGGCAGCGGTGAGCGCGTGAGCTTCGCCTCGGCATACCCGCAGGACCTGGCGCAGGCGCTGGAGCGCATCCGCGGGTGACCCGGGACGGGGCGGCCGGAGTGTCAGCGGCGCGAACTAGGATCTCGTCCTGATGTCAGCACCAGCCAGCAGCAGCGTCCCGCGCGAGCAGAACTTCGTCCACCTGCACAACCACACCGAGTACTCCATGCTCGACGGTGCGGCGCGGATCACCGATATGTTCGACAAGGCCGCCGAGCTGGGGATGCCGGCGATCGCGACGACCGACCACGGGTTCATCTTCGGCGCCTACGAGTTCTGGAAGACCGCTCAGCGCTACGACGTCAAGCCGATCATCGGGCTCGAGGCCTACGTCACGCCGGGCACCCACCGCACGGACAAGACCCGGGTGAAGTACGGCGACGGGGGACGTGACGACGTCTCCGGTGGCGGCGCCTACACCCACATGACGCTGCTGGCGCGCAACAACAACGGCATGCACAACCTCTTCCGGATGGCCTCGCTGGCCTCGATGGAGGGCTACTACTTCAAGCCCCGCATGGACCGCGAGCTGCTGGAGACCTACGGCCAGGGCCTCATCGCGACCACCGGCTGCCCGTCCGGGGAGATCCAGACCCGGCTGCGGCTCGGGCAGTGGGACCAGGCGGTTCAGTACGCCTCGGACATGAAGGACATCTTCGGGGCGGACAACTACTTCCTCGAGCTCATGGACCACGGCATCCAGATCGAGCGGGTCGTCCGCCAGGACCTGCTCCGGCTGGCCAAGGAGCTGTCCCTGCCGCTGCTGGCGACCAACGACCTGCACTACACGCACCAGGAGGACGCCAAGGCGCACTCCGCGCTGCTGTGCGTGCAGTCCGGCTCGACGATGCAGGACCCGAACCGGTTCCAGTTCAACGGCGACGGCTACTACCTCAAGTCGGCCGCCGAGATGCGGGACGTGTGGCGCGAGCTGCCCGAGGCCTGCGACAACACCCTGCTGGTGGCCGACCGCTGCGACATCTCCTTCACCGAGGGCGAGGGGCGCTACATGCCGCGCTTCCCGGTCCCGGAGGGTGAGGACGAGACCAGCTGGTTCATCAAGGAGGTCGAGACCGGCCTGCAGCGCCGCTATCCGGAGGGGGTGCCGGACTACGCGCGCAAGCAGGCGGAGTACGAGGCCGAGGTCATCATCGGCAAGGGCTACCCGGGCTACTTCCTCGTCGTCGCCGACTTCATCAACTGGGCCAAGGACAACGGGATCAAGGTCGGCCCGGGCCGAGGCTCGGGCGCCGGGTCCATGTGCGCCTACGCCATGGGGATCACCGACCTGGACCCGATCCCGCACGGCCTGATCTTCGAGCGGTTCCTCAACCCCGAGCGCAAGTCGATGCCCGACTTCGACGTCGACTTCGACGACCGGCGCCGCTCGGAGGTCATCCGCTACGTCACCGAGAAGTACGGCGACGACCGGGTCGCGATGATCGTCACCTACGGCACGATCAAGGCCAAGCAGGCGCTCAAGGACTCCTCCCGGGTCATGGGCTACCCCTTCGCCATGGGCGAGAGGCTCACCAAGGCCATGCCGCCCAGCGTCATGGGCAAGGACATCTCCCTGTCCGGGATCCAGGACCCGCAGGACAAGAGGTATGCCGAGGCGGGCGAGTTCCGCGAGCTGCTCGCCGAGGACGAGCACGCCGCCGAGGTCTTCGACACCGCCACGGGCCTGGAGGGGCTGAAGCGCCAGTGGGGGGTGCACGCGGCCGGCGTCATCATGTCCAGCGAGCCGCTCATCGACGTCATCCCCATCATGCGCCGTGACCAGGACGGCCAGATCATCACCCAGTTCGACTACCCGACGTGCGAGTCGCTCGGGCTGGTCAAGATGGACTTCCTGGGGCTGCGCAACCTCACCGTCCTCGACGACGCGATCACCAACATCAAGGACAACCGGGGCCAGGAGATCGACCTCGACGCCCTGTCCAAGGACATGACCGACCGGGCGACCTACGACCTGCTGAGCCGAGGAGACACGCTCGGCGTCTTCCAGCTCGACGGCAACGGGATGCGCCAGCTGCTGCGGCTCATGCAGCCGGACACCTTCGAGGACATCTCGGCGGCGCTCGCCCTCTACCGGCCCGGGCCCATGGGCGTCAACGCCCACACCAACTTCGCCCTGCGCAAGAACGGCAAGCAGGAGAACACCCCGCTGGACCCCGAGCTCAAGGGCAAGCTGCAGCCGGAGATGGAGGAGGCCCTGCAGCCCATCCTGGAGAACACGTACGGCTTGTGCGTAGCGGGGGAGACCCCCATCATCGACGCCGACAGCGGAGAGCGGGTTCGGGTCGACGAGCTCGAGGAGCGCGTGCGGCAGGGATTCTTCACCCTGGGTGTCGACGAGCGCGGCAAGGTCGTACGCCGACGGGTCACGCACTGGTGGCAGATGCCGGACAAGCCCGTGCTGACGGTGGCGACGGTGCTGGGCGAGCGCCTCCGCCTGTCGGCCGACCACCCCGTGCTCACCCAGCGCGGCTGGGTCCGGGCCGGTGAGCTCGTGGTGGGTGATGACCGGATCGCGTGGACGGACGACGAGCGTGTCCGAGCCGGGCGCGCCGAGACCGTCCTCGTCGGCGCCACCGCCGGTCCTGCAGCCGCGGACTTCCCGGTGTCTGCGACCGCTGCCGAGGGGCGCGACGAAAAGCTGGGTTGGGCACGCGTCACCGACGTCTCGGTGGGGCCGGCCGAGCCGGTCTACGACATCACCGTCGACGACGTGCACAACTTCATCGTCCACGGGATGGTGCTCTCCAACTGCATCTACCAGGAGCAGGTCATGGAGATCGCCCAGAAGCTGGCGGGCTACACCCTGGGCAACGCCGACCTGCTCCGCCGCGCGATGGGCAAGAAGAAGAAGGAGGTGCTCGACGCCGAGTACATCCCGTTCTCCGACGGGATGAAGGCCAACGGCTACAACGAGGCCTCGGTGGCCGCGCTGTGGGGCGTGCTCGTGCCGTTCTCCGACTACGCCTTCAACAAGGCGCACACCGCGGCCTACGGCGTCATCTCCTACTGGACCGGCTACCTCAAGGCCAACTTCCCCGCCGAGTACATGGCGGCCCTGCTCACCAGCGTGGGGGACGACAAGGACAAGACGGCGCTCTACCTCGCCGAGTGCCGCCGGCTGCGCATCCCCGTCCTGCCGCCGGACGTCAACGAGTCGATCGGCACCTTCGCGGCGGTCGGCGACGACATCCGCTTCGGTCTGCAGGCGATCCGCAACGTCGGTTCCAACGTCGTGCAGGCCATCGTCGCCACCCGCGAGGAGAAGGGCGCGTTCACCTCCTTCGAGGACTTCCTGCGCAAGTGCCCGGCCGTGGTCTGCAACAAGCGCACCATCGAGTCGCTGTGCAAGGCCGGGGCCTTCGACGGGCTCGGGCACACCCGCCAGGGCCTCGTCACGGTCCACGAGCGGTACGTCGAGGCGCTCGCCGACGAGAAGAAGCAGGAGGCCATCGGCCAGGACAGCCTCTTCTCCGGGCTCTCCTTCGGCGGAGGCGACGAGGACGGCGGGGGAGAGCCGCTGCAGATCGTCACCCTCCCGGCCATCCCCGGCATCGAGTGGGACAAGACCGCCCGGCTCGCGTTCGAGCGGGAGATGCTGGGTCTCTACGTCTCCGACCACCCGCTCAACGGCATCGAGCACATCCTGTCCCAGCACGCCTCCGCCTCGATCCTGCAGCTCGTCGGCGAGGACGGCGCCAAGGACGGTGACTTCGTCACCGTCGCCGGGCTCATCACCAACCTGCAGCTCAAGCGGACCAAGAACGGCGACCCGTACGCCCGGGCCACCGTCGAGGACATGGCCGGCTCGCTCGACGTCGTCTTCTGGCCCAAGACCTACATGACCATCTCGACCATGCTGGCCGAGGACACCGTCGTCGTGGTCAAGGGCCGGCTGAAGAAGGACGACTCCACCGAGCTCATGGCCAACGAGATGATGCTGCCGGACATCAAGACCGGTCCCCGCGGTCCGGTCGTCCTGACCATGACCCCGACCCGCATCAACGACGTGCTGGCGCACCAGCTCAAGGGGGTGCTGGCCAACCACCCCGGTGCCACCGAGGTGCACGTCCGGCTGACCCAGCCGGGCCGCACCGTCCTCATCAAGCTCGACGAGGGCCTGCGGGTCACCGCGACCCCGGAGCTGTTCGGCGACCTCAAGGCCCTGCTGGGGCCGGCCAGCGTCGGGAGCTGAGGGCCACCCGCCGCCTCAGGTGAGCGTGACGACGAACCCGCCCTCGTTGAGGTCCTGCCGGGCCGTCGCGGTGATCGCCTGCGGGCCGCCGTCTGCCTCCAGGTGGGCGGCGACCGCGGCCTCGGCGACCTGCAACGGCGTCATGGAGGGGTACCAGTAGACCTTCTGCTCGCTCGCGCGGCCGTCCGGGCCGCTCACGCGGAAGTAGTAGTCGATGCCAGCACCCTGTCGCTGCTGGGTCACGCGGTACGCCCCGGTGACCGAGCGGGTGGTCGACGTGTTCTGAACGGTCATCATGGATCCCCTCACTCGCGGTTACTGGTGAGGAACTTTACTCACTCTTTACCCTTTCATGGGGAAATCTTGACCCAAATGCCGCTGTGATGCACATCACAGTGACCGTTCGGTGGCGGGAGGGCGTCGTCCTGGTCCCTGGCCGGTTCAGCCGGTCTCGGGCACGACCACCGGCGGGGAGGACGCCCGCAGCACGACGTGGGGGAGGTCCAGCCGGCGGGCCGCCAGCTGCGCCCGCCACCGCCCCGGCCCGGGCGCCACGTCGAAGGTCAGACGGGACTGCCGCGTCGTCACCTCGGCCACCTGCTCGCCGCCACGGGTCAGCGTGAACGTGTGCTCCAGCGGCCAGCCTGCCCGCTCCGCACCCACCCGCCGCGCCACGAGCGCGCCGTCCTCGACCTCCAGGTGGCAGTAGACCCCGGGCTCGGTACGGGGGTCGACCTCGAAGGTCTCCAGGCCGGCGGTGGCGGCGTTCGCGGCATACCCGCCCAGGGTGCGGACCGAGCCCGGCCCCCCGGTGCGCACCGGCTCGACGTCCGCGCGGTCCCGCCGCCGCCACGGCAGCCCACGCCCGGTCCGGACCGTCATCTCCAGGCAGGCCGGGGGGTCGCAGGCGGGGGCCTCGAGCGCCCGCAGCATCGAGGCCACCCGCACCACGGTGGTCGCCGGGTTGAGCGCCGAGGTGCTCACCAGGTCGGCGACGGAGGCCACGAAGGCGCTCGTGGCCTCGCCCGGCGCCACCTCGTGCAGCCGCCACAGGTCGTGGACGGCGCGGGTCTGGGCGGCCGTGCGGATGTCGAAGCGCAGCGGCCCGCTGGTCCAGCCGCGCCGGAAGTGGTTCTGGTCCTCGGCGGCGAAGTAGCCCGGCACCCGCTGGCGGTCGAACGGTCCGCCCGGCGCGCGCGGCAGCGGGGAGGGCGGCCCGCCGCGCTGCCGCCACAGCTCGGCCGGCCAGGTGCCCGAGGCGAACCGGTGCCGGTTGAGGTCCGGGCGCAGGCGCTCGACGACGTCGAAGGCGGCCAGCCCGAGGTCGCGCCCGGCGAAGGGGAGCAGGTGCGCCGCGCGCAGGAACTCCGGGGTCGCCAGCGGGTGGAGGGCCAGGCTGCGTCGGTGCGCCGAGTGGAGCACGTGGCCGAAGTGCGAGCGGTTGCGGTGCAGCCGGTAGTGCGCGTCCACCTGCTGGCCGACGGGCGCGTCCGGGAGCAGCGAGAAGGCCTCGACGACGGCCGCCTCGCCCGCCTCCCGGGCGCCGGGCGGCAGCGCGGCGCCGCGGTGGAGCACCAGGGCGTGCAGGCGTCGCAGGTCCGCCTCCAGCGACGCGGGCGTCTGCTCCATCACCGCGAAGGGTGCCCCGGTGCGGATCGCCCGGAAGGCCGTGCGCAGGAGCTCGCCGGCGCCGCCGCGCACGGCGACGTAGGGGACGGTCGGCCACCTCAGCTGCCGCTCGGCCGAGGCGGCCCACTGGCTGCCGGCGTAGAAGCTCTGGTGGTGCTCGATGCTCTCGGCGAAGGACAGCATGCGGTCCTCGTAGTCCGGCTCGACGTACCACGGCCGCCCGGCGGCCTGCCGCAGCTCGTCGGAGACGACGAGGTCGCGCCACAGCTCCCGGCGACCTGCCGCATCCGCCCACCGGCTCGGGTCCGCCGCCACGAAGCTGGTCCGGTCCAGCACGCCCGCGTGGTCCAGGAGCGACAGCACGACGCGGCTGTCCTTGCCGCCGGAGGCGAAGACCCGGAGGTCCGGCACGGCATCGCCGACCTCGGCCAGCAGCCCGCTGGCGCGCGCGACGCCGGCGTCGAGCAGGTCGTCGTAGCTGCGGCCGTGCGGGTCGGTGGTCATCGGTCGGGGCACGGTCCCGACCCCTGCGCCGGACATGACGAGCAGCTCGTCGGGGCGCAGGCACCGGACCCCCTGCACCAGCGTGCGCCGGGACCACTGGTTGCGCAGGAGCACGTGGTTCGAGGCGAGGGTGGTGTGCGCGACCCCCCAGTCGACCTCGAGCGTGACGCCGTCGGCGCGCAACCGGTCGACGACCGCGTCCAGCGTGGTGCCGAGGTAGACGTCCTGCCCCGTGGCGCCGGGCTGCACGGACCAGAAGAGGTGGCCGAAGCCGTGGAAGTCGCTCATCGCGACGAAGGTGCGCTGCGCGTCGTCGCTGAGCAGGCCGACCCACTCGCCGGTGACGTCCGTGAGCTCCCCGAGAGGGTGCGCCCGCGGCGCTGGCCCGTAGACCTCGCGCACCTGCTCCGGCCCCAGGAGCAGCCCCTCGGCCTCGCGCAGCCGCACCTGCGCATACCGCCCCGGACGCAACGTCGGGGCGCTCCCGCGACCCGCGTCACGGACGACCCAGCAGGCCCGGCGGTGGCGGACGGGGCGGGAGATCATGATGTGCCGATGGTATGCCGACCCCTCCTGGGCGGACGTGCCCGCGCACCGTCCGGCGGTCCCGGCGCCGGGGTAGCGTGGGGTGGGTGACCCCTCAGCCTGCACCGCCCCGCGCCGCCCGCCTCGACGTCGTCCGCTCCCACCACGGCGAGGACGTCGTCGATCCCTACGAGTGGCTGCGGGACAAGTCCGACCCGGACGTCATCGCCCACCTCGAGGCGGAGAACGCGTACACCGAGGACCGCACGGCCCACCTGGGCGAGCTGCAGCAGAGCATCTTCGAGGAGATCAAGGGCCGGGTCCAGCAGACCGACCTGTCGGTGCCGGTGCGGCATCGCGACTGGTGGTACTACACCCGCACCATCGAGGGGGAGCAGTACGCCGTCCACGGGCGGGTCGCCGTCGGCGAGTCGCCGGACCGGCCCGAGCTCGACCCCGGCGCGGCTCCCGAGGGTGAGGAGGTGCTGCTGGACGGCAACGCCGAGGCGCAGGGCGAGGAGTTCTTCAGCCTGGGCGCCTTCGACGTGACCGCGGCGGGCGACCGGCTCGCCTACGCGGTGGACACCACCGGCGACGAGCGCTTCGACCTGCGGATCAAGGACCTCACCAGCGGCGAGGTCGTGGACGACGCGGTGCGGGGCATCGGCTACGGGACGGCGTGGAGCGCCGACGGCGGGCACCTGTTCTACGTGCGGGTCGACGACGCCTGGCGGCCGCACCAGGTCTGGCGTCACCGGGTCGGCGCCCCGGCGGAGGAGGACGTGCTGGTCCACCAGGAGGACGACGAGCGGTTCTGGATGGGGGTCGGCACCTCGCGCGACGACCGGCACGTCATCATCTGGCTGGGCAGCAAGAACACCTCCGAGGTGCGGCTGGTCGACGCCGAGGAGCCCACCGGTGAGGTCCGTGTGGTCGCGCCCCGGGAGGAGGGCGTGGAGTACGACGTGGAGCCCGCGGGCGAGCGCCTGTGGATCGTGCACAACCGGGACCACCGTGACTTCGAGCTCGCGGTCGCCCCGGCGACCACGACGTCGGCGCAGGACTGGTCGACGGTCGTGCCCGGCGAGGACGGGGTGCGGCTGGCCGGGGTCGAGGCCTTCGCCGGCCACCTCGTGCTGTCCCTGCGCCGGGAGGGGCTGACCCAGCTGCAGGTCCTGCCCCTGTCCGGCCAGGGACGCCCGGTGGGCGAGGGCTACCAGGTCCCGGTGGAGGAGGCGGTCTACACCATCGAGACCGGCACCAACCCGACCTACGAGACCGACACGCTGCAGGTGCTCGTCGAGTCCCTGGTGACCCCGCGCAGCGTCCTGGACCTGGACCTGGGCAGCGGCGAGCTGACCCTCGTCAAGCAGCAGCCCGTGCTCGGCGGCTACGACCCGGCCGACTACCAGCAGCAGCGGCTCTGGGCCACGGCGGCGGACGGCACGCAGATCCCCATCTCCCTGGTGGCCCGGCGGGACGCCGAGCCTGACGGCAGCCACCCGGGCCTGCTCTACGGCTACGGGTCCTACGAGATCTCCGTGGACCCGCACTTCTCGATCTCCCGGCTGTCCTACCTCGACCGAGGTGTCGTGCACGCCGTGGCGCACGTCCGCGGCGGCGGTGAGATGGGCCGCGGGTGGTACGAGGACGGGCGGATGGAGCACAAGACCAACACCTTCACCGACTTCGTCGCCTGCGCCGACCACCTCGTCGAGACCGGCTGGGTGGCCCCCGACCGCCTGGCCGCCGAGGGCCGCTCGGCCGGAGGGCTGCTCATGGGTGCCGTCCTCAACCTCGCGCCCGAGCGCTTCCGCGTGGTCCACGCCGGCGTCGCCTTCGTCGACGCGCTCACCACCATCCTCGACCCCTCCCTCCCGCTGACCGTGAGCGAGTGGGAGGAGTGGGGCAACCCGGTCGACTCGGCGCAGATCTACCAGCTCATGCGCTCCTACACCCCCTACGAGAACATCCGGCGGGTGGACTACCCCGCGATCCTGGCCACGACGGGGCTCAACGACACCCGTGTGTTCTACGTCGAGCCGGCCAAGTGGGTGGCCAGGCTCCGGGAGACCGTCACCAGCGACCCGCAGGAGCGCCCCATCCTGCTCAAGACCGAGATGGTCGCCGGGCACGGCGGCAAGACGGGGCGCTACGACGCCTGGCGGGAGACCGCCTTCGAGATCGCCTTCGTCCTCGACCAGCTCGGAGCGACGGAGCTCGTCACCAGCTGAGCTTCGGAGGATTTCCGGCGGATCGCGGATATGACCGTCAATCGTCCTGTAGATCTGGCAAGATGGCGGATGAACTCGGCAATCTGCGAGATGTGAGGAGACGACGGTGTCCGAGCCCTACAAGGTGACCTATGCGACCCTGACCGCTGACAACGAAGACCTGCACACGGCCTACGAGGCCGGTGTCGAGGTCGCCCGCGGCTGGCTCGGGGCGGAGATCTCCGCCCCCGGCGACCCGGCGCCCGGTGACCCCGTCGACGTCACCAGCCCCGCCGACCCCTCCGTGCTCGTCGCGCGGGTGCGCGCCGCCTCGCGGGTGCGGTCGACGCC
This sequence comes from Serinicoccus chungangensis, assembly GCF_006337125.1. Classification (GTDB taxonomy): domain Bacteria; phylum Actinomycetota; class Actinomycetes; order Actinomycetales; family Dermatophilaceae; genus Ornithinicoccus; species Ornithinicoccus chungangensis. Next base: position 1,088,225 of record NZ_CP040887.1, read on the forward strand.
GCCGTGGACGCGGCCAGGGTGGCCGGTCGCGCGTGGGCGGCCACGCCCTGGCAGGAGCGGCTCCCGGTGCTGCGCGAGGTGGCCGACCTCATCAGCGCGCGCGCCAACGAGCTGGCCGCCCTCATGACCATGGAGGTCGGCAAGAACCGCCTGGAGGCGCTGGGCGACGTCGAGGAGTCGGCCGTCTTCTTCCGGTACTACTGCGACCAGGTGGAGAAGAACGGCGGCTTCGAGGCGGCGATGGAGCAGCTGTCCGCCACCGAGACCACCCGTTCGGTCCTGCGCCCGCACGGCGTGTGGGGCGTCATCAGCCCGTTCAACTTCCCGATGGCGCTCGCGGCCGGTCCGGCGGCCGCCGCGCTCGTCGCGGGCAACGCCGTCGTCCTCAAGCCCTCGGTCCAGGGCACCCACGTCGCGTGGAAGCTCTACGAGACCATGCTCGAGGCCGGCCTGCCCGACGGGCTCATGCAGATCCTCCCGGGCGGGGACGACGTCGGCAAGGCGGTCGTCGCGCACCCGGGCCTCGACGGGCTGACCTTCACCGGGTCCTACGCCGGAGGCATGGCCGTCATGGACGCCTTCCGGGGCGACTACCCACGTCCGGTCATCACCGAGATGGGCGGCAAGAACCCGACGATCGTCACCGCCAGCGCCGACATCGAGGCCGCGGCGAAGGGCATCACCCGCTCCATCGCCGGTGCCTCGGGGCAGAAGTGCTCGGCCTGCTCCCGCGTCTACGTCGACGCGGCGGTCCACGACGAGCTGGTCCAGACCCTGGGCAAGGCGCTCGGTGCGGTCGTCGTGGGCGACCCGCTGGAGCGCGACACCTTCTGCGGGCCGGTCATCGACGCCGACGCCGTCGAGCGCTTCCGCGGCGCGGTCGAGCACGCCCGCGAGGCGGGCGGGACCGTCGTCGCCGGCGGCGAGGTCCTCCAGGGCACCGACGGGCACCCCGGCTACTTCGTGCAGCCGACGCTCATCTCGGGCCTGCCCGCCGACGACGAGCTGTTCACCAGCGAGCTCTTCGTGCCGCTCGCCGTCGTGGCACCGGTCGACGGGCTCGACGAGGCGCTGGAGCGGGCCAACGACACGGTCTTCGGGCTGACGGCCGGGCTGTTCGCCGGCGAGCAGGACGAGATCGACCGCTTCCTGGCAGGCATCGAGGCCGGCGTGGTCTACGTCAACCGGCCCGCCGGGGCCACGACCGGTGCCTGGCCGGGCGTGCAGCCCTTCGGCGGCTGGAAGGGCTCGGGCAGCTCGGGCAAGGCCGGCGGCGGCCTGCACTACGTGCAGCTCTTCATGCGCGAGCAGTCCCAGACCGTCGTCACCGGCTGACCCGGCGCAACCACCCGCCGTCCGCCGTCCCCGGCCGTCAGCGGCGCCCGACGCCCCTCGCCGGAGCGCTGCCGGGACCGGCAGCGCGGCATACCCCGACCCCACCCACGACCCGAGGAGAGTCCTCATGACCGACACCACCCTGGCCGAGCCGACCACCGACTGGGCCGACCCCTCCCGCCCCGTGCCCGACCTGCGCACCGAGCTGCCCGGCCCGCTCACCCGCGAGGTCGTCGCCGGCGACCAGGCGATCACCAGCCCGTCCCTGCCGCGCGCCTACCCCTTCGCCCCGCGGCGCGCGCGCGGCTGCCGCATCGAGGACGTCGACGGCAACCTCTTCCTCGACTTCAACGCCGGCATCGCGGTGAACTCCACCGGGCACGCCCACCCCGAGGTGGTCCGCGCGGTCCAGGACCAGGCGGCCGACCTGCTGCACTACTCGGCCAGCGACTTCTTCCTGCCGGTCTACTCCCAGATGTGCCAGGCGCTCGCCCGGACCGCGCCGATGAGCGAGCCGGTGCGCGTCTTCCTCACCAACTCCGGCGCCGAGGCCGTGGAGGGTGCCCTCAAGCTCGCCCGCTACGCGACGGGGCGTCCCTACGTCATCAGCTTCTACGGCGCCTTCCACGGACGCACCATGGGCGCGGTGTCGCTCACCAGCTCCAAGCCGAAGTACCACCAGGGCTTCGGACCGCTGCTGCCCGGCGTCCTGCACGTGCCCTACGCCGACCCCGCCAAGGTGGCCGCCGGTGAGGACGCGTCCGACACCGCGACCTTCGACGCGCTGGAGACCATCTTCCGCCACGACGTGGCCCCCAGCGAGGTCGCCGCGATCTTCGTCGAGCCCATCCAGGGCGAGGGCGGCTACATCGTCCCCGGCGAGGGCTGGATGCGACGGCTGCGCGAGCTGTGCGACGAGCACGGCATCCTGCTCGTGGCCGACGAGGTGCAGTGCGGCATGGGGCGCACCGGGACCATGTGGGCCATCGAGCAGACCGGCGTCGAGCCCGACGTCCTGCTCTCCGCCAAGGGCATCGCCTCGGGTCTGCCGCTGGGCGCCTTCATCGCCAGGGCCTCCCTCATGGAGAGCTGGGGCGTCGGCACCCACGGGTCCACCTACGGCGGCAGCCCCGTGCCCTGCGCGGCCGGTCTCGCGACGCTGCGCGTCATCGAGTCCGAGGGCCTGCTGGAGCATGCCCGCACCGTCGGCGACCAGGTCCTGGCCGGGCTTCGCGAGATCCAGGCCGCCCACCCCGAGGCCGTCGTCGACGTGCGCGGCGTCGGCCTGATGATCGGGGTCGAGTTCGCCGACTCCGCGCTGTCCGCCGCCGTCCAGCAGGCTGCCTTCGAGCGCGGTCTGCTCGTGCTCGAGGCGGGCGAGAGCGTGGTGCGGATGTCGCCCCCGCTGGTGGTGACGCCGGAGGAGGCCCGGACCGGTCTGCGCATCTTCGGGGAGGCCGTCGCGGCCGCCGCGGGCGCGGCGTCGCTCGGCGGCTGACCCGGTGGGCTCGCGGCACGTCTTCTCCCGGGGTGGCGGCGACCGGGTCCGGATCGACCACGGCGAGGGCGCGGTCCTCGTCGACGTCGAGGGCCGCCGCTACCTCGACGCGGCCGGCGGCGCGGTCGTCGTGGGCGTCGGTCACGGGGTGGACGAGGTCGTGCAGGCCGCCGCCGCCCAGGCGTCCCGGGTCTCCTACGTGCACGGCTCGGCCTTCTCCAGCGAGGTGCTGGAGGAGTATGCCGACGCCCTCGCCCCGCTGCTCCCGCTGGAGGACCCGCGCATCTACCCCGTCTCCGGCGGGAGCGAGGCGGTGGAGTCGGCCTTGAAGATGGTGCGGGCCTACCACCTGGCCCGCGGCGAGGACCGCGACGTCGTCATCGGCCGGCGCGGCTCCTACCACGGCAACAGCAGGGGTGCCCTGAGCGTGTCCGGGCGCGCCGGGCTGCGGGCTCCCTACCTGCCCTGGCTCACCGGTGCCGAGCACACCAGCACCCCCTACGAGTACCGCTGCGCCTTCCCCGACACCCACCCGCACGGCTGCGGGGCGCGGCACGCCCAGGTGCTGGAGGAGACCATCGAGCGCGTCGGCCCCGGGCGCGTCGCGGCCTTCGTGGCCGAGCCGGTCGCGGGCGCCGGGCTGGGGGCCTGCGTGCCGCCGGACGACTACTGGCCGGCCGTGACCGAGGTCTGCCGCCGGCACGGCGTCCTGGTCGTCGCCGACGAGGTCATGACCGGCTTCGGGCGCACCGGCCGGTGGTTCGCCAGCGAGCACTTCGGCCTGCGCCCGGACGTGCTCACGGCCGGCAAGGGCACCGCCTCGGGCTACTGGCCCCTCGGCCTCGCGGTCGTCAGCGGCCCAGTGCACGAGGTGCTGGCCCGCGCCGGCTTCGTCCACGGCTTCACCTACTCCCACCACGTCGTCGGTGCCGCCACCGGGCTGGCGGTCCTGCGGATCCTGCAGCGCGACGGCCTGGTCGAGGCCTCGGCCCGGCAGGGTGCCCGGCTGCAGGACGCCCTGCACCGCCACCTCGCCCGGGTCCCCGGCATCGGCGACGTGCGCGGGCGCGGGCTGCTGCAGGCCGTCGAGCTGGTCGCGGACGAGGCGACCCGAGAGCCCTTCCCGCGCGCCGAGCGGGTGATCGAGCGGGTCAGCGAGGCCTGCCGGGAGCAGGGCGTGCTCGTCTACCCGAGCACCGGCTGCGCGGACGGGACGAACGGCGACCTGCTGCTGCTCGGCCCGCCGCTCGTCGTGACCGATGCCGAGGTGGACCAGATCGCGGCCGGGGTGGCGCGCGGCATACACCAGGTGCTCGGGGCCACCGGCCGCTAGCGTGAGCGCCATGGCCTGCCTCTTCTGCCGCATCGTCGCCGGTGAGGAGCCGGCCGAGACCGTCCTCGAGCGGGAGGACGTGGTCGGCTTCCTGGACACCCGCCCGGTCTTCAAGGGGCACGTGCTGCTCGTGCCCCGGCGCCACGTCGACACGCTCACCGAGCTGCCCGACGACCTCGTGGTGCCGCTCTTCGCCGCCGCCCGCGACGTCGCGGCGGCCGTGCGCACGGCGCTGGGCGCCCAGGGCAGCTTCGTGGCGATGAACAACGTGGTCAGCCAGTCGGTGCCGCACCTGCACGTCCACGTCGTGCCTCGGACGAAGGGCGACGGCCTGCGCGGGTTCTTCTGGCCGAGGACGCGCTATGCCGGTCCCGAGGCGGCCGACTACGCCGCCCGGCTGCGTGCGGTGCTGGACCCGCAGAACTAGGTCTGCTCGGGTCCGCGCAGCCCGGCCAGCTCGGCGCGCAGCTCGCTGACCTGCTCCGTGAGCTCGGCGAGGTCGGCGGCGGTGGCCGGCTGCCGGGTGGGGTCGGGCTCGGCGATGCGCTCGAGGAGCCATGAGGCCAGGCTGGCGGTGACGATGCCGAGCAGCGCGATGCCGCACAGCATGAGGCCCACGGCGAAGAGGCGGCCCTCGCCGGTGACGGGGGCGTAGTCGCCGTAGCCCACCGTCGTCACGGTCACGAAGGACCACCACAACGACTCCTGCCACGTCTGGATCGTCGCGTCCGGGTGGCCGCGCTCGACGTTGAGCACCGCCAGGGAGGAGATCGTCACGACGAGCAGGGTGGCGGTGGTGACGTAGAGCGCCACGTGCCCGCGCAGCTTCTCCCCAGCCACCTGGTGCACGAAGGACAGGGCGGCGACGAGCCGCAGGGGCCGCAGCGCGGGCAGCGCCACGGCCGCGAGGTCCAGCGGGTGCCGGCGCACGAAGTCCCACCGGCGCGGCGCCACGGCCAGCCGGTAGGCGTAGTCCACCAGGAAGACGCCCCAGATGACGTCCTGGACCACCATGCAGGTCCTCCGCGCGGTTGCCGGCAGGGTCGGGTCGACGATGGGGATGGCAAACGCCACGAGGAAGACGAGGGCGGCGATCATCAAGGGGGTCTGGGTGCGCGACTCCCAACGCTCCAGGCGGTTCATGCCCGACATGATCCCAGGCGTCGCACCACCCCCGCGTCCGGGACGGCGAGCCGGGGTGTCGGTGGCGTGTGCGAGGCTGGGCGCGCCGGAGGAGGTGGAGCGGATGCTCGTGCTGGGACCGCAGCGGGTGGTGTGGAGCCCGTCGGACCTGCGTGCGGCACTGGGGTGCGAGTACGCCTTCCTGCGGCACGTCGACGCCGTGCTGGGGCGGGTGCCGCGCCCGGAGCCACGACGTGACCCCGTGCAGGATCTGCTCGCCCGGCTGGGGGACCGGCACGAGGCCGAGCTGCTCACGGCATACCGGGACCGGGGCGGCCTCCTCGAGCTGCCCCGGCCGCAGCCGCCGCTGTCGGTGGAGTCGCTGCGGGAGGCCGCCGCGGCGACCCGGGCGGCGCTCGAGGGCGACGCTTGTGCGGTGTCGCAGGCCTGCCTCTTCGACGGCCGGATGCTCGGCTACGCCGACGTGCTCGAGCGCGCGGACGACGGCTGGCGCGTGTGCGACGCCAAGCTCGCCCGCTCGGAGTCGGCGCTCGCGCTCGTCCAGCTCGGCGCCTACGCCGACCTGCTCCGGCGCGCGGGCGTCCCGGTCTCCGCCACCGCGAGCCTGCTGCTCGGCTCGGGCGAGCGGCGGGACCTGCCGACCAGCGACCTCGTCGCGGTCTTCGCCGAGGTGCGCGGACGGTTCGAGCCCTTCCTGCGGGCGCACCTGGAGGAGGACCTCCCGGTGCGCTGGGGTGAGGACCGGTATGCCGTGTGCGGACGGTGCGAGGACTGCCTGGCCGCCGCGGAGGCCGTGGACGACGTGCTCCTCGTCGCCGGGGTGGACGCGCGGCGACGGGGCCGGCTCCGGGAGGCGGGGATCACCTCCGTGGCCGACCTGGCCCGGGCCGCCGCGGTGCCCGAGGGGATGGTGGCGGCCACCTTCGAGCGGCTGCGCGACCAGGCGCAGCTGCAGGCGGGGGCGACGGCGGACGGCGGCGTGGCCCACCGGCTGACCGGCTCGGCCGCCCAGACGCTCGCGCTGCTGCCGGCTCCCAGCGAGGGTGACCTCTTCTTCGACTTCGAGGGCGACCCGCACCACGACGAGGGGGACCGGGCCCACGCCGGCCTGCAGTACCTCTGGGGCGTCCTGGACGCGGACGGGTGCTACACCCCGACCTGGGCGCACTCCTTCGCGGCCGAGCGTGCGGCGTTCGCCCGCTTCGTCGACGACCTGCAGGAGCGGCGCCGCCGGTGGCCGGACCTGCACGTCTACCACTACGCGCCCTACGAGACGAGCGCGCTCAAGGCGATGGCCATGCGCTACCGGGTGCGCGAGGAGGAGCTCGACGACCTGCTGCGGGCCGAGGTGTTCGTCGACCTCTACGCCGTCGTCCGCGGGTCGGTCCTCGTCGCGGCCCCGTCCTACAGCATCAAGAAGCTGGAGCCGCTCTACATGGGCTCCGAGCTGCGACCCGAGGACGGCGTGAGCTCCGGGGACGCCTCGATCCTGGCCTACCACGAGTTCCGCCTGCTGGAGGAGGCCGACCCCGCGGAGGCGACCCGGCGGCTGGACGACCTGGCCGACTACAACCGCTACGACTGCGTCTCGACGCGGCGGCTGCGCGACTGGCTGCTGGAGCGGGCGGACGAGGCCGGGGTCCGCCACCTCGTCGTGCCCCGGGCGCTCGCTCCGGAGGCACGGGAGAGCGCCCAGGCCGAGGGCGAGCTGGAGGCCGCGCTGCAGGAGCGGGCCGGAGCCGGCCCGCCGTCGGACCGCGGCGCGCAGGAGCAGGCCTGGGCCATGCTGGCCACGGCGATCGGCTACCACCGCAGGGAGGCCAAGCAGTTCTGGTGGGGTCACTTCGACCGGCTCCAGCACCCGCTGGAGAGCTGGGCGCGCACCCGTGACGTGTTCGCCGTCGAGTCCGTGGAGGTGGTGTCCGACTGGACCCCGCCCGAGGGCCGGGCCCGACACTGGCGGCGCACCCTGAGGCTGGTGGGGGACTGGGCCCCGGGCAGCACGGCCCGGGGCGCCCAGGTGGTCTACCCCGCGCCGGGCCCGACCGGGTCCGACGGGCCGGACGGCGCCCCTTACGCCGCGGCCCGCGCGGACGGTGTCGCGCTCGACCCGGACGACGCGCGGGTGGTCCAGCTCGTCGAGGCGCGCGCGCCGGACGAGGTCTTCACCGACCTGCCCGTGGCGCTCGCCCCCGATCGACCGCCGCGGCCCGAGCCCATCCCGGGAGCCATCGCCGAGGTGGCCTCCGACGCCCTGGCGCACCGCGAGCTCCCCGGGGGAGCGGCCCTGGACCTGCTGGCCCGGCGCCTGCCGCGGTTGCGGGAGGGCGGCCGCCTGCCGCACGGGGGTGACGCCGGCACGCTCGGGGACCTCGTGGCCGCCCTGCTGGCGATGGACGACTCCTACGTCGCCGTCCAGGGCCCGCCGGGGACGGGCAAGACGTGGACCGGATCGCGGGTCGTCGCCCGGCTCGTGCAGGAGCACGGCTGGCGCGTCGGTGTCGTCGCCCAGTCCCACAGCGCGGTCGAGAACATGCTCGGTGCCGTCGTCCGGGCCGGCCTCGACCCGGCCCTGGTCGCCAAGTCCACGTCCGCGACCGCCGACCCTCCCTGGACGGAGGTCAAGGGCACCGCGGCCGCGCGGGCGGCATACCTGGAGGAGCACCGCGAGACCGGGTGCGTCCTCGGCGGCACCGCGTGGACGTTCTCCCACCCCGACCTGGTCGAGCGCGGCGGCCTGGACCTGCTCGTCGTCGACGAGGCCGGGCAGTTCGCGCTGGCCCCGACCGTCGGTGCCTCGCGGTCCGCCCGGCGGCTCCTGCTGCTGGGTGACCCGCAGCAGCTGCCGCAGGTGAGCCAGGGCACGCACGCCGAGCCCGTGGACGAGTCGGCGCTCGGCTGGCTCATGGGGCAGGACCCGACGCTGCCGCCGGAGCGCGGCTACTTCCTGGAGCGCACCTACCGCATGCACCCGGCGGTCACCGCGCCGGTCTCCGCGCTGGCGTACGCCGGGCAGCTCAGCTCCGCCGAGCCCCCGGCCCGGCGGCTGCTCGAGGGTCTCGCCCCCGGTCTGGAGGTCGTGCGGCTGGAGCACCGGGGCAACCGCACCGAGTCGCCGGAGGAGGCGGCCGAGGTGGTCCGTCAGGTGAGGGCCCACCTCGGGTCCACCTGGACCGACCCGGAGGACCCGCGCGGGCCGCGGCCGCTCGGGCAGCAGGACCTCCTCGTCGTCGCGCCCTACAACGCCCAGGTCGCGCTCGTCCGCGAGCACCTCGCCCAGGCCGGGCTGGGAGACGTCCGGGTCGGCACGGTGGACGCCTTCCAGGGGCGGGAGGCGGTCGTCGCGATCCTGTCGATGACCGCGTCCTCGGCGGCGGACGTGCCGCGCGGCACCGGGTTCCTGCTCAGCCGTCACCGCCTCAACGTCGCGATCTCCCGGGCGCAGTGGCGGGCCGTCCTCATCCGGTCCGAGGCCCTCACCGCGCACCTGCCCTCGACCCCTGAGGCCGTGCTGCGGCTGGGTGCCTTCATCGGTCTGTGCGACGCCGGGGCGGATGCCGCCGTGGTCGCGGACGCCCTGGTGGGGTGAGGTGGACCGCTACGGCGCCCTCACCGCCCGCACCTACGACCTGCTCTCGGGCGACCCCGTGTATGCCGTGGGTCGGCGCCTCGCCATCCCGGCGATGGGGCTGCGGCCGGGGTGGCGGGTGCTGGACCTCGGGTGCGGCACGGGGCTGAACCTCCCGGCCCTCCTCGACGGGGTCGGCCCGATGGGCAGGGTCGTCGGTCTGGACCGCAGCCCCGCGATGCTCGCGGTGGCCCGGCGCAAGCGAGCCGGGTCGTCCGGCGCCGGGCAGCTGCGGCTGGTCCAGGGAGACATGGCCGACCCGCAGGCGGCGCGGGAGGCGGCCGCGGGCCAGCCCTTCGACGCCGTCATCGCGACCTACGCGCTGTCGCTCACCCCTGACCCGGCGCGGGTGTGGCGCACCGTCACGGGCGTGCTGCGGCCCGGTGCTGCCGTCGCCGTCGTCGACATGGCCCGGCCGACCGGCCGGGCGGCCCTGGCCGCACCGCTGGCCCGGCTCGCCTGCCGGCTGGGCGGCGCCGACATCGACGCCCACCCGTGGACGGTGGTCGAGCCGGAGCTCACCCTCACCCGGGCCTGGAGCCGCTGGGCAGGGCACGTCCGGGTGCTCGTCGGCACGTGGGGGTGAGGCACCCCGGGGCCGCCTCTCCGGTGGTGGTACGTCTCCGCGGGGCGGTGCGGATGAGCCGGCCCGACCAGGTGCTGCTCGTCCTCGCCGTCTACGCGGTGGGGTGGGTGGCGGGCTCGACCGGGGTCCTGCCCGCCCGTGCCCCGCTGTCGACCTCCGGCGCGGTCCTGACGGCGCTGGCGGTCGCCGCGGTCGCGGTCGGCGTGCACGTGGTCAACGAGTTCGCCGACGCCGGGACGGACGCCCGCACCGTGCGCACCCGCTTCTCCGGCGGCAGCGGGGCCCTGTCCGAGCTCGGGCTGCCGGCGGCCTTCGCGCTGCGCGTCGCCGTCGGCGGGGCCGCCGTCGCGGCGGCGCTGACGGCCCTCGGGCTGGTGGCCGGCAGGATGACCGGGCTGGTGGCCCTGCTGCTCACGCTCGGCCTGGTGGGCGGGTGCGCCTACTCCGTCGGGCCCTGGCCGTTCTCCCGTCACGGCTGGGGTGAGGTGGTGAACGCGCTGCTGGGAGGCCTGCTGCTGCCGGCCACCGGGGCGGTGGTCGCGGGGGCCGCCTTCGGCCCTGCGGCGCTCGCCTTCCTCCCGTTCGCCCTGCTGACCTTCGTCAACCTGCTGGAGACGCAGTGGGCCGACCGCGACGCCGACCGGTCGTCCGGCAAGCACACGCTGGCGTCCCGGCTCTCGGCCACGACGCTGCGGCGACTCGGAGCAGCGGCCGCCGTGACGGCATACGGTCTGAGCCTCGTCGTCCTGCCGTGGCCGGTCGCGGTCGCCGGCCTCGTCGGGGCGCCGCTGTCCGCCGTCGGCGTCCACCGCCTCGGCCGCGGGTCACCCGGGCCGTCCGTCGCCGCGATGGTCGCCGTCCTCCTCCTGCAGGGAGCCGCCTGGTGGTTCCTCCGCTGAGGGGGTGGACCCGTCTCGGGGCGCGGCCGACGTCGACCAGCCGCCCGCGCACTGGCCGCCGCATGGTCAACCACCGACCGCCACGTCAGCTGACAGCCTCGACGAGAGGGCTGTCAGCTGACCTTCCGGCTGACAGACGACAGAGCGGCTGGCAGACACCCCCGGAAGTTCGTCCCCCTGCGGACACAGCGGAGGGCAGACAGCGTGTTCCTCGCTGCCTGCCCTCCGCTGACGCGCTTCGTCAGATGTCGGCCCTGATGCGACAGCTTCCTCGCGCTACGGAGGGCAGACAGCTCGTTCCTCGCTGCCTGCCCTCCGCTGACGCGCTTCGTCAGATGTCGGCCCTGATGCGACAGCTTCCTCGCGCTACGGAGGGCAGACAGCTCGTTCCTCGCTGCCTACCCTCCGCTGACGCGCTTCGTCAGATGTCGAAGTACAGCTCGAACTCGTGCGGGTGCGGCCGCAGGCGGGTCGGCTGGATCTCGTTGGCCCGCTTGTAGTCCACCCAGGCACCCAGCAGGTCCTCGGTGAAGACCTCTCCCTCGGTGAGGAAGGCGTGGTCGTCCTCCAGGGCGTTGAGCACGTCCGGCAGGTTCGTCGGGAGCTGGTCGATGTCGGCCATCTCCTCCGGCGGCAGCTCGTAGAGGTCCTTGTCCACCGGCGCCGGCGGCTCGATCCGGTTCTTGATCCCGTCCAGCCCGGCCATGAGCTGGGCGGAGAAGGCGAGGTAGGGGTTCGCCGACGGGTCGGGCACGCGGTACTCCACCCGCTTGGCCTTCGCGGAGGACCCGGTGATCGGGATCCGCACGCAGGCCGAGCGGTTCCGGGCCGAGTAGACCAGGTTGATCGGCGCCTCGAAGCCCGGGACCAGGCGGTGGTAGGAGTTCAGCGAGGGGTTGGTGAAGGCGAGCAGCGCCGGGCCGTGGGCGAGCAGGCCGCCGATGTACCACCGGGCGATGTCGGAGAGACCGCCGTAGCCGTTCTCGTCGTAGAACAGCGGCTCGCCGTCCTTCCACAGGCTCTGGTGGGTGTGCATCCCCGAGCCGTTGTCGCCGAAGACCGGCTTCGGCATGAAGGTCGCCGTCTTGCCCGCCGCCCAGGCGGTGTTCTTGATGACGTACTTGAACTTCATCAGGTCGTCACCGGAGTGGAGCAGGGTGTTGAACTTGTAGTTGATCTCCTGCTGCCCGGCCGTGCCGACCTCGTGGTGGGCGCGCTCGACGTCGAGGCCGACGGTGTCCAGGTTGAGCACCATGCGGTCGCGGATGTCGGCGAAGTGGTCCACCGGGGGCACCGGGAAGTACCCGCCCTTGAACCGGGGCTTGTAACCGCGGTTGCCGCCCTCCTCGGCGCGGCCCGTGTTCCAGGCCGCCTCGACCGAGTCGATGTGGTAGTACCCGCCGCTGGGGCCGGTCGAGAAGCGCACGTCGTCGAAGACGTAGAACTCGGCCTCGGCACCGAAGAAGGCGGTGTCGGCGATCCCGGTCGAGCGCAGGTGCTCCTCGGCGCGCCGGGCGATCTGCCGCGGGTCACGCTCGTAGGGCTCGTCGGTGAAGGGGTCGACGATCGAGAAGTTCATGACGAGCGTCTTCTCGGCGCGGAACGGGTCGAGGTAGGCCGTCTGCGGGTCCGGGATCAGCTTCATGTCCGACTCGTGGATCGACTTGAAACCGCGGATGGACGAGCCGTCGAACATCTGGCCGGTGTCGAAGGCGTCCTGGTCGAACGTCTGGGCCGGCACGTTGAAGTGCTGCATGACACCGGGCAGGTCGCAGAACCTGATGTCGATGAACTTGACGTCCTCGTCCTTGATGTAGGCGAGCACCTCGTCGGCATTGCTGAACATGGAGTTCCTCCTGTCGCGGACCGGGCGACGACTCGGGGTTACGGGTCCGGTGACCTTTAACCTACGTGGAGGCGGTTTCCGCCGGGTCACTCGGGTGTTACGCCGGTGTTACGCACCTCGTCGGCCCGCGGCCGCGGTCCCCTCGCGCAGCCGCGCCGTCCCCTCGCGCGGCCGGGCGCCTCGTCAGCGCCCGCGCAGCGCGCGGCGGCTGGCCCGCGGCGGACGCGTCGGGTCCATGCCCGCGGGGATCGCCGGCTTGTTGCGGCTGCCCAGGGCCTTCATCCGCTGCTGGACGACGAGCGCCTCGTCGTTGGTCAGCGACTTGGGGTACTTCTTGATCGTCTTGACGACCTCCCGCAGGGGCGTCTGGCCCTCGGCCTTGCCGACGGAGATCGTGTGCACCGGCACCTCGTGCCCGACGACCCGGGACACCTTGCGCTCCTCCGCCTTGGCCAGGCGCTGCGCCGAGCCGCGCGGACCCTCGGAGATCAGCACGACGCCGGGGCGACCGACCGCACGGAAGACCATGGCCGCGTTGTTGAGGTCACGCATACCGCGGACCTGGCCACCGGCCTCCGCCGCCACCGGCTCCTGGTCGTAGTACCACCCGCGGCGCAGCTGCTGCAGCACCGCGGAGGCGGCGCCCGGCTGCCCCTCGATCTGCGCGAACGCCGCCCGCTCGGCCTTGCGGCCCAGGACGATGACCGCCGCGAGGAGGGCCATGGGGACGCCCAGGACGAGGACGTAGACGACCTGGTCGAGCCAGAGCCCGACGAGCAGGGCCACCACGAGGACCGCCAGCGCGGCGAGGGCCATCCACCACACGGCGGCCGGGTCCGCCTTCCGGGTCATGGCGAAGACCTGGCGGAACTGGGCGATGCGGCCCGGGTTGTTCGGGTCCTTGGGCTTGCGGGAGCGTCCGAAGCGACGCTTCTTCGGCTCCGGTGCGGCAGTGGTGGAGGACGCGGACATGGGATCAGGATACGCGGGCGCGGGGCAGCTCCCGACGCTCCTGCGCGGCCACCAGGGAGGCGGCCTCCTGACGGGCGGGGACGTCCGCCTCGGCCTGCTGGGCCAGGTGGGACAGGTGCTCGGGCACCTCACGACCCCACCGGCGCATGGCCTGCGCGTAGAGCTTGCCGGCGCGGTAGGAGCTGCGGACCAGCGGCCCGGCCATGACGCCCTTGAAGCCGATCTCCTCGGCGCGCTCGGACCAGTGGACGAACTCCTGCGGCTTGACCCACCGCTCGATGGGGTGGTGCAGCTTGGAGGGGCGCAGGTACTGGGTGATAGTGAGGATGTCGCACCCGGCGTCGTGCAGGTCCTGCATCGCCTGGTCGATCTCATCCTCCGTCTCGCCCATGCCGAGGATGAGGTTGGACTTCGTCACCAGCTCGTTCTCCCGGGCCATGGACAGCACCCGCAACGACTTGTCGTAGGTGAAGGCGGGCCGGATCTTCTTGAAGATCCGCGGCACCGTCTCCAGGTTGTGCGCGAAGACCTCGGGGCGGGCGTCGAACACCTGCTGCACCAGCTCCGGGACGGCGCCGAAGTCGGGGGGCAGGATCTCCACGCCGGTGGTCGGGTTGAGCTCGTGCACCTTGCGGATGACCTCGGCGTAGAGCCAGGCCGCGCCGTCCTTCTGGTCGTCCCGGGCGACCCCGGTGATGGTGGCGTAGCGCAGCTCCATCGTGCGGATGGACTCGGCGACCTTGCGCGGCTCCTCCAGGTCCAGCGGCAGCGGACGACCGGTGGAGATGTCGCAGAAGTCGCAGCGCCGGGTGCAGATGTCGCCGCCGATGAGGAAGGTCGCCTCGCGGTCCTCCCAGCACTCGAAGATGTTGGGGCAGCCCGCCTCCTGGCACACGGTGTGCAGACCACCGCTCTTGACCATCGAGTGCAGCTCCTGGTACTCCGGCCCCATCTTGGCGGTGGTCCGGATCCAGTCGGGCTTGCGCTCGATCGGCGTCTCGGCGTTGCGCGCCTCGACGCGCAGCAGTCGACGGCCCTCCGGTGCGACGGTCACAGGTGCTCCCTCACGATCGGTTCGTTGTCCCACGTGACAACGCGTGGACCCCTCCAGGGTATGCCCCGGGCGTGCCGCTCGGTCCGGCCGGTCCACCCGGCCGGCGGCGCTCAGTCGACGTCCGTGCGCAGGAACCGCCAGAGGGCGAGCCCGACGACGAGGAGCAGCACGACGACGAGCGTGGTCGCGGACTGGGCGAAGCTGAGCCGCTCGACCACCTCGCGGCACTCACCGGCCGGCTCCCAGCAGTCGGCATACACCGTCCACTGGGTGCCGTTCTCGATGAAGCCCCGGATGTTGCGCCCGAGGAGGAAGCGGGAGGTCGCCGGGAGCGAGGAGCCGAGGATGCCCTCGACCACGGCGAGGTAGCCCAGCAGCACCCCCACGACGACCGCGCTGTGCCGGACGAGGAAGCCGGCGGCGGCGCCGAGCGCACCGGCCATGGCCCCGACCGCCATGATCCGGACGACGGCCCAGGTCAGCACCACCCACTGGTCCGTGGTGCCCCCGCCGTCGATGCCGTGCCACCGGAAGACGGCGGGCACCCCGAGCAGGACGAGGGCCACGCCGACACCGACCACGGGCAGGGCGACGATGGCGGCCGCGACGACCTTGGAGGCGAAGACGACGCCCCGGCGGGGCACGAAGGTGAGCCAGGACCCCATCGTGCGATGGGTGAACTCGGCGGCGACGTGCGTGGAGCCGACGAGGAGGGCCAGCAGGAGGAAGGGGTAGGCGAGCACGAGGAGCAGCTCGTCGTACTGCCCGGCCAGGGAGGGCATCGCTCCGTACATCTGCTCGGGGGTCGGGGGCTGCATCTGCTCGCACCCGAAGTCGACGGTGGCGTCGCCGCTGAGGCGACGCTCCTCCTCCTGCGACTGCAGGCAGCTGGCGCGCTCCCGCTCGCCGTTCTCCTCCCACCACTGCAGCTGCTCCTGGAACGCCGCGTCGGCGCCGCTGCGGGCCCGCTCGAGCTGGACGGCCTGCTGGTTGACGGTGAACAGGGCGAAGCCGGCGATGAGGGCGCTGGCCACGAGGGCCAGCAGGACGATGCGCCGCGCCCGCAGGCGCTGCAGCTCCACCGCGACCAACCGGATCATGCCGCCCCCTCCCCGTGCTCCGGGGAGCGCGCGGGCAGCGCGTCGTCCTGGGTGAGCTCGAGGAAGATCTGCTCCAGGCCCCGTCGGCTCGGCACCAGGCGCTCCACCCACAGCCCCTGTCCCGCCAGCAGCCGGGTGATCTCGGCCGGGTGCGCCCCGGTCACGGTGAGCAGCCCGGCGACGTCCTCGTCCTCCACCTGCCGCAGGGCGTCGGCCGCGTCCTGGCCGCGCGGGCGGGCGAGCCAGTCGGCGGCGAAGCCGGCCTCGCGCAGCACCCGGACAGCGGCCCCGGGGTGGCGCACCCCGACCTCGACCGTCTCCCCGCCGGCGCCGATGAGCCCGGCCACCGACCCCTGCGCCAGCACCCGCCCCCGACCGATGATCGAGACGGTGTCGGCGATCTGCTCCACCTCGGAGAGGATGTGGCTGCTGACCAGGACGGTCCGCCCCTGGTCGGCGAGCCGGCGCATGGTGGTCCGGATGTCGTGGATCCCGGCCGGGTCGAGCCCGTTGGTGGGCTCGTCAAAGATGAGCAGGTCGGGGGCCTTGAGCAGGGTGGCGGCGATCGCCAGGCGCTGCTTCATGCCGAGGGAGTAGCTGCGGAAGGTGTCCTCGCCCCGGCTCCCCAGGCCGACCTCCTCCAGCACCTCGCCCACCCGCGAGGTCGGCGTGCCGATGGCCTCGGCGAGCAGGGTGAGGCTGCGGCGGCCGGTGAAGCCGGGGAAGAACTTCGGGGACTCGACGATCGCGCCGACCCGGTCGACGACCGAGGGCAGCTCCCGGGGGACCGGGGTGCCGAAGATCCGCATCTCGCCGGCATCCGGCCGGACCAGGCCCAGCAGCATGCGGATGGTCGTCGTCTTGCCGGAGCCGTTGGGGCCGAGAAAGCCGTGGACGCCACCGGTGGGCACGTCCATGTCCAGGCCGTGGACGGCGATCCGGCGGCCCCGCACCGTGCGGTAGGTCTTGCGCAGCCCCCGGATCGTCAGGGCCGGTCCCTCGTCGGTGGGGTGGGCCACGCTCACCTGCTCTCCTCGCGTCGGTGGGCGCCACACCCGGGCGCCCGCACGTGGCCAGTCAACCGTGGCTGTGTCGTGAGGACCGCGTCTGTTGCACGCGTGTCCGCAACTTCCTGCGTCGGTCAGGCCCCGGGCGAGACCGGGTGGTGTCCCGGGCCCGCAGCGGCCACCGGGGAGAGCGCCCGGTCCAGGTGCCGCTCGACGAGCGGCAGCACCTCGGGGACCCCCACGGGCCGCCCCAGCTCGGCCGACAGCGAGGTGACCCCGGCGTCGGCGATCCCGCACGGGATGATGGTGTCCGCCCAGGCCAGGTCGCAGTCGCAGTTGAGCGCGAAGCCGTGCATCGTCACGTCCTGGCTCACCCGGATGCCGATGGCCCCGATCTTGCGTTCCGGACGGTCCCCGTCGGCGGGCAGCCAGACCCCGGAGCGGCCCTCGACGCGGGTCGCCTCGACCCCCAGCTCGGCGCAGACCCCGATCATCATGTCCTCGAGGCGGCGCACGTGCGCCACGACGTCGACGGGGGAGGGCAGCCGGACGATGGGGTACCCCACGAGCTGACCCGGCCCGTGCCAGGTGATCTTGCCGCCCCGGTCGACGTCCACGACGGGGGTCCCGTCCAGCGGCCGCTCGTGCGCCTCCGTGCGCCGGCCCGCGGTGTAGACCGCGGCGTGCTCGAGGAGCAGGACCGTGTCCGGCAGCTCTCCGCTCACGACCCGGGCGTGGACCTCGCGCTGGTGCTCCCACGCCTGCTTATAGTCCACGAGGTCAGGGGCCAGACCGAGGTGCTCGACACGCATACCCAGCACTGTAGACCCTGGCCCCAGGGTGCCTGTGGACAACTCCTGCACGCCTCCCGGGTGAGCGGGCACGCTGTCGTCATGACGACCCCGACGGTCCCCGGATACGACCTGCTCGACCCGCTGGGGGACGGCGGGAGCGGTCGGGTGTGGCGCGCGTGCCGCCGGGCGGACGGGCTCGCGGTGGCGGTCAAGCTCGTCCGTCCGGGCGCCGGCGACGCGGCGGCCCTGACCGCCGTCCTGGCCGAGGCGGGGCTCCTGGCCGGTCTGCGCCACCAGCACGTCCTGCACCTCTACGACGTGCTCCCGCTCGGGGACCCCGGGGACCCGACCGTGGCCATCGTCACCCAGCTCGCGGCGGGGGGCTCCCTGGCCCAGGTGCTCCGCCGCCGGCGGCTGCTGTCACCAGGGGAGCTGGTGACCGTGCTGCACCCGGTCTCCGCCGCCCTGGGCACCCTGCACCGCGCGGGGGTGGTGCACGGCGACGTCTCACCGGGCAACCTGCTCTTCCGCAGCGACGGCATGCCGCTGCTGGGAGACCTGGGGACGGCCCGGGTGGCGGGGGAGCAGGGTCTGCGCGGCTGGGGCACCGCCGCCCAGGACGGGATGGTGGCGCCCGAGGTGCTCGAGGGCTTCGCGGCCACGGCCGAGTCCGACGTCTACCAGGTGGGGGCGGTGGCGTGGCTGTGCCTGGTGGGCGAGCGCCCGGGGCCGGGTTTCGACCGGCCGGTCCTCGGCGACCTCGCGCCCGCCCTGCCGCCCGCGCTGGTCGAGCTCGTGCAGGGCTGCATGGCCCCGCAGCCGGAGGACCGACCCGCGGCCGACGACGTGGCCACCGCCCTGCTGGGGATCGTCGACCCCGAACCGGTGGAGGTGGCCCCGGACGCGGACCCCGCGACCGGCCTGACCGAGCGGTTGCGCCAGGTGGCGCTCGCGGACACCGAGGGCCGGGCGGGGCGGCCGGTCGCGAGCCGGAGGTGGTGGCGGCGAGGGCTCGGGCGCGGCCGGGCAGCCGACCCGGTGGAGGGGGGCGGGTCCGCGCGGCCGGTGGGCGGGGCCCGGCGCAACGGTGCCCACCGGGCGCCCGGCGACGGGGGCGAGGCGCGGGCCCGGCAGGTCGCGCTCGTGCTCGGCCTCGTGCTGGCCGTGGTCGGTGTCGCGCTGGTGGTCCTGCTGCACGGTCGATCTGCGACCCCCGGGGTGGCCGGACCCGTGCCCGCCCCGGCCCGGGTCGCGGGGGCGACGTCGTCCGGGCCGGAGCCGACGCCGCCGCCCCGGCTCCGGTGGCCGTGGACGCGGCGCCGCGGACCGTGACGGGGTCGGGCGGTCCGGTCCTCGGTCTCGTGCAGGGGCTGCTCGACCACCGGTCCGCCGCCTGGGAGGAGGGGGACCCGCAGCGGCTCCGGGAGGTCACCGCGCCGGGGTCCGCGGCGGACACGCACGAACGCTCCCTCCTCCAGGATGCGGCCGAGCAGGGCCTGCGCTACCCCTCGGTGGGCTTCGAGGTGACGGAGGCGGTCGTCGAGGAGCGGGACCCCACCCGGATGGTCGTCGACGCCACCGTGCGTCGCCCGGCCCTGGAGGTATGGCGTGGCGCGGAGCTGGTGCACGCCGCCCCGGAGGGTGTCGACCGGGTGCGGATGGTGCTGTCGGTGCACGACCGGTCGTGGCTGGTGGAGCGCTGGGAGCCGCTCAGGCCCGCAGCTCCTCGACCACCCACCGGGCCGCCCTCTCCCGGTCCGGGTGCGTGAACTCGAAGCCGGAGCGCTCGAGCACCTGGGGCACGGCGCGGGTCGACGCCAGGA
Organism: Serinicoccus chungangensis; assembly: GCF_006337125.1. Classification (GTDB taxonomy): domain Bacteria; phylum Actinomycetota; class Actinomycetes; order Actinomycetales; family Dermatophilaceae; genus Ornithinicoccus; species Ornithinicoccus chungangensis. Next base: position 1,107,243 of record NZ_CP040887.1, read on the forward strand.
TCTCCTGCGACATCTCGCCCAGCACGAGCCGCAGGGCCCACCCGGGGGCGGGCACGACGGCCGGGCGGTGCAGCTCCCGGGCCAGGGCGCGGGTCACCTGCTGCTGCGTGGCCGGTGACGGGGCACCGAGGTTGACCGGGCCGGTGACGTCGGCGCGGTCCAGGAGGTGGACGAGCGCGCGCACCTGGTCGTGCAGCGTGATCCAGGGCCACCACGCGTCGCCGCCCGCCAACGGGCCGGCCAGCCCGAGCCGGACCAGCGGCAGCAGCCGGCCCAGCGCACCGCCGTCGGGGGACAGGACGATCCCCGTGCGCGCGTGCGCCACCGGCACCCCCGCCTCCTCGGCGGGCGCCGTGGCGGCCTCCCAGTCCTGGACCAGCCGGGCGAGGAAGCCCTCACCGGCGGGGCTGTCCTCGGTGAGCACCTCGTCGCCACGGTCGCCGTAGAAGCCCACCGCCGAGCCCGAGACGAGGCGGGGCGAGCGCCCGTCGCCCGCGGCGACCCCCGCGAGGGCGCGGGAGAGGGTCGCGGTGCCGTCGACGCGGGAGGAGACCAGGACGGCCTTGCGCTCCGCGGTCCACCGCTGGTCCCCGATGCCTGCACCGGCCAGGTGAACGACGCCGTCGACACCCTCGAGGACCCGGGGGTCCAGCCGGTCCCCGGGTGACCAGCGGGCCTCCTGCACCCCGTCCGGCAGCTCGTGCCCCGGCGCCGGGTCACGGCGCACCAGGTGGAGCACCCGGTCGCCGCGACCACGCAGCACCTCGCTCAGCCGTGACCCGATGAGCCCGCTGGCACCGGTGATCGCGACCAGTCGCGGGCCGGACGGGATGGCAGGGTCGGTCACGTCGCTCAGACCTCGAACTTGCCGTCCTGCAGCCGTTCCTTCATCGTCGCGAGGAAGCGGGCGGCGTCCGCGCCGTCCACGACGCGGTGGTCGTAGCTGATCGCGAGGTAGACCATGTCGCGGATCGCGATGGTCTCCATCCCGTCCTCGTCCACGACCACGACCGGGCGCTTGACCACCGCACCGGTCCCGAGGATGCCGACGTTGGGCTGGTTGATGATCGGCGTGTCGAACAGCGCCCCGCGGGACCCGGTGTTGGTCAGCGTGAAGGTGCCGCCGGACAGCTCGTCCGGGCCGACCTTGTTGTCGCGCGTGCGCTCGGCCAGGTCGGCGATCTTGCGGGCGAGCCCGGCGATGTTGAGGTCGCCGGCGTCCTTGATCACGGGGACCAGCAGGCCGCGCGGGGTGTCCACGGCGATGCCCAGGTGCTCGGACGCGTGGTAGACGATGGAGTCGTCCTCGACGCTCGCGTTGACGATCGGGTGCTCCTTGAGCGCCTCGATGGCCGCCATGGCGAAGAAGGGCATGAAGGACAGCTTGGTGCCCTCGCGCTTGAGGAACTCGTCCTTGGCCCGCTTGCGCAGCCGCGAGATCTTGGTGACGTCGACCTCCACGACCGTGGTGAGCTGGGCGCTGGTCTGCAGCGACTCGACCATGCGGGTCGCGATGACCTTGCGCAGGCGCGACATCTTCTCGGTGGTGCCGCGCTTGGCCTCGCCCGCACCGGGCGCGCCACCCCCGCCGGAGGGGGTGCTCTTCTCGGCGGGCTGCTCCGCGGGCGCCTGCTCGGCCGGGGGCTGCTCGCTCTCCTTCTTCTTGGCCTCCGCCGCGTCCAGCACGTCCTGCTTGCGGACGCGACCACCGACACCGGTGCCGCTCAGCGAGGCCAGGTCCACACCGTGCTGCGCGGCCAGCTTGCGCACCAGCGGGGTGACGTAGGCGCTGACGTCCTGCGACGGGGCCTCGCCCGACCCCGTCTTCTGCTGCGCGTCGGGGGTGCCGTCGCCGTCGGCGTCCTTGTGCGACGACGTGCCGTTCTCGGTCGAGGTCGTGCCCACGCCGGTGGCGACGCCGGAGTCGTCCGCCTCCGAGGTGCCGGACTTCTCCGCCGACTCCTCGGCCGCCTGCTCGTGCTTGTCCGACTCCGCGGCGAGGTCGTCGTCGGAGGAGCCGCCCTCCTGGGCGTCACCGGAGCCGTCCTCGTCCTTGTCGTCCGCGGAGTCCTGCTCGGGCTCGGGCTGGGCGTCCTGCTCGGAGGAGTCGTCCTGCTGGTCCTGGGAGCCGCCGGAGTCGCCGGAGGACTCACCGCCGATCACCGCGAGCTCGCCACCGACCTCGACCGTCTGGTCCTCGGCGGCGAGGATGGAGGTGAGGACACCGGCGACGGGGGAGGGGATCTCGGTGTCGACCTTGTCGGTGGAGACCTCGAGCAGCGGCTCGTCGACCTCGACGGAGTCACCCTCGGACTTCAGCCAGCGGGTGACCGTGCCCTCGGTCACCGACTCACCCAGCGCCGGCATCGTGACCGTCTCCCCGCCCGAGGAGCCGCCACCACCGGAGGAGCTGCCGCCGGAGGAGCCGGAGTCCGCGGAGCCGCCGCCGGAGGAGTCCTCGTCGGACGTGTCCTGCTGCTGCTCGTCGTCGTCGGAGGAGCCGTCGTCGGTGGACGGGTCCTCCTCCTGCTCGTCCTGCCCGGAGGAGTCGTCGGCGTCGGCGTCGGAGGACCCGCCCGAGTCCCCGTCGGAGGCCTCGTCGTCACCCACCACGCACAGGTCGGCACCCACCTCGACGGTGTCGTCCTCCTCGGCGAGGATCTCCTGGAGCACACCGGCGACGGGAGAGGGGATCTCGGTGTCGACCTTGTCGGTCGAGACCTCGAGCAGCGGCTCGTCGACCTCGACCGCGTCGCCGACGCTCTTCAGCCAGCGGGTGATGGTCCCCTCGGTGACGGACTCACCGAGGGCGGGCATCGATACACGTTCCGACATGTGTTGACTCTCTCCTCGTCCGGGGCCTGCAGTCTACGGGTGATGCTGCCGCTGGGTCAGGCGTGGTGCCACCCAGGGAGGCCGGTCCGTGCGCCATCCTGCCACCTGCCGTAAATGCGGTGGCGGCCGATCCTCGCGCGTGTCAGGGTGAGCCCGTCATGTCCGGCGACAGTGAGGAGGTGGCCCGATGAGCAATGATCCGGTCACGGAGGACGTCAAGGCCAAGTTCCGTGAGGCGCTGGCCCGCAAGCAGGCTCACGGCGGCACGGACGTCGCGGACCACTCGGAGCACGGCAAGGTCGCGCAGGAGCGCGGCGCCAAGACCTCGGGTGCCCAGCAGATGTTCCGCCGCAAGAGCGGCTGACGTCCGAGCGACGGAGCGAGGGGCACCACCGCCACGCGGTGGTGCCCCTCGTGCGTCCCGGAGCGGGGTGGGTCAGCCCGCGAGCGAGCGGGCCAGCGCCACCAGCGGTCGGACCCCGGCACCGGTCCCGCCCTTGGGGTGGTAGCCCCAGGCGGACTTCTCGTTGAACGCCGGGCCGGCGATGTCGAGGTGCGCCCACGGGATCGGCCGGGCCTGCTCGCCCTCGCCCCGGGTCCCGACGAACTCCTGCAGGAAGGTGGCCGCGACCATGGCCCCCGCCGAGCGCTCGCCGGTGTGCTTGAGGTCGGCGACCGGGCTGTCGAGGGTGGGCCGGATCTCCTCGGGCATGGGCAGCGCCCACGCGGTGTCGCCCGACTCGGTCCCGAGCCGCACCAGGGTGTCCCGCAGCTCGTCGTCGTTGCCCATGACCCCCATCGTGCGCTCGCCCAGCGCGACGATGCAGGCACCGGTGAGGGTGGCGACGTCCACGATGGCATCGGGCTGCTGCTCCGTGGCCAGGGCGAGCCCGTCCGCCATGACCAGCCGGCCCTCCGCGTCGGTGTTGATGATCTCGACGGTGCGGCCGCCCCGCATGGTGACGACGTCCCCCGGACGCTGCGCCAGGTCGCCAGTCATGTTCTCGGCGAGGCAGAGGTATGCCGTCACCTGCACCGGCAGGCCGAGCTCGGCGATGGCGAGGGTCGCCGCGGCGCAGGCCGCCGCCCCGCCCATGTCCATCTTCATGGTGACCATGGAGGCCCCCGGCTTGAGGCACAGCCCGCCGGAGTCGAAGGTGATGCCCTTGCCCACGAGCGCCAGGTGCTTGGACGCCCCCGCCGGGGTGTAGCGCAGGGTGACCAGACGGGGGCCTCGTGCCGACCCCTGCCCGACCCCGATGATGCCGCCGCAGCCCTCCTCGCCCAGCCGTTCCGGGTCCCACACCTCGACCTCGACCCCGGCCTGCGCGGCCCGGGACACGACGTCGTCCGCGAAGCTCTCCGGGAACAGCAGGTTCGGCGGGGTGTTGACGAGGTCGCGGGCGTAGCAGACGCCCCCCACCAGCGCCTCGACCTCGGCCTGGGCGGCCGTGGCCTCCTCCCCGCCCAGACCGGTCACCGAGGCCCGGGCGAGCCCGGCCTTGGCGCTGCCGGCCTTGCCGACGCCGTGCTGGTCGGCGTAGGTGTAGGCGCCCAGCGCGACCCCCTCGGCGACGGCGACCGCCTCGGACCGTCCCTGCTGGCCGAGGGCGAAGACCGCGGACGACCGGCCGGCGAGGGCCCGGGCCGCGGCACCGGCGGCCCGGCGCAGCTGCTCGGTGGCGGGGCCGGACCGCGGCTCGTGACGCCCACGACGACGACCAGCGGGGCCCGTACGCCCGCGACGCCCGTCAAGCGGGTGATCTCGTCGGTGCCCGCCTCGGCGCCGAGGGCCGCGAGCGCCTCGTCGATCGCCCCGGTCGCCTCCTCGCCCAGTCCCGATCCGGGCAGCACGGCCACGGCGCCGTCCTGCTTGGACGCGCCCACCACGAGCGCGTCGGCACCGGCCGTGGTGGGGTCGTCGTCGGTGAAGGTCACGGGCGTGCGTACAGCCATGAGGCGTCCTTGTCGTCGTCGGGAGGAGCGTCGTCCGGCACCGAGACTAGGACACGCAGGCAGCCACTAGGGTGGCTGCCCATGAGCGACTCCGCGACGAAGACGTCCCCCCTGCACGAGAAGCACGTCGCGCTGGGCGCGAAGATGGCCGACTTCGGCGGCTGGTCGATGCCCATCGAGTACCCGGGCGGCGGCGTCGTGGCCGAGCACACGGCCGTGCGCGAGCGCGTGGGCCTCTTCGACGTCTCGCACCTCGGCAACGCCCTCGTGGCCGGACCCGGTGCCAAGGACTTCCTCAACCGCTGCCTCACCAACGACCTCGGCCGCATCCGGCCGGGCCAGGCGCAGTACACCATGTGCTGCGCCGAGGACGGTGGGGTCGTCGACGACATGATCGCCTACCTGCGCTCCGACGACGAGGTCTTCCTCATCCCCAACGCCGCCAACACCGCTGCCGTGGTGCAGATGCTGACCGAGGCGCCCCACCGGCCGGACGGGGTCGTGGTGCAGGACCAGCACGTGGACTACGCGATCCTGGCGCTGCAGGGGCCGCGCGTCGACGAGGTGATGACCGCCGTGGGTCTGCCGACGGGCCACGACTACATGAGCTTCGTCGAGGCGCAGTGGCAGCAGGCGCCGGTGACGGTGTGCCGCACGGGCTACACCGGCGAGCGCGGGTACGAGCTGGTGTGCGACGTCGCCCACGCCCCGGCGCTGTGGGACGCGCTGGTCGCCGCCATGGAGCCGCTGGACGGGTTGGCCTGCGGTCTGGGGGCTCGTGACACCCTGCGCACCGAGATGGGGTACGCCCTGCACGGCAACGAGCTGTCGCCGCAGATCACCCCGGTCATGGCGCGCACCGGCTGGGCGGTCGGCTGGAGCAAGCCGCAGTTCTGGGGCCGGGAGACCCTGGTCGCCCAGAAGGAGGCGAAGCAGTCGCGGCTGTCCGGTGGCCTCGTGGTCACGGGGCGGGGGATCCCCCGGGCCGGCTGCCAGGTGCTGGACAGCGAAGGCCACGAGGTGGGGACGGTCACCTCCGGCACCTTCAGCCCCACCCGCCGGCAGGGGGTCGCGCTCGCGCTCCTGGACCGCGGGGTGCAGCAGGGGGACGCGCTGGTGGTCGACGTCCGGGGCCGCGAGGTCCCGGTCGAGGTCACCCGGCCGCCCTTCGTCTCGGGCGGCGCGGCCGACTGACGCGGGGGGCGTGGACCGCGCGCCCCGGCGGTCAGCGCCGGTGGAGCTCGGCGCCGCGCGGGACCGCCGGCCGGGGGATGCGGCTGCGGCGCATCTGGAAGGCGCGGAGCACGACGTACCACGCCGAGCCGCGCCCGGGCTCGTGCCCGAAGGTGGTGGTGAAGCTCTTCTTGGTGCGGCGCCACAGCAGCCAGCAGTCGACGATGCCGAAGACCATGAGGGCGTAGGCCACGAGGAAGGTGCCGCCACGGGCCCAGTCGAAGGGCAGCAGCGAGATGGCGAGGACGAGGATCATCGCCGGGAGCAGGATCTCGCCGACGTTCCAGCGGGTGTCGACGGCGTCGCGCAGGTAGCGGCGCTCCGGGCCCTTGTCCCGGGCGGGGAGGTACTTCTCCTGCCCGTCCAGCATGGCCTCGCGGACCCGCGCGCGCTCGGCGCGGACCTTGGCCTTCTGCTCCGTCGTCTGCGCCTTCCGGTCGACGACGAGCGGGCGGCGGTTGGCGGCCTCCGCGTCGCGCCGCCGCGGGGTGGGGCGGCCCTTGCCGCCCGGCCGCGCCGGGTCGGTCGGCGGGGCGGTGGTCACCGGTTCCGGGGCCACCTCGGTCGACTTCTTCCCGAACAGCACGGGAGGCAGTCTACTGGTCCCCCGGTGCGGCCCCGCTCTCCTCGTTACCCTGGCCGCGTGACTTCCCCCACCGATGACGACCGACCGACGACGCCGAGGACGCAGCACCGGACCGGTGAGCTCGCCGCCCGGATGGCCGAGCTCATGCCGGGGGTGCGCTCGGACCTGGAGGCCCTGACCCGGATCCCCTCGGTCTCGCTCGACTCCTTCGACCAGCGCCACGTCGAGGACAGCGCGGCCGCCACGGCGGACCTGCTGCGGGCCGAGGGTCTGGAGGTGCGGGTCGTGCGCGAGGGCGGCCGGCCGGCCGTCATCGGTCACCTCCCGGCGCCGCCCGGTGCCCCGACGGTCCTGCTCTACGCGCACCACGACGTGCAGCCTCCCGGCGACGACGCCGACTGGGACACCCCGGTGTTCTCGCCCACCCAGGTGGGTGACCGGCTGTACGCCCGTGGGGTCGCCGACGACAAGGCGGGGATCATGGCCCACGTCGCCGCGCTGCGGGCCCACGGCGGGCGGCCCCCCGTGGGCGTGACGGTCTTCGTCGAGGGCGAGGAGGAGGTCGGCTCGGACTCGCTGCCCCGCATCCTGGAGGCGCACGGGGCGGACCTGGAGTGCGACGCCATTGTGCTGGCCGACTCGCACAACTGGAAGATCGGGGTCCCCGCGCTCACGACGACCCTGCGCGGCATGGTCCGCGTGGTCGTCGAGGTGCGCGCCCTCGAGCACGGCCTGCACAGCGGTCTCTACGGCGGCGTCGTGCCCGACGGGCTCACCGCGCTGTGCCGCCTGCTGGCCACCCTGCACGACGAGGACGGCGACGTGGCCGTGCCGGGCCTGCGCACGTCGGAGGCGGCCGACCTCGACTTCTCCGAGGACGACCTGCGGGCGGACGCCGGCCTGCCGGAGGGGGTGCGGACCATCGGCACCGGCTCGCTGCTGTCCCGGATGTGGACCCGGCCCTCGATGACGGTGATCGGGATCGACGCACCCGCGGTCGACACCGCCGCGAACCTGCTCACCCCGGTCGGGCGGGCCAAGCTGTCCATGCGCCTGCACCCCGAGGAGGACCCCGCGGTGGCCGCGGAGGCGCTCACCCGGCACCTGCGGGAGCACGCGCCGTGGGGCTGCGACGTGCAGGTCTCCGTGGTCGACGACGGCCGGGGTTTCGCCGCCGACGCGCAGGGTCCGGTCTACGACGCCGCGCGGGCGGCCTTCCGCGACGCCTGGGACGGCGTCGACCCGGTGGACATCGGGGTGGGGGGCTCGATCCCCTTCGTCGCGGCCTTCGCCGAGCGCTTCCCGGGGGCGGCCATCCTGGTCACCGGGGTGGAGGACCCGGACACCCGGGCGCACGCGGCCAACGAGAGCCTGCACCTGGGGGAGTTCGAGCGGGTATGCCTGGCCGAGGCGCTCCTGCTGGACCGCCTGGCGGAGGCAGGGCATCATGGGAGCCATGATGAGTGAAGATTCAACTACCCGGTCCGAGGGTTCCTCCGGCTACGTGAGCTCCGAGGGGAGCTTCGAACGCAAGAGCCACTACATCCCCGAGCGGATCACCCGCGACGGGCGTGACGGCTTCCCGGTGGAGCCCGGCCGCTACCGGTTGGCGGTCTCCCGGGCCTGCCCGTGGGCCCACCGGATGATCCTCACCCGTCACCTGCTGGGGCTCCAGGACGTCATCAGCATGGCGGTCGCGGGGCCGGTGCACGACGAGGACTCCTGGACCTTCGACCTGGACCCGGGCGGCGTGGACCCGGTCCTCGGCATCCCCAAGCTCAAGGACGCCTACGACGCCCGTCCCGAGGGCTACCCGGACTCCGGCGTCACCGTGCCCGCCTTCGTCGACACCACCACCGGCCGGGTGGTGACCAACGACTTCCACCAGATGGTCAAGGATCTCGTCACGGAGTGGGGCGACCACCAGGCCCCCGACGCCCCGGACCTGTGGCCCGAGCATCTGCGGGACGAGATCGAGGAGGTCTCCGACCTCGTCTACGCCGACGTCAACAACGGGGTCTACCGCTGCGGCTTCGCCGGCTCCCAGGAGGCCTACGACGAGGCCTTCGAGCAGCTCTTCTCCCGTCTGGACTGGCTCTCCGAGCGGCTGTCGAACCAGCGGTACCTCGTCGGCGACCAGCTGACCCTCGCCGACGTGCGGCTGTGGCCGACGCTCGTGCGCTTCGACGCGGCCTACCACGGCCACTTCAAGTGCAACCGGCACAAGCTGACGGAGATGCCGGTCCTGTGGGCCTACGCCCGGGACCTGTGGCAGACGTGGGACTTCGGCTCGACCGTCGACCTGGAGCACGTCAAGGCGCACTACTACGCCACGCACCGCGACATCAACCCGACCGGTGTGGTCCCGCTGGGCCCCGACACCAGCGGCTGGACCACGCCGCACGGCAGGGACGCGCTGGGCTGAGCGCGGGACCACCCGCTCGGCGGGCCGGGGCCCGGTGGCTACCATCACTCGTCGTGACCACCGAGCCCCAGCCGACCCGACCGCAGGACGAGCCCGGCAGCGAGGCGGTGTCGGACTCCGCGTCCGAGGCCTCCCTGCGCCGCAGCGTGGCCCGGAGCGAGCAGATCTGGGCCGACCTGGAGCACCACCCGTCCCGCTACCGCATGCTCACCGGGGACCGCCCCACGGGCCACCTGCACCTCGGGCACTACTTCGGCAGCCTGCGCAACCGGGTCGCGCTGCAGGACCAGGGCGTGGACACCTGGGTGCTCATCGCCGACTACCAGGTCATCACCGACCGGGACAGCGTCGACTCGATCCAGGAGCGGGTCTTCTCCCTGCTCACCGACTACCTGGCGGTCGGCATCGACCCGGCGCGCACCACGATCTTCGCGCACTCCCAGGTGCCGGCCCTCAACCAGCTGCTGCTGCCGTTCCTGTCGCTGGTCACCGATGCCGAGCTGCGGCGCAACCCGACCGTCAAGGCCGAGCAGGAGGCGACGGGGGGTCGGCCCATGACCGGGCTCATGCTCACCTACCCCGTGCACCAGGCCGCCGACATCCTCTTCTGCAAGGCCAACGTCGTGCCGGTCGGCAAGGACCAGCTCCCGCACGTGGAGCAGACCCGGGTGGTGGCCCGCCGCTTCGACGAGCGCTACGGCCGGGCCGGGGACGGCTCGGCGCCGGTGTTCCCCGCCCCCGACGCGCTGCTGTCGGAGGTGCCGAACCTGCTGGGCACCGACGGGCAGAAGATGAGCAAGTCCCGGGGCAACGTCATCGAGCTGCGGATGAGCGCCGACGACACCGCGCGGGCCGTCAAGAAGGCCGTGACCGACCCCCACCGGCACATCACCTACGACCCGGTCGGGCGGCCCGAGGTGTCCAACCTCGTCCTGCTCGCCTCGCTGACGACCGGTCGCGACCCGCACGCCGTCGCCGAGGAGATCGGGGACGGCGGGTCGGGCGCCCTCAAGCGGGTGGTCACCGAGGCCGTCAACGAGCACCTCGCGCCGCTGCGGGCGCGCAGGGCCGAGCTGGAGGCGGACCCGGCCGAGCTGCGGCGCGTGCTCGCCGCCGGCAACGCGCACGCGCACGAGGTCGCCGAGGCGACGTTGGCCGAGGTGCGCGAGGCCATGCAGATGGTCTACTCCTGATCCGCCGCGCGGACGAGGGCCCCTGATGGTCAGCACGCCACGCGTGGTCGTCGTCGTCGACCGTTCCGGCGACCGGCTGCCGCCCGGCACGGAAGAGGCCGTGGCGGGGGGCTGGCGCCGGGGAGCCCCGCACGCGCGGGTCGAGGCGCACCTGCTGCACGACGGGGGAGCCGGCTTCGCCGCGGTCGTGGCCGAGCGCGCCGCCGCCTCGGGCGCCCCCACGACGACCCACCCCGTCCTCGTCCCCGACCCGGCCGGACGCGAGGTCCCGGCCGCGGTCGTCGTCGTCGGCGAGGGGCGGGAGGCCACGGCATACCTCGACACCGCCCAGGTGGTGGGACGCCACCTGGTGGACGACGACCGGCTGGCGGACCCGGTCGGCCTCACCAGCGCCGGGGTCGGCGTGCTGCTCGACCGCGCCCGGGCCCTCGGGGTCGGCCGCGTCGTCGTGGGCGCCGGTCCGGCGGCCGCGCACGACGGCGGTCGCGGACTGCTCACCGAGCTCGGGGCCGGCGCCGAGCTCGAGCACCTGGCCGCGGTCCGTGAGCGGTGGGCCGACGTCGCGCTGGTGCTCGCCACGACCACCGAGGCGTCGCTGCTGGGCTTCCACGGGGCGAGCGCCTCGCTGGGCGAGCTGGGGGTGGCCCCCGCGGTGACCCAGCGGCTGGAGACCGAGCTGGGGATGCTCACCGACCGCGTCAACGCGCTGCTGCCGCCGCCCCGGGACCTGCTGACCGGGCTGCCCCGTCGTCCGGAGCGGTCACCGGGGTCGGGGGTGGGCGGGGGGATCGGGTACGCCCTCCAGCTGCTCGGTGCCCGCACCGACACGGGTCCCCGTCTGCTGCTCGAGGAGCTCGGGGTCGGCGCCCGGCTGGCCGGGGCGCTGGTGGTGCTCGTCACCGCGACCTACGACTACACCACCGTCCACACGGGCGTGGTCCCCGACACCGCCCGCGCGGCCTCCGAGGTGGCGGCACCCACGGTCGTCCTGGCCGGCGAGGTGGCCGTCGGGCGCCGGGAGGGGATGTCGCTCGGGGTGAGCGGGTCCTACGGCCTGCGCCCGGGGGAGGACCTTTCCGACCTGGCGGGGCGGGTGGCCCGCACCTGGACGCCGCCCGGACCCCGGTGACGTACCCTGGCGGGGACGGGAACAGGAAGGCCCCAGGGCGACGTTCCCCGTTCACGACTTCCCCTCACGAGAGGACCCTCAGCGCATGACCGACACCCAGACCACCAAGAGCCACGGCGTCACGCTCAGCGATGTCGCGGCGGGCAAGGTCAAGAGCCTGCTCGAGCAGGAGGGTCGCGACGACCTGCGCCTGCGGATCGGGGTGCAGCCGGGCGGCTGCTCGGGGCTCATCTACCAGCTCTACTTCGACGAGCGCAGCCTCGACGGCGACCTGGTCGCCGACTTCGACGGTGTCGAGGTCGTCGTGGACCGGATGAGCGCCCCCTACCTCGACGGCGCGTCGATCGACTTCGCCGACACGATCGAGAAGCAGGGCTTCACGATCGACAACCCCAACGCCGGCAGCTCCTGCGCCTGCGGGGACAGCTTCAGCTGACGCCGGGGGCGGGATGGTTCCGCAGGAACCGCCGCCCACCCCCTGGGAGCTGACCACCGAGGGTGCGCTCCCGGGGGAGGACCTGGTCGGGATCGGCGCCGACCTGGAGCCGGGGACGGTGCTGGCGGCCTACCGTGCCGGCCTGTTCCCCATGGGACTCGGCGACGGCGGCGCCGCGCCCATCGGCTGGTGGTCACCGGACCCCCGCGGGGTCCTGCTGCCCGGGGACCTCCACCTGAGCCGCTCCGCGCGCCGCTCGACCCGGGGGCTGAGCGCGACCGTCGACCAGGCGTTCGGGGCCGTCGTGGAGGCCTGCGCCGACCCCGGTCGGGACGGGGGCTGGATCACCCCGCAGATCGCCGAGGCCTACGGTGCCCTGCACGAGCTCGGGTGGGCGCACTCGGTGGAGGTATGGCGCGGGGACGAGCTGGTGGGCGGTGTCTACGGCTTGGCGGTCGGCCGCCTCTTCGCCGGCGAGTCGATGTTCCACCGGGCCCCCGACGCCTCCAAGGCGGCCCTGCACGAGCTGGTCGCGGTGCTGTCCGAGGACGGTGAGCCCTGGCTGCTGGACGTCCAGTGGCAGACCCCCCACCTCCGCTCCCTCGGGGTCCGGGCGGTGGACCGCGGGACCTACCTGCGTCTGCTGCGCGAGCGGGTGCCGCAGGACCTCCCGAGCCGGTGGCGCGGCATACCCCCCGGTGGCGGAGCCGTGACCACCCGGTGAGGGTAGAGTGTCTGGCGTGAAGCCGACCGTCCCAGCATCAAGAGGTGGATCTGTGCCACGGACCGAACGAGCAGGGGTCCCGTCCGGGTCCGTGAGGCGCCGGGCCGTCGCCCTGGCGGCCGCCGGCGCGGGCGTGGCGGTGCTGTCGGGGTGCGGCGAGGCCGTCACCCGCGGCTACCTGCCCGAGCCCGCGACCGAGGTCGGCGCCGACGTCGTCGGCTTCTGGAACGCCACCTGGATCGCGGCCCTCGCGGTCGGGGCACTCGTCTGCTTCCTCGTCCTGTGGGCGGTCTTCGCCTACCGGCGGCGCAGCGAGGACGAGGTCCCCGTGCAGTTCCGCTACCACGTGCCCTTCGAGATCCTCTACACCGTGGTGCCGATCCTCATGGTCGCCGCGATGTTCGGGCAGACGGTCAACCTGCAGAACGCCATGCTGGACACCGACCAGGAGCCCGACGTGGTGGTCAACGTGGCCGCCAAGAAGTGGAGCTGGGACTTCAACTACGTCGAGGAGCAGGTCTACGTCACCGGCCAGCAGGCTCGCGAGCTCAACGAAGGCCAGCCGGGCGTGCCGGAGACCCTCCCGCGGCTGGTGCTCCCGGTCGACAGCCGCGTCGAGTTCGTGCTGACCTCGCGCGACGTCATCCACTCCTTCTGGGTCGTCAACTTCCTGCAGAAGCTCGACATGGTCCCGGGGCGGGTCAACATCTTCCAGGTGACCACCACCGAGGAGGGCACCTTCGCCGGCAAGTGCGCCGAGCTCTGCGGCGCCTACCACTCCGAGATGCTCTTCGAGGTCGACGTGGTCTCGCAGGAGGAGTACGACGCCTTCATCGCCGGTCTCGAGGAGTCGGGCAACACCGGTCAGCTGGGGCCGGACCTGGACCAGTACGAGCTGCAGCCCGACCAGCAGGACAAGCTGCCCGAGGGAGTGAGCAACTGATGGCCATCACCACCCAGCGCCCCCAGGTCGGTGCACCCACCACCACGTCGACGCCACCGATGTCCGAGCGCAGCTCCTTCGTGCGCAACGCGGTGCGGGTCCTCACCACCACCGACCACAAGGTCATCGGCAACCTCTACTTCGTCGCCACCATGGTGTGGTTCATCCTCGGCGGGCTCATGGCGCTGCTCATCCGCGCCGAGCTGTTCGTGCCGGGGCTGCAGGTGGTGGACAACCCCGAGATCTACAACCAGCTGTTCACCATGCACGGCACGGTCATGCTGCTGATGTTCGCGACCCCGCTCTTCGCCGGCTTCGCCAACGCCCTCGTGCCGCTGCAGATCGGCTCGCCCGACGTGGCCTTCCCCCGGCTCAACATGCTGGCCTTCTGGATGTTCCTGTTCGGCAGCCTCATCGCGGTCGGCGGCTTCCTCACCCCCGGTGGCGCGGCGAGCTTCGGCTGGTTCGCCTACCAGCCGCTGGCCGGGCCGACGCACAGCCCCGGCCTCGGCGGGGACCTGTGGGTCATCGGGCTCGCGGTGAGCGGTTTCGCGACGATCTTCGGCGCGGTGAACTTCATCACGACCATCCTGTGCATGCGGGCCCCCGGCATGACGATGTTCCGGATGCCGATCTTCACCTGGACGATCCTGGTCACCTCGATCCTCGTGCTCGTGGCCTTCCCCGTGCTGGCCGCCGCCTTCTTCGGGATGGCGACCGACCGCCTCTTCGGCTGGCACATCTTCGACCCCGAGCACGGTGGGGCCATGCTCTGGCAGCACCTCTTCTGGTTCTTCGGCCACCCCGAGGTCTACATCATCGCGCTGCCCTTCTTCGGCATCATCTCCGAGGTCATCCCGGTCTTCTCCCGCAAGCCGCTCTTCGGCTACAAGACCCTGGTGATGGCGACGATGGCGATCGCCGCGCTCTCGGTGTCCGTCTGGGCCCACCACATGTACGCCACGGGCGCCATCCTGCTCGAGTTCTTCACCATCATGACCATGCTCATCGCGGTCCCGACCGGCGTGAAGTTCTTCAACTGGATCGGCACCATGTGGAAGGGCTCCATCAAGATGGACACGCCCATGCTGTGGGCGGTGGGCTTCCTCATCACGTTCCTCTTCGGCGGGCTCACCGGCATCATCCTGGCCAGCCCCGCCCTGGACTTCCACGTCTCGGACACCTACTTCGTGGTGGCGCACTTCCACTACGTCGTCTTCGGCACCGTGGTCTTCGCGATGTTCGCCGGCTACTACTTCTGGTGGCCGAAGTTCACCGGCCACATGCTGGACGAGCGGCTGGGCAAGATCCACTTCTGGATGCTCTTCCTGGGCTTCCACGGCACCTTCCTCATCCAGCACTGGCTGGGGGTGCAGGGCATGCCCCGGCGCTACGCCGACTACCTGCCCGAGGACGGCTTCACCTGGATGAACCAGCTGTCGACCGTGTCCTCCTTCCTGCTCGCCGCCTCCATGCTCCCGTTCTTCTACGCGGTCTGGAAGAGCTTCCGGACCCCCAAGGTGGAGGTCGACGACCCGTGGGGCTGGGGTATGTCGCTGGAGTGGGCGACGTCCTGCCCGCCCCCGAGGCACAACTTCGAGTCGCTGCCGCGGATCCGGTCCGAGCGCGCGGCCTTCGACCTGCACCACCCGGAGATCGGCACGCTGGAGTCGACGGAGCCCGACAAGGGTGTCGTCGAGCAGCTGCTCGGGGGACCCGACACCGACCCGGACGGCCAGAACGGCACGGAGACCGGTGGCTACACCGGAAGGGAGCGCAGCTGATGCGGGCAGAGGTCAAGGTCTTCGGCGCGCTGGTGCCGTTCTTCGCCCTGGCGACGGCGCTCTACGCCTGGTTCACCGACCCGAAGGAGTGGGTGGGCATCCTCGGGCTGCTGCTGACGATGCTCTTCTCCGCCTTCATCTCCTTCTACCTCTGGGTGACGGGCCGCAAGACCGACGCCCGGCCCGAGGACGACCTGCAGGGGGAGATCGCCGACCTCTCCGGCGACTACGGCCACTTCGCGCCGTACTCGTGGTGGCCGCTGTGGCTGGGACTGTCGGTCGCGGCCGTGGCCCTGGGGCTCGCCGTGGGGTGGTGGCTGTTCATCTGCGCCGTCCCGTTCCTGCTGGTCTCGATCCTCGGCTGGACGTTCGAGTTCTTCCGCGGGGCCAAGGCGGTCTAGACGCCCCGACGGGGCACACGTGCCAGGAGCGGGCGGCCGGTGGCCGCCCGCTCCTGCGTCGTGGTCTGCCCTGGTCTCAGGGCACCAGCGGTCTCAGGGCACCAGCAGCAGCTTCCCGGTCGTCCCGCCGGCCTCCAGGTCCTCGTGCGCCTGACGGGCCTCGGCCAAGGGGTAGCGCGCCGAGATGCGCACGTCGAGCTCGCCGGCGGCGACGAGGTGGAGCAGGTCGTCCGCGCGGGCGGTGAGCTCGGCCCGGTCGGCGACGTAGTGGGCCAGGCTGGGCCGGGTGAGGAAGAGCGAGCCCTGCTGGTTCAGCACCTGGGGGTCGACCGGGGGGACCGGGCCGCTGGCCGCGCCGAAGAGCACCATGGTGCCGCGGGGGCGCAGGAGCTCGAGCCCGGCGTCGAAGGTGTCCTTGCCCACCCCGTCGTAGACGACGTGCACCCCGTCACCGCCGGTGATCTCCCTGACCCGCTCGACCAGGTCCTCGTCGCGGTAGAGCACGACGTCGTGGGCGCCCGCCTCGCGGGCCAGGTCGGCCTTGGCCGGCGTGCCCACGGTGCCGACGACCCGGGCGCCCGCGCGGGCCAGCAGCTGGGTGAGCAGCAGGCCCACCCCGCCCGCGGCCGCGGTCACGAGGGCGGTGTGCCCGGGGGCGGCCTCGAAGGTCGTCCGGGAGAGGTAGTGCGCGGTGAGCCCCTGGAGCATGACGGCGGCCGCGGTCTCGAGGTCGACCTCCGCCGGCACGCGGACGAGGCGGTCGGCGGCCACCACGGCCTCGTCGGTGTAGCCCGTCCCCGGCGACATGGCCCACGCGACCCGGTCACCCTCGGAGACCCCGGAGACGTCCGGACCCACGGTGCGGACGGTGCCCGCTCCCTCGCTGCCCACGACGAACGGGGTCGGCAGGGGGTAGGCGCCGGAGCGGTGGTAGACGTCGATGAAGTTGACCCCGGCGGCGGCCACCTCGACGAGCACCTGGCCGGGGCCGGGCTCGGGTGAGGGGCGGTCGACGAGGGTGAGAGCCTCCGGCCCTCCGGGCTGTTCCACGATGACGGCACGCATGCCGCGACGCTATCGCGGGCCGGTCAGCCGGTCGCGGCGACCCACCGCTGCACCACCTGGGCGGCGGCACCGCTGTCGAGGGCCTCGGCCGCCCGGCGCATCCCGTCGCGGACCGCCCCGTCCAGCTCCTCCGCGGTGTCGGGGTGGGAGGAGGACTCACCCGCCTCGACCAGGGCCAGCGCCGTGCCGGCGTTGAGCAGCACCGCGTCGCGCACGGCGCCGGTCTCCCCGTCGAAGAGGCGGCGGGCCACGCGGGCGTTGTGGTCGGCGTCCTGACCGCGCAGCTCCTCGAGGGGATGCAGCGGGACGCCGAGGCGTCGGGGATCGAGGACGTGGGGGTGCACCCGGCCCCCGTCGTCCGCCCACCACAGCGAGCTCGTGGTCGCGGTGGTGATCTCGTCCAGGCCGTCGTCACCCCGGAAGACCACGGCCTGGGTGCCCCGGTCGGCGAAGACCTGCGCCATGAGCGGGGCCATCCGGGCGTCCGCGCAGCCGACGGCGGCGTAGCGCGGCTGGGCGGGGTTGGTCAGCGGGCCGAGGAAGTTGAAGGCGGTGCCGATCCCGAGCTCGCGGCGCACGGCGCCGGCATACCTCATCGACGGGTGGAAGGTGAGGGCGAAGCAGAACGTGATGCCCGCCTCGTGCGCGACCTGCCGGACCCGCTCGGGGGAGAGGTCCAGGCGGACGCCCAGGGCCTCGAGCATGTCGGCGGAACCGGACCGGCTGGAGGCCGCGCGGTTGCCGTGCTTGACCACGGTCGCACCCGCCGCCGCCATGACGACGGCCGACATGGTGGAGATGTTGACCGTCATCGCGCGGTCCCCGCCGGTCCCGACGATGTCGACCGTCGGCCCGGGCACCTCGAAACGGTGCGCGTGCTCCAGCATCGTGCTCGACAGCCCGGACATCTCCTGCGCCGTCTCACCCTTGGTGCGCAGCGCGGTCAGGAAACCGCCGAGCTGGGCGTCGCTGGCCGCGCCGGTCATGACCTGGTCCATGACCCAGGAGGTGGTGCCGCTGGAGAGGTCCTCTCCGCGCGTCAACGAGCTGAGGACGTCCGCCCAGGTGGTGGTGACGGCTGCGGCGCCGGCCCCGCCCGTCCGGTCGGCGCCGTCGGTCACCGTCGGGCCAGGTCGGCGACGGCCGCCGTCAGCCGCGCCTCGTCGAGGGGCCGGGAGAGGACGGCGTCGGCCTGGGACCAGGTCGCGAGCCAGCCGTCTCCGGGGCGCCCGGTCAGCACGAGGACCGGGGGGCAGTCGAAGAGCTCGTTCTTCAGCTGCCGGCAGACGCCCATCCCGCCGTAGGGCTGCGACTCGCCGTCCAGGATGAGCAGGTCGTAGTCGCCGTCCCGGGCCTCGATGAGGGCCACCTCGGGCGTGGCGCACTCCTTCCACCGCTCGATGACCACGTCGTCCGCCGGTCGCTCGCCGACGCCGACGCGCACGGCGTCCCGCACCGAGCGGTCGTTGCTGTAGAGCAGGACCGAGATGGAGGTGGTGGTGAGGCCGCCGGAGGCGGAGGGGACCGCGGGAGTGCTCATGCCGGCGATCCTACCGAGCCGCCCGGAGGAAGCACAGGAGCGCCTGCGGCGGGGTGGCCGCGCGTGCTGTGCCGCGATGGGCCTAAGATGGGCCTGTGGCGACATCTCCTGCAGCAACCCTGAGCGACGCCGACCGGTTCCACGCGACCGCGCACGGACCGGCGACCCGGCCCAACATGGTCGCGGTCGGCACCATGGTCTGGCTGGGCAGCGAGATCATGTTCTTCGCCGGGCTGTTCGCGATGTACTTCACCATCCGCTCGGTCTCTCCCGACCTGTGGGCCGAGCGCACCGAGTACCTCGACGTCACCTTCGCCACCATCAACACGATGATCCTCGTCATCTCCTCCGTGTGGTGCCAGTTCGGGGTGTGGAAGGCCGAGCGGGGCATCCCGCACCGGACCGGGAGCCTGTTCCACATCGGCAACCCCCTGGGCGACACCGGCTGGGGCATGCGGGAGTGGTACACCCTCACCTACCTCTTCGGCGCGACCTTCATCGCCGGGCAGGTGTGGGAGTACGCCACGCTGACCATGGAGGGTCTCACCCCCACCGCCGACCCCTACGGCTCGGTCTTCTTCATCACCACCGGCTTCCACGGCCTCCACGTGACCGGCGGGCTCATCGCCTTCCTCCTCATCATCGGCCGCAGCTTCACCGCCAAGCGCTACACCCACGCGCAGGCCACCGGTGCGGTGGTCACCTCCTACTACTGGCACTTCGTCGACGTGGTGTGGATCGCGTTGTTCGCGGTCATCTACCTGCTGCAATGAGACGTCCGCGCCTCCGTCCCCGTCCCGCCGTCCCCGACCCCCGGAAGGACCGCCGAGTGAGTTTCCTCGCCGCCCGCCGTCGCAGCCCGCTGGCGCTGCTCGTGCTCCTGTTCCTGGGCCTGACCTTCACGGGCACGGCCTACGCCGCCCTGCAGACCAACGTCCCGCCCGGGACCTCGGCCGAGGGCGCCTCCCAGGAGCAGCTCGACGAGGGCCGCGAGCTCTTCCTCGGCAACTGCGCGTCCTGCCACGGGATCAACGCCGCGGGCAACGGCGAGGCCGGCCCCTCCCTCTACGGCGTCGGCGCCGCCGCGGTCGACTTCCAGGTCGCCACCGGCCGGATGCCGCTGCCCGCCCCGGGGGTCCAGGCCAAGCGCAACATCTCGCAGGTGCACTTCAGCGACGAGGAGATCACCGCCCTCGCCGTCTACGTCGACTCCCTCGCCCCCGGCCCGGACGTGCCGGAGGAGCAGTGGCTCGACGCCTCCCAGGGTGATGCTGCCAACGGCGGCGCGGTCTACCGCACCAACTGCGCGATGTGCCACAACTCCTCGGGCACCGGGGGAGCGCTGACCCGGGGCAAGTACGCCCCCACCCTCATGGGCGTGGACGAGCAGCACATCTACGAGGCCATGCTCACCGGCCCGCAGTCCATGCCGGTCTTCAACGACCAGAACATCACCCCCGAGGAGAAGCGCGACGTGATCGCCTTCCTCAAGAGCGTCGAGGACGGCGCCAACGACCAGGGCGGTCACACGCTGGGCAGCCTGGGTCCGGCGGGCGACGCCCTCTTCGCCTGGACGATCGGCATCCTGGTCTTCATCGGGGCTGCCGTGTGGCTCGGACGAAAGGCGGCCTGAGGCATGACGAACCCCCACCACGACGAGACCGCACCGGCGGTCCGCCAAGAGGCCGGCGCGCCGGCGAGGACCGAGCGCTTCGAGAACCCGGGGTTGCCTCCGCACGTGCCCCGCCGCGCCGATGTGGACCCCAAGGCCGCCAAGCGCGCCGAGATCCAGGTCGTCGTGCTGTTCACGCTGTCGGCGCTGGCGTCCATCGCGTTCGTCGTCGCCTACTTCGTCATCGACCCGGACCTCAAGGGTTATCTGCTGGGCATCGGGGAGATCAACCTCTACCACCTGGCCCTGGGTCTGACCATGGCCCTCTCCCTGCTCGGCATCGGGCTGGGGGCCATCCACTGGGCCAAGACGCTCATGCCAGACGAGGAGGTCGTGGAGCAGCGTCACCCGCAGGCCTCGAGCCAGGAGGACCGCGACGCGGTCGGTCAGACTCTGTCGCACGGATGGCGCAGCTCCCAGCTGAACCGGCGTTCGGCCATCCTCGGCTCGGCGGGGGGTGCGCTGGGCCTGTTCGCCCTGCCCGTCGTGGTGCCGGCCGTGGCCGGGCTGGGCCCGCGTCCCGGCGCGGAGCTCTACACCACTCATTGGCAGGAGGGGACGCTGCTGCGCATCGACCCCTCCGGTGCCGGGATCCAGGCCGGGGAGGTCACGCCGGGGTCGGTCTTCCACGTCATGCCGGACGGATGGGTCGGCCACGAGGCGATCGAGGAGCACGGGGCGGAGGAGGTCATGGCGGCCAAGGCCCAGGACCAGGTGATCCTGGTTCGATTGGATCCCTCCCTCATCACCAGCCAGAAGCAGCGGGAGTGGGGCTTCGATGGCATCGTCGCGTACTCGAAGGTCTGCACCCACGTCGGCTGTCCCGTGGCGCTCTACGAGCAGACGACCCACCACCTGCTGTGCCCGTGCCACCAGTCGACGTTCGACATGACCGACGACTGCAAGGTGATCTTCGGGCCGGCCAAGCGGGCGCTGCCCCAACTGCCGATCACCGTCGACGGCGACGGCTACATCGTGGCTGCCGGAGGATTCCGGGAGCCCGTCGGACCGAGCTTCTGGGAGCGCGAGCGCCCGGGCTTGTTGGGAGTTGAGGAGACATGACGACACACGTCCCCCAGGGTGCCGGTCACCTGCGCACCGATGAGACCCCGCCGGAGCGGCCGGCCAGCCAGACCGACCAGTCCTCGCCGGACGCGAAGTTCCCGTCGATACTGACCTGGTCCGACGAGCGGGTCGGCACCGCCAAGGGCCTGCGTTTCGCCCTGAAGAAGGTCTTCCCCGACCACTGGAGCTTCCTGCTCGGCGAGATCGCGATGTACTCGATGATCATCGCGCTCCTCACCGGAACGTTCCTCACCCTGTGGTACGTCCCGAGCATGGGCCACGTGGTCTACGACGGCGAGTACGTCCCACTCAAGGGCATCGGCATGTCCGAGGCATACGCCTCCACCCTCGACATCAGCTTCGAGGTCAGGGGTGGCCTGCTCATCCGGCAGCTGCACCACTGGTCCGCGCTCTTCTTCATCGTCGGCATCGCGCTGCACGCGGCCCGGGTGTTCTTCACCGGCGCCTTCCGCAAGCCGCGCGAGCTCAACTGGGTCATCGGCGTCGTCATGTCGCTGCTGGCGATCATCGAGGGTTTCGCCGGGTACTCGCTCCCCGACGACCTGCTGTCCGGCACCGGCATCCGGGCGATGTACGGCTTCATGATGTCGGCCCCCGTCATCGGGACCTGGATGACCTACCTCGTCTTCGGCGGCGAGTTCCCTGGTGAGTCCATCATCCCGCGCCTCTACATCGCGCACGTGCTGCTCATCCCCGCGATCCTCGTCGGGCTCTTCGTCCTGCACCTCGCCCTCGTCGTGGTCCACAAGCACACCCAGTACCCCGGGCCGGGACGGACCAACGACAACGTCGTCGGCTTCCCGATCATGCCGGTGTACGCCGCCAAGGCCGGCGGGTTCTTCTTCGTCGTCTTCGGGATCACCGCGCTGGTCTCGGCCCTGGTGCAGATCAACGGGGTGTGGGTCTACGGGCCCTACGACCCCACCCAGGTGACGGCGGGCAGCCAGCCGGACTTCTACATGTGGTTCTCCGACGGCGCGCTGCGCCTGCTCCCGGGATGGCTGGAGTTCACCCTCTTCGGGACCGTCTGGAGCTTCAACATCTTCCTGGGTTCCCTGGTCCTGCTCCCCCTGGTGTTCGTGGTGATGGGTGCCTACCCGTTCCTCGAGGCCTGGGTCACCGGCGACAAGCGCGAGCACCACGTCCTGCAGCGGCCGCGCAACGCCCCGACCCGCACGGCGATCGGCATGGCGGCCATCTCGATGTACCTCGTGCTGGCGCTGGCCTGCGTCAACGACATCCTGGCCATCAAGCTGGGGTTGTCGATCAACGACCTGACGATCCTCTTCCGGACCATGTTCTTCGTGCTCCCGGTCCTGGTGTTCTTCGTGGTCAAGCGGTTGTGCCTGTCGTTGCAGCGGCACGACCGCGAGCGCGTCCTGCACGGCAACGAGACCGGGCGCATCGTCCGCACCCCCGAGGGTCGGTTCTTCGAGGCGCACGAGCCGCTGGACGAGTTCGAGCGCTGGGCCCTGGTGGACTACGACACGCCGCAGCCGCTGGGTCTGACCCAGGGCCCGGACGTCGACAGCCGCGGGGTCGCCCGACGCCGTGGCCCGCTCGCCGGCGTGCAGGCGGCGGTGTCCTCGTTCTTCTACAAGGACGCGGTCACGGCGGTGACGCCGGCGGAGCTGGCCGCTGCCCACCACCACGGCGAGCACGACGCGCTCGAGGGGTCCTCGACCCCGCAGCTGGGCGTGCCGGTCAACGACAGCACCGGTGACGACGACTTCACCGATGTGCACGGCTCCGCGGTCCAGGCGCCCCCGCACCATCGCTGAGCACGAGCCCGACGGGCCGCGCCCCGCCCCGGAGACGGACGGCGGGGCGCGGTCATGTCCGGGCAGCGACCGTGCCGCGGACCCGGCCGGGGAACCGCTGGTGATGTCGCGGGAGGAGTTCGAGGACGCGGTCGGGGACTCCTTGGACCTCGTGCCCGAGCCGCTCATGGCACGGCTCGACAACGTCGTCTTCCTCGTCGAGGACGAGCCCCCGCCCGACGAGCCCGACCTGCTCGGCCTCTACGACGGCATCCCGCTCACCGAACGGGACTGGGGCGCGCAGCTGCCGGACCGCATCTTCATCTACCGCGGGCCGCTGCTGCGACTCTGCACCGATCGTGACGAGCTCCTGGACGAGATCGCGGTCACGGTGGTGCACGAGATCGCCCACCACTTCGGGATCGACGACGCCCGCCTGCACGAGCTCGGGTGGGGCTGACCGCCTCGGGCTACAGTGAGCGGGTGATTTCTGCCATCGTCATGATCAAGGCCGAGGTCGGTCGCATCCCCGAGGTCGCCCAGGAGATCGCCGAGATCGAGGGCATCCGGGAGGTCTACTCCGTGACCGGCGACGTCGACCTCGTCGCGATCGCGCGGGTCAACCGGCACGAGGAGTTCGCCGACGTCATCGCCGACCGGCTCAACAAGGTCGGCGGGGTGCTGGAGACCACCACGCACATCTCCTTCCGGGCCTACTCCTCCTCCGACCTCGAGGCCGGCTTCTCCCTCGGCCTGGAGCACTAGGACCCGCCGGGGGGACCGCGCGTCGACCTCGGGGTCGGCCCGCGTCAGGCGGGCAGGGCGCCGACCGGTCGCTCGACCGGCTGCGGCAGGTGCTCCCGGACGTCGCCGGTGGCCGACCACGACGCCGCCCCGGGCTCGAGCAGGGCGCGGCTCGCGCCGGCGCCCCCCACGGGGCAGGTCCACTCGCCCTCCAGGTCCACCAGCCGGACGCCGGGGGTCTCCAGCCAGCGCAGCACCAGCTCGGTCTCCTCCGGCAGCGCCGCCGGGTCGCCCCCGTCGGGCCGGGAGACCACCTCCGCGGTCTCCCGCAGCGCCTCGACGTAGGGGAGAGGGTCCGCACCGCGCGGGCTGAGGCAGGCGCCGGCGAGCCGGCCGTAGCGGACGCAGACGAGCTCCCAGCCGCCCTCCTCACCCCGCCGGGCGGCGACCACCTCGGGGGAGCGGGTCAGCGGTCGCAGCCGCTGACCACGGGCCGTGGCCCGCACCAGGGCCATCATCCGGTCGCGCAGCGTGCGAGCCTCCTCGAAGCGCTCCTGGCCGGCCAGCTCGTCCAGCCTGGACCGCAGGGCGGCCACGACGTCGGTGGTGCTCCCGACCAGCGCGCGTCCCGCCTGCTGGGCCACCTGGGCGTAGTCCTCCTTGCTCTGCGCCCCGACGCACGGACCACCGCACCGGCCGATCTCCAGCAGCACGCAGGCGCTCGAACCGGGCGAGCGCTCGGAGAGCCGCCGGGTGCACTGCCGCAGGGGGAGGACCTCGTGCAGGGCCGTGACGGCGGCCTCGGCGGTCCGCCTCGAGCCGAACGGACCGGCATACTGCGCGCGGTCGTCCCGAACCGAGCGGACCACGGACAACCGGGGGAACGGCTCGTCGGTGAGGCGCACCCACACGGCCTTCTCCGGGTGGCGGGACCGGCGGTTGTAGCGCGGCTTGTGCTCGGCGATGAGCCGCAGCTCCCGCACCGAGGCCTCGAGGGCGGTGGCGCACACGATGGGGGTCAGGGAGTCGGCGAGCCCCACCATCTCCGCCATCCGGCGACGGTTCTCCGAGGCGGTGAAGTAGGTGAGGGTGCGCCGTCGCAGGTCGGTGGCGGTGCCGACGTAGAGAGGGGTGCCGGCGCGGTCGCGGAAGACGTAGACGCCCGGCGCCGACGGCATGCCCTCCGCCAGGACCCGCTTGCGTCGCTGCGCCGGGCTGACCCGCGAGCTGTAGGACTGCAGCTCCTCGAGGGTGTGCACCCCGAGGTTGCCCACCCGCTCGACCAGCCCGTGCAGGACGTCGACGGTGGCCCGGGCGTCGTGGAGCGCCCGGTGGTCGGGCGTCGTCACCGAGCCGAACAACCGGGCCAGGCTGGCGAGCTTGTGGTTGGGGGCCTCGTCCTTGTGCACGAGCTGGCGGGCCAGCCGCACCGTGTCCAGGACGGGGAAGGCCGGCCAGGGGTGCCCGGTCTCGGAGGCGGCCGCCTTGAGGAAGGCCACGTCGAAACCGGCGTTGTGGGCGACGAGGACGCTGCCCCGGGCGAACTCGAGGAACTGCGGCAGCACGACGGAGATGGGCGGCGCCTCCACCACCATGGCATTGGTGATGCCCGTCAGGACGGTGATGAACCCGGGGATGGGCGTGGCCGGGCGGACCAGCGTCTGGAGCTCGCCCAGGACCTCACCGCCCCGGACCTTGACCGCACCGACCTCGGTGATCTGGGAGCCGGAGGGCGACCCTCCGGTGGTCTCGAGGTCGACGACCACGAAGGTCACCTCGGACAACGGGGTGCCGAGGTCGCCGAAGGTCTGCTGCGTGTAGGTCACCGGGCGGCCCGGGTCGGGAGGAGGGCCCGACGGCCCCCGACTCGTGTCCAGCGTCTGCATACCGCCGAGGCTAGGCGCGGGGACCGACAGACCGCGGGAGGACACCGGCCGCGCGGTGGGTCGCGGGGTATGTCGGTCCCCGCCCCTAGCGTCGTCGTCATGAAGGAGGTGGACCCATGTCCATGCACCCGACCACACCATCGACCCCGCACGACCGGGCGGTCACGCTCATCGACTGTCAGACGTGCCCGGTCCGCGGACGCCACTGCGGGGACTGCTTCGTGCCCGTCCTCGGGCGCCTCTGGCTGGAGGACCCGGTGCCGGTGTCGCGCCCCCGGGCCGCCCCGACGGCCCAGGTGCCGCCGGACGGGCCCGAGCCGGCCGGGCAGCCGGGGACCGCACGGCTGGACAGCGACGAGCTGGCGGCCGTCGGTGCCTTCGTGCGGGCCGGGCTGGTCACGCCCGACGACGCGCAGGGCGTCCGGGCGGTCGTCGAGCCGGCTCGCCGCGCCGCCGCGGGCTGACGTCCGCGGGCCCCGACCCGGACCAGGACCCAGACCCGGACCAGGACCCAGACCCGGACCAGGGCCCGGGGTCCGGGCCGGCGTCAGCGTCGGCGGTAGACCGCCTCGATCTGCTCGGCGTGCGCCTCGGCCACGACGTGACGACGCAGCTTCAGCGACGGGGTGAGCGTCCCTGCCTCGACGGTGAAGTCCTCGGCCAGCACGGTGAAGGCGCGGATCGACTCGGCGCGGCTCACCGCGGCGTTGGCCTCGTCCACCGCGTCCTGGATCTCCTGCCGCAGGAGCGGGTGCGTGACGACCTGCTCGGGGGGCAGCCCGGTCAGGCCGTGGCGTCCCAGCCAGTCGGGCAACAGGTCGGCGTCCAGCGTCACCAGGGCCGCGACGAAGGGCCGGGCCTCACCGACCACCATGCACTGCGAGACGAGGGGATGAGCGCGGAGCCGGTCCTCGAGCGGGCCCGGCACGACGTTCTTGCCGCCGGCGGTGACGAGGATCTCCTTGCTGCGGCCGGTGACCCGCAGGAACCCGTCGGCGTCCACCTCGCCCAGGTCCCCGGTGCGCAGCCACCCCTCCTGCAGGACCGCAGCGGTCCCCTCCGGGTCGTGGCGGTATCCGCGGAACACCCCGACGCCCTTGACGAGGATCTCGCCGTCGTCGGCCACCCGCACCGAGACCCCGGGCAGGGGTCGCCCCACCGTCCCGATGCGCAGCTGGTCCGGGGTGTTGACGGTGACCGGTGCCGTGGTCTCGGTCAGGCCGTAGCCCTCGAGCACGACGATGCCTGCTCCCCGGAAGAAGTGCCCGAGCCGTGACCCCAGCGCGGCCCCGCCCGAGATGGCGTAGCGGACCCGGCCGCCCAGGGAGGCGCGCAGCCGGCCCAGGACCAGGCGGTCGGCGAGGGCGTGCTGCACCCGCAGGACGGGTCCCACCGACCCGGTGTCCACCGCGCGGCTGTGGGCGTCGGCGACCCGCGCCGCCCACCGGAAGACGGCGGCCCGCCCCGAGGCCTGCGCCCGCTGCTCGGCGGCGGCGTAGATCTTCTCGAAGACCCGGGGCACCGCGAGCACGAAGGTCGGGCCGAAGCCGGCCAGGTCGTCCAGCAGGCTGCGGGCGTCCGGGCTGTGGCCCATGCGCACCCCGGCGCGCAGGCAGACCACCTGGATGAACCGGGCGAAGACGTGCGCCAGGGGGAGGAAGATGAGGTTGGCGGCGCCCGGGGCCTCGACGACGACGGCCAGCCGTTCGCAGGCGTTGTCGGCCAGGGCCATGAAGTTGCCGTGGGTCAGCTCGCAGCCGCGGGGCACCCCGGTCGTCCCGGAGGTGTAGATGATCGTCGCGAGGTCACCCCGGTCGACCGCGCTGCGCCGCGCCTCCAGCTCGTCGTCGGCGACCTCCAGCCCGGCTGCGGCCAGCTCCTCCAGCGACCCCGACCCGATCTGCCACACGTCGCGCAGGTCGGGCAGGTCGTCGCGGCACCGGGTGACGACGGCACGCATCGCGGCGTCCTCGACGATCATGGCGACCGCCCCCGAGTCCTGGCAGATCCATCGCACCTGGTCCGCCGAGCTGGTCTCGTAGACGGGCACCGGCACCGCCCCCACGCTCCACAGCGCCAGGTCGGTCACGGTCCACTCCAGCCGTGTCCGGCTCATCAGCGCCACCCGGTCGCCCGCGCCGACACCGGCGGCGAGGAAGCCCTTGGCCAGGCGGTCGACCCGGCCCTGCAGCTCGACGGCGGTGACGTCGCGCCAGGTGTCCCCGTCCCGGGCCGAGGCCAGCACCCGTGCCGGCTCCCGGTAGGCCCACCCGAGCAGGTAGTCCACGAGGTTGCCGGCCCCCGATCCGGTCACCAGGGGAGGGACGGACACCTCGGACACGACGACGCTCCCATTCGCGGATCGGCTTCACTCGGGCGGCCTCACCCTACCCTCGCCCGATAGGGTGCAGGAGTGAGGACCTGCGTCGGCGTGGACATCGGAGGCACCAAGATCGCGGCGAGCGCGGTCCAGGACGGCACCATCCTGGAGCAGGCGCTGCGGGAGACCCCGGCGCAGGCGCCGGACGACATCGTGACCGCCGTCGCGGACCTCCTGCGCGAGCTGGCGGAGCGGCTCGGCCCGGACCGGCCGATCGAGGCGGTGGGGGTGGCGTGCGCCGGCTTCATCGACCGGACCGGCGACCTCGTCGTCTTCGCCCCCAACCTCGCCTGGCGGGACGAGCCGCTGCGGGAGCGGCTCGAGCGGGCCACCGGGCTGCCGGTGGTGCTGGAGAACGACGCCAACGCCGCTGCGTGGGGGGAGTTCCGTTTCGGCGCCGCACGAGACGCCGAGGAGATGGTGCTCATCACCCTCGGCACCGGTGTCGGCGGGGGCATCGTCGTGGACGGGGAGCTGGTCCGGGGCACGCACGGGATGGCGGCCGAGGTCGGCCACATGCGGATGGTCCCGGACGGGCACCGCTGCGGGTGCGGCAACAAGGGCTGCTGGGAGGTGTACGCCTCGGGC
This sequence comes from Serinicoccus chungangensis, assembly GCF_006337125.1. GTDB lineage: Bacteria > Actinomycetota > Actinomycetes > Actinomycetales > Dermatophilaceae > Ornithinicoccus > Ornithinicoccus chungangensis. The sequence goes on from NZ_CP040887.1 coordinate 1,135,609, forward strand.
AGCGCCCTGGTGCGGGAAGCGCGCGACCTCGTGGCCGGTGGGAGCCCGCACGCGGGCGCGCTGTCGGACGCCTGCGGCGCAGACCCGGCCGCCCTCACCGGGGTCATGGTCACCCAGGTGGCGCAGGCGGGCGACCCGGCGGCCCAGGAGCTGCTCGAGGACGTCGGCCGCTGGGCCGGGGAGGGCCTGGCGTCCCTCGCCGCGATCCTCGACCCGGGGCTGCTCGTCATCGGCGGTGGGGTCTCGGCGGCGGGCGACCTCGTCCTGCAGCCGGCCCGACGCGCCTTCGGGCGTCACCTCACCGGGCGCGGGCACCGCGAGATCACGCCGGTGGTGCTGGCCGAGCTCGGCAACGAGGCAGGGATGATCGGGGCGGCGGACCTCGCCTCCCGCCGGGTGTGAGCGTCCCGGCGCCAGGCCGCGCCGTCCTGGCCGTCGGTGTCGACGTCGGGGGCACGCACGTCAAGGCGGGGCTGGTCGACGCGCAGGGACGGGTCACCTCCGAGGCGCGCCGCCGGACCCCGGTGCGCACGGCGGCGCCCGCCACCGTGGAGGACCTCGTCGTCGAGGTGGTGCAGGAGCTCCTCCAGCAGGTGCCGTCCGACGTCCGTGACCTCGTGCCCGTCGGGGTGGGGGCGGCCGGGTTCGTCGACGCCGACCGGGGCCGCGTGGTCTTCGCGCCCCACCTGTCCTGGCGGGACGAGCCGCTGCGGGACGCCCTCACGGCCCGGCTGGGGCGGCCGGTGGTGCTGGACAACGACGCGCACGCCGCGGCGTGGGCCGAGCACCGGTTCGGGGCCGCTCAGGGGGAGAGCCACCTGGTGGTGCTGACGCTGGGGACCGGTATCGGCGGTGCCATCCTCACCCACGGTCGGCTGCAGCGCGGGCGCCACGGGCTGGCCGGGGAGTTCGGGCACCAGCAGGTGGTCCCGGGAGGGCTGCGCTGCGAGTGCGGCAACCAGGGGTGCTGGGAGCAGTACGCCTCGGGCCGGGCGCTCGCCCGTCTCGCCCGGGAGGTGCTGCGGGTCGGGGGTCCGCCGGCCGCGGCCCTGCGCGCCGGCCCGGATGGTGACGTCACCGGCGAGCACGTGTGGCGGGCCGCGCGGGACGGGGACCCCAGTAGCCGGAGGATCCTGGCCGAGGTCGGGCGGTGGCTCGGGGCGGGGCTGGCGGGTGTCGTGGGCTCCCTCGACCCGGGGACCGTGGTGATCGGGGGTGGCGTCAGCCTGGCCGGCGACCTCCTGCTCGACCCGGCCCGCGAGACCCTCGCCGGCACCCTGGTCGGCCGCGGCCACCGCCCGGTCCCCCCGGTCCTGGCTGCGCGGCTGGGGCAGCGCGCCGGTCTCGTGGGCGCGGCCGACCTGGCCCGCCACCCCGACGGGGCGGCCTCCCCGCACCGCGCCGGGTCCGGGTGACCCCGCATACCGGGTCCGCGGGGGGCGTGGGGGAGGATGAGCCCATGCCCTCCCTGCGCGTCGCCAGCTACAACCTGCGCGGACTCAAGGACAGCGCGGACGCGGCCGCCGCGGTCGTCCGCGCGATCCGCCCCGACGTCCTGCTGCTGCAGGAGCTGCCCCGTCACCCGGGTTCGGAGTACGCCGTCAGCGCCTTCGCCCGCAGCTGCGACCTGCTCTGGTCGGGGCGCACCAGGCTGCTCAGCGGCACCGGCCTCATGACCTCGCTGCGGGTGACCGCGGCCGACTCGGTGGACCGCCGGCTGCGCGTGGGGCTGCGGGAGAACCCGCGCGGCTACACCACGACCCGGGTCCGGCTGCCGGAGGGACCCCAGGTGGACGTCGTGTCCGTCCACCTGTCCCTGCGGGCCGAGCAGCGGGAGCAGCACACCGGCACGGTCCTGGCCGAGCTCGCCGCGGCGCGGGCCGGCTCCGAGGACGTGCCCGTGGTGCTCGGCGGCGACCTCAACGAGGAGCGCGACGGGGCCGCGTGGCGCATGCTGGCCGACGGGCTGCAGGAGGTCAGCGACGACCGGCCGACCTTCCCGGCCCACCAGCCGCACCGCCACATCGACGCGGTGTTCGCCCGCGGCCACCGTGGCGCGGAGCCCGGGGACCCCGCCCTGCTGGACGGTATGCCGGTGCGCGAGGCGAGCGACCACCTGCCGGTCTGGGTGGACCTCGAGGTCTGAGGGCGACCCGACGCCGGTCCGCAGGCCGGGAGGGACACCCCCGCGGGCAGGCTCAGACGCGGGCGCCGTCGTCCCCGTCGAAGGGCGGCCGACGCCGTGGCTGGCGCAGCACCAGCAGGACGAACCCCCCGATGGCCAGGAGCGCGCCCACGCCGGCGAAGGCCGGCGGCAGCACGGGCACGACCGCCGAGAGCACGACCAGCAGCGGGCCGACGACGAGCCCCACGACGATGCCCCAGAAGTGCAGGTCGCCGGCCGGCAGCGGCTCGGGCGGAGGCGGGACGAAGTGCTCCTCCTCCTCGGGCGGCTCGTAGGACCGGTGGTCGGTCGCCATGCCCTCCGGGGTCGTGGGGCCGCGGTGCGAGGGGCGCGCGGGGGTCGGCGCCTGGTCCGCGGCCGGGGGCCAGGGCGGGTTGACCGTGCCCCCGTGCTGCGCGTCGTGCTCCCCGCGCAGGCCCGCCACGATCTCGCGGAAGACCCGGTCCACCTCAGGGTCGGCCGGGCCGTCCTCGGGGCTGCGGGGGCTCACCCCACCAGTCTTGCACGGTGCCCGGCTCGGTCCGACGCGGTGCCGGGCTCCCGGGGGTAGAGTCGGCGCGCACACCGGCGCCCGCAGCGCGGCGGACGACACGGCCCGAGGAGGACGCCCGATGATCTACTGGATCCTCAAGCACCTGGTGGTCGGGCCCCCGCTGCGCGCGGTCTTCCGTCCCTGGATCGAGGGCAAGCAGCACCTGCCGCAGACGGGCGCGGCGATCCTGGCGAGCAACCACCTGTCGTTCTCCGACTCGATCTTCCTCCCGCTCCTGGTGGACCGCCGCATCACCTTCCCCGCCAAGATGGAGTACTTCACGGGGACCGGCGTCAAGGGCTGGCTCACCCGGTTGTTCTTCACCTCCACCGGTCAGATCCCCATCGACCGCTCCGGGGGCTCGGCGTCGATGGCCGCGCTGGAGCAGGGCCTGCACGTGCTGCGCCGTGGGGAATTGTTCGGCATCTACCCCGAGGGCACCCGCAGTCCCGACGGCCGGCTCTACCGCGGCAAGACCGGCATGGCCCGGCTGGCGCTGGAGGCGGACGTGCCGATCATCCCGTGCGCCATGATCGACACCGACAAGGCGCAGCCGACGGGACAGAAGATCCCCAACGTGGTGCAGGTGGGGGTGCGTGTCGGGCGTCCGCTCTCCTGGCCCGAGCACGCCGGGCGCACCGAGGACCACGCGGTGCTGCGACAGATCACCGACGAGGTCATGGCCGAGCTGCAGCGGCTCTCCGGGCAGGTCTACGTCGACGAGTACGCCGCGAGCGTCAAGGAGCGCCTCGCCGCCCGCGCCCGGTCCGGGGTCGAGCAGGCCCGGGCCGGTCTGGAGCAGGCCACGGAGCGGGCCAAGGAGGGTCTGGAGCACGCGGGCGAGAAGGCCCGTGAGGGCCTGAGCCACGCCCGCGAGGACATCGCCGGGGCGACCGGGAAGGCCAAGGAGAGCCTCGCCGAGCGACGGGCGCGGCGGCGGACCGAGCACGAGGACGCCCCCGAGGCGTGACGCGGCGTCAGAACCACCACCTGCCGTCTCCTACCATGGAGCGGTGAGCACCGACCTGACCGGCCTGGCCACCTCCGGTGGCCCCGACATCGACTGGCCCGACCTGCCCGCGCGCCAGCAGCCGACGTGGCACGACCCCGCGGCCCTCGCCCAGACCCTGTCGGTGCTCGGGACCTATCCGCCCCTCGTCTTCGCCGGGGAGTGCGACCAGCTGCGCTCGCGGATGGCCGACGTGGCGGCCGGGCGGGCCTTCACGCTCCAGGGCGGCGACTGCGCCGAGACGCTGGCCGACGTGACGGGTCCCAACATCCGGGACCGCATCAAGACGATCCTGCAGATGGCCGTCGTCCTCACCTACGGCGCGGGGACGCCGATCGTCAAGGTCGGGCGGATGGCCGGGCAGTTCGCCAAGCCGCGCAGCTCGGACACCGAGACGCGCGACGGGGTGACCCTGCCGGCATACCGCGGGGACATGGTCAACGGCTTCGAGTTCACGCCCGAGGCGCGCCGCCCCGACCCCGAGCGGCTGCTGCGGTGCTACCACGCGAGCTCGGCCACCCTCAACCTCGTCCGCGGGTTCACCAGCGGCGGCTTCGCCGACCTGCGCAGCGTGCACGCCTGGAACAAGGGCTTCCTCACCGGGCCGGCGCAGGCGAGGTACGAGCTCATGGCCGGGCAGATCGACCGGGCGGTCCGCTTCCTCGAGGCCTCGGGCGTCGCCGACGCCGAGGAGATGCGTCGGGTCGAGTTCTACTCCGCGCACGAGGCGCTGGTCCTCGACTACGAGCGCCCCATGGTCCGCCGCGATCACCGGACCGGGCTGCTCTACGACACGTCCAGCCACCTCGTCTGGGTGGGCGAGCGCACCCGCGACCTGGACGGCGCGCACATCGACTTCGTCTCCCGGATCCAGAACCCGGTGGCGGTCAAGCTCGGCCCGTCCGCCGACCGCGACACCGTGCTGGCGCTCATGGACCGGATCGACCCCGACCGCACCCCGGGGCGTCTCACCTTCATCACCCGCATGGGCGCGGGGACGATCCGGGACGTGCTCCCGTCGCTGCTCACCTCGCTCGGCGAGGACGCGCGGCGGGTGGCCTGGGTGTGCGACCCGATGCACGGCAACACCTTCACCTCCCCGAGCGGCTTCAAGACCCGCCGCTTCGAGGACGTCGTGGACGAGGTGCGCGGCTTCTTCGCCGCGCACGCCGAGGCGGGCACCCATCCCGGGGGCATCCACGTGGAGCTGACCGGCAACGACGTCACCGAGTGCGTCGGCGGCACGACCCCGGTCGACCTCGACGACCTGGGGCTGCGCTACGAGACGCTGTGCGACCCCCGCCTCAACCACCAGCAGAGCCTGGAGCTGGCCTTCCTCGTCGCCGAGATGCTGGAGCGGGGCGGCCGCTGAGATGGGTGGGCCCGCCGGACCGACCGCTGACCTGCGCTCGGACACGCTGACCCGTCCCACGACGGGGATGCGGGCGGCGATGGTCGACGCCGAGGTCGGCGACGACGTCTACGCCGAGGACCCGACGGTGGCGGCCCTGGAGGAGCGGGTCGCCGCGCTGCTGGGGCACGAGGCGGCGCTCTTCATGCCGACCGGCTCGATGGCCAACCAGATCGGGCTGCGGCTGCACGCCGGTCCCGGGACGGAGGTCATCAGCGACCACCTCGCGCACGTCCTGCGGGCCGAGCTGGGGGCCGCGGCGGCCTTCTCGGGCATCACCACGCGCAGCTGGGTCGCCGACCGGGGGCGCCTGGACGTCGACACCGCGCTCGCCGTCATGGTGCCCGACGGCGGCGCCTACCAGGTGAGCACCGCGTGCGTCGTCGTCGAGAACACCCACAACTTCGGCGGCGGCACGGTCCAGCCGCTGGCGGACCTGCGGCGGCTGCGCGAGGGGACCCGGGCGGCCGGCGTCGGGGTGCACCTCGACGGGGCGCGCCTGTGGAACGCGCACGTGGCCACCGGGGTGGCCCTGGCGGACTACGGAGCCTGCGCCGACACGGTGTCGGTCTGCCTGTCCAAGGGGCTCGGCGCGCCGGTCGGCTCGCTGCTCGTGGCCTCGGCGGACCGGATCGCGCAGGCGCGGATCCTGCGCAAGCGCATGGGCGGCGGCATGCGCCAGGTCGGTCTGCTGGCCGCGGCCGGGCGCTACGCCCTGGACCACCAGCTCGACCGGCTGGCCGAGGACCACCGTCGCACCGCGACCGTGGCCCGGGCGGTCGGCCGGGCCGCTCCCGGCGTCGTCGACCCCGAGCAGGTGCACACCAACATCCTCGTGCTCGACGTGGGCGCGGCCGGATGGGCCGCCGCCGACTTCGTGGCCGCCGCCGGGGAGCGGGGGGTGCTGGGCTACCCCACCGACGCCCGGCACGCCCGCTACGTCTGGCACCTCGACGTCGACGACCCGATGACCCAGCACGCCGAAGGTGTCCTGCTCGAGCTGCTGGACCGGGGCGGCGTCACTCCGTGACCGACGCCGGGGGCGAGCCAGGCAGCCCGCTGCCCCCCGGGCAGCGGGCGACCCGGACCTGGCGGCCCTCGCACTACGGCCGGGTGCCGCGCCTGGACCCCGACGACTGGACCCTGCGGATCGCCGGTGACACCCTCGACGGCGGGGTCACCGTGCTGACGTGGGACGACCTGGCCGACCTGCCCTTCGTGGAGGTGTCCGCGAGCCTGCACTGCGTCGACCGGCACAGCGTCCGGGACCTGCGCTGGGGCGGCGTGCGGATGCGGGACGTGCTCGCGCTGGCCCCGCCGCACCCGGACGCCGGTCACGTGCTGCTGGCCGCGGCCCGGGGGTATGCCTCCAGCGTCCTCCTCGCGGACCTGCAGCACCCGGACGCCCTCGTCGCGCACAGCGTGCAGGGCGACCCGCTCACCGCCGAGCACGGGTGGCCGGCCCGGGCCGTGCTGCCCCACCTCTACGGCTTCAAGGGCCCGAAGTGGCTCGTCGAGGTGACCTACCACCGGCAGCCGCAGCAGGGGTGGTGGGAGTCGCACGGCTACCACCCGCGGGCCCGGGTGGACCAGGAGGAGCGGTGGGCGCACCAGGGCTGAGGCCGGGTGCCAGCGGCGGCCGTCGGTCCGTCGGGACCTAGACGACAGCGAGCACGACCACCGTGCCCCGGGGCACCTGCTCGCCGGGCTCGACGGACTGCTCGCGGACCGTGCCGAAGAAGCCGCCCCGGACGTCGTCGCGCTCCACGACCAGACCCAGCTCGACGAGCTCCTCCTCCGCCGCGGTGAACTGTCGCCCCACGACCTGCGGGACGCTCACCAGCTCGGGACCCTTCGACACGGTGACGGTGACGGTGCTGCCGCGCTCGACCGTGCCCGAGGTGGGGGCCTGGCTCACCACCGACCCCTCGGCGATGTCCTCGTCGAAGACCCGCTCCGGCGCCACGGTCACGGTGAGACCGGCGTCGACGAGCGCTGCCGTCGCCTCCTGCTCGGTGCGCCCGGTGACCTGCGGCACGGCCACCGGGGCGGGCCCGTCGCTGACGACGACCGCGACCTCGCCCCCGGGGGGCAGCGGCTCGCCGGCCGCCGGCGTGCTGCTGAGGATGCGGCCCTCCGGCTCGCTCTCGTGGTGCTGGCGGGTCTGCGCCCCGAGCGTGAGGTTCGCCCCGCTCAACGCCTCCTGCGCGGACTCGACGCTCAGCCCCGCCAGCGGCGGTACGGCATACCGTTCCGGCCCCTGCGAGACGACCACCGGCACGTCGGTGCCGTGGCGCAGCTGCTGACCGGCCTGCTGCTCGGCGGAGATGACGACCCCGGAGGGCACCTGCTCGGAGTAGGCGTAGCTGATGACAGGGTCGAGCTGCTCGGCGTCGAGCAGGGCACGCGCCTGCGCCTCGGGCAGGTCCACCACGACGGGCATGGGGGAGTGGACCCCGGGTCCGTCCAGCAGCCACCACGCGGCGTAGCCGGCGCCGCCGAGCAGCGCGACCAGCAGCAGGGAGAGCACGACCCCGCCGCGGCGCCGGGACGGTCGTGGCGCCGTCACGCGGGTCGGCGCGGGCGGTCGCGACGGCCGGTTGCCGGTGGTGCGGGCGTAGTGCCCCTCGGCGGGGCCGGGTCTCGACACCGGGAGGTGCCGGGTGGAGTCGCCCGCGCCCGCCACGACCTGGGTGAGGTCCGCGTCGTCGGCGCCCCAGGCCGTCGACCCCGGTGGGGCGGGAGCAGCGTCCAGCTGCGGGTCGTCGAGCTCGCGCAGGCAGTCCCGCATCTGCGCCAGCAGCTGGGCCGCGTCGCGGGGCCGGGCGGCGGGGTCGGTCGCGGCCGCGCGGCGCACCAGGGCGTCGACCGGCGCGGGGACGGTCCCGGCGAGCGCGCGCGGGGAGGGGGTGCTGCCGTGGACGTGCTCGTAGGCCACCCGCAGCGGGTCGCCGCCGGGGAACGCCTTGCGGCCGGTCAGCAGCTCGAAGAGGAGCAGGCCGACGGCGTAGACGTCGGTCCGGGCGTCGACGGCGTCCTGCTCCACCTGCTCGGGGGCGAGGTAGGCGGCCGTCCCCCACACCAGCTCCGAGCTCGCCTGCCGGCCCGCGGCGGACACCGCCCGGGCGAGCCCGAAGTCGGCGACCTTGACCCCGCTCTCGCGGCCGTCGGCCAGCAGGACGTTCTCGGGCTTGATGTCGCGGTGCACCAGGCCGCGCCGGTGCGCCTCGGCCAGCGCCTCGGCGACCGGCAGCAGCAGGGCCATCGCCCGGCGGGTGGACATCGGCGCGTGCGCGGTGATGACGTCGCGCAGCGTCGGGCCCTCCACGAGCTCCATCGCGAGGAAGACGACGTCCCCGTCCTCGCCCTGGTCGTAGACCCCCACGACGTGGGGGTGGGACAGGCGGGCGGCGGCCCGGGCCTCGGCGACGAAGCGCCGTACGAAGGCGTCGTCCTCGGCGAGGTCGGGACGCATGACCTTGAGCGCGACCGGACGGTCCAGGCGCAGGTCACGGGCGCGGTAGACCGTCGCCATGCCACCGCGGGCGAGCTCGCCCTCCACCTGGTAGCGACCGTCGATGACGCGGTCGAGGAGGGTGGAGGTCGGGGCGGTCACGCCCCAGAGTCTACGGAGGGCGGCCGTCCGACCGTGGGACGTGCGCCGTCGGTATGCCCGCGGCCGGGCCTCAGAGGGTCCGCTGGAAGTGCTTGATGTTGCGGACGTACTGCCGGGTGTCGGCGAACAGACCGTGCTGGCGCACGCTGGCCAGGCCCTGGTAGTAGCCCCCGATGGCCTCGTCGGTGCTCCCGGCCGAGCGCAGCAGGGTACGCATGATGACCACGCCGGCGGTGACGTTGTCCTCGGGGTCGAGCAGGTTGAGCTCGCGCCCCACGAGCCCGGAGGCCCACTGGCCCGAGCTCGGGATGACCTGCATGGCGCCGATCGCGTTGGCGGGGGAGACGGCCCGGTGGTTCCAGCCCGACTCCTGGTAGGACAGCGCCAGCATGAGGGTGGGGTCCACGCCGTGGCGCTCGCTGGTCCGGACGATGAGGTCGCGCACGGCGGACCGGCTCGGCACGTCGACCTCGGCGAGGTAGTCGCGGTTGGCCGCGGCCGACCGGGCGATGCCGTCGCTGTAGCGGTAGTGCAGGAAGGTGTCCGGCACCTTCTCCCCGGCCCGGTGGTCCCCGATGGTCGACTCGTCGTACGGGCGGTCCAGAGCGGTGGTCCGGGTCGTCCCCACGCTCGCGGCCTGGCTGGACCCGCCGAGGCGCAGCTTCTGGCCGGGGTAGATGAGCCGGGTGTCGGCCAGGCCGTTGGCCCTGGCGATGTCGGCGACGGTGACGCCGTGCCGCGCGGCGATCCCGCTGAGGGTGTCACCGGCCCGCACCGTCACGCTGCGGGCCTTCGACGAGGAGGTGGGTGCGGCAGGCGCCGCGGTGCCGCCGGAGGGACGCTGCTGCTCCGCGGCGGTCCCGGGCAGGCGGAGCACCTGGCCGGGGTAGATGAGCCGGCTGTTGGCGATGGAGTTGACCGCGACGAGGTCCTTGATGCTCACGCCGTGACGCACCGCGAGGTGGGAGAGGGTGTCGCCCGCACGGACCGTGACGGTGCCCTTCGCCGCGGGCTGCTTCCCGGTCGCGGGGGACGAGGAGGGTGAGGGCGCCGGGGTGGACGTGGCCGTCCCGCCGCCGGAGGGGATCCGCAGCGTGGTGCCGGGCATGATCCACCGCCCGCCGTCGCGCAGGTCGTTGGCGCGGACGATGGCCCGCGCGCTGACGTCGTACCGCTCGGCGAGGTCGTAGACGGTGTCACCGGGCGCGACCGTGTGCGTGGTGTCCTTCCGGGTCCGCACCACCGTGTCCAGCGGTGCGGTGGCGTGCACGCCGGTGGGCGCGACATAGGCCAGGGACGGCAGGTCGCCCGGGGGCAGGGCGGCGAAGAGCGGGCTCACGTCGTTCCTCCAGTGACGGCTGTGAAGCACGGTAGATGGGACACTCCCGGGACGTGGGGGGACAAGGTGACCCGTGAGGCATGAGGGACAGTACCTTGCTGGCGGGAGGACCGCCACCCTTTCGGCGTGTCGTGCCATGTGATTGACTAGGAGATGTGGTAAGTGACAGCGATGTAATTTCTGAGTGGTGGACCATCCCCGACGTGATGGAGCGCACCGGCGTGAGCCTGCAGCAGGCCCGGCGCTGGGTGCAGGAGCGCGATGTCGTGGCGCTGAGGCGAGGCCCCGACGCGGTGCTGATGGTCCCGGCCGGCTTCTTCGTCGACGACGGGCCCCTCCCGGCGCTGCGCGGCACCATCACGGTGCTCGCCGACGGTGGCCAGAGCGACGAGGAGATCGTCGCCTGGCTCCACGCGCCGGACGACTCGCTGACGGGTGGCAGCGCGCTCGCCTCCCTGCACGCCGGGGCGAAGACGGAGGTGCGCCGCCGGGCGCAGGAGCAGGCGTTCTGACGGCGCCCAGGCGCTCCGGTCGGCTCAGGTGGACCGCTGGGTGCAGACCGCCACGAGCTCGGTCAGCGCCTCCCGGCCCTGCTGGGTCAGGTCCGGTGCGCCGCTGATCTCGACCAGGGCGCGCTCCGCTCCCCGGTCGACCATCTCCTCGGTGCGCTCCAGGGCGCCGGAGTCCACGAGCACGTCGCGCACCCGGTCCACGGCGTCCTCGTCGAGGTCCGGGTCGCCCAGGGCGTCCTCGAGGAGCTGTGCCCCGGCCGGGCCGGCCTGCGCGAGGGCGTGGGCGACGAGCACCGTGTGCTTGCCCTCCCGCAGGTCGTCGCCGGCCGGCTTCCCGGTCTGCTCGGGGTCGCCGAAGACGCCCAGGACGTCGTCGCGCAGCTGGAAGGCCTCGCCGAGCGCGGCCCCGTAGCGGCCGAGGGACGACCGGGTCTGCTCGCCCACCCCCGCGGCGTCCGCGCCGATGAGCAGCGGCTGCTGGACGGAGTAGCGCGCGCTCTTGTAGCGGATCACCGTGAGGCAGCGCTCCAGCCGCTGCTCGAGGTCCAGGTCGCGCCAGCCACGGGCTCCCTCGAGCATGTCGAGGAACTGACCGCCCATGAGCTGGGTGCGCATGCGGTCGAACTCGGGTCGCGCGCGGCGCAGGGCGTCCTCGGGGAGCCCGCTGGTGCTGAAGACCTCGTCCGTCCAGTTGAGGCACAGGTCGCCGGCGAGGATGGCGGCGGCGTGGCCGAAGGAGTCCGGGTCGCCGGACCACCCGTGCTCCCGGTGGTGGCTCGCGAACCGGCGGTGGGCGGTCGGGTGCCCGCGCCGGAGGTCGCTGTGGTCCATGACGTCGTCATGGAGCAGCGCCGCGGCCTGGAAGATCTCCATGGCGCTCGCGGCCCGCACGGCGGCGGGGTCGTCCGGCCCGCCCAGGGCGCGCCAGCCCCAGTAGAGGAAGGTGGCACGCAGGCGCTTGCCGCCGTTCAGCAGCTCGGCGATCGCCTCCAGCAGCGGGGTCATCGGAGGTCCCAGCTCGTCCAGGACGGCGCGCTGCCGCGCGAGCTGCTCGTCGAGAGCCTGCTGCACACGGGGGCGCAGGTCCACGCGGTCCAGGGCCTGCATCACGGATCCTCTCGTCCCTCGGCGGGTCTGTCGGCGGTGCCGGGAAGGGTGGTGCGTCCCGGCTGTGCGGGCCGGCTCCGAGCCTATCCGCTGCGGCGCGCGGCCCGGGCCGCCCCCTCCTGCGGCCCGGGCCCCGCCCTCATGGTCGTGCTCGGGGCGTGTGCCGCGCCGACGTTGTCCACAGGGTGGGGCCGTCGCGAGGGAGGGGTTGAGTCCGTCGGTGGTGAGTCGTACATTTGTCCTATCGCCGGAGTCGAACACAAGTTCGATCGACGGGCCGTCGTCGCACGGCCACACACACGGAGGAGGTGCCGGTCATGAGCAGGAGCTACCACGAGCCGGTCGAGGTCAGGCTGGGCCGGGCGCAGGAGCACGGTGTGCGGATCGAGACGGCGCTGCCGGTCGGGGTGGCCGACGACCGGGAGCCCTCGGACGACCTCGACCCCCAGGTCCCGGCCGTGTTCCTGTGGCGCGGGCGGCTCCACCTCGTCCGGGCGGTCCTGGGGCAGTGGAGCCTGCGCGTGGCGTGGTGGCGGACGGAGGACCGGGACGGTCCGCCCGCCGGCCCTGACCTGCCCCGCCTCGGCGGGGGGCCGGGCGGCGAGCAGCTGGAGCGGGTCGTCTGGCGGGTCGAGGCCGGTGCGGGGCGCTCGGCAGGGACGGGGGTCTACGACCTGGTCCAGGGCGAGCGGTGGTGGTTGGAGCGGGTCGCCGACTGACCGGCGGCACCACGCGCGTCAGCGGGACCGACCGGCGGGCGCAGGAAGCACGAGCACGAGGACCACGAGGACCACGAGGACCACGAGAGGACGACAGGATGACGACCATCGAGACCGGGGCCAGCGCAGGCGCGGTGCTGGACCTGCTGGAGCGCTCGCGCGGGGTGCTGCTGCAGGCCTGTCACAGCGGGACGGCGGCGGAGCGCTACACCCAGGCCCACCTGTCCGCGCTGCGGGCCGGGGCCGCGTTGCTGGCCGCCCGCACGACGCCCACGCCCGGCCGACGCGGCCGACCCCGCAGCGTCTGGGAGATGCTCCCCCCGGTGGCGCCGGAGCTGACCGAGTGGGCCGCGTTCTTCGCCGCGTCCGGTCGCCGCCGGGTGGCGCTGGAGCGGGGAGCGACCCACGCCGCCGTGACGACGCGGGAGGCCGACGACATGGTGCGGGCGGGGGAGCGCTTCCTCGAGCTGGTGCGGGCCTCGCTCCACCTGCCGTGCGAGACCTCGCTGCACTCCGAGCTGACTCCGCTGGGCCACGGGTGAGACCGGCCGTGCCGACGGGACCATCGACGGCGACGGCGGGTGACGACTTCGTCCACCTGCACGTCGCGTCCAGCGCCTCCATGCGCTACGGCGCCTCCCACCCGGTCGACCTGGTGCGGCGCGCGGCCGAGCTGGGCCAGTCCGCGCTGGCCCTGACCGACCGCGACGGGCTCTACGGCGCGGTGCGCTTCGTCCGGGCCTGCACCGAGGCGGGGATCGCCCCGGTGCTGGGGGTGGACCTCGCCCTGGCGGGATCACCCTCCGGGACGGGCGCCGGGCGAGGGGCCACCGGTCCCGCGCCCACCCCGTTCGTCACCGGGCTGCGTCCGACGGTCCCGGGCGGGCAGGGCCGGGTGGCGCCCGGACGGGGCTGGGGGGAAGGTCTGGACGTCCGACCGGACCGGCGTGGCCCGCGGAGCCCGGTCAAGGGAGGCTCCCTCGTCGACGACCAGCAGCCCCGGGTGGTGCTGCTGGCCCGCGGTCAGCGCGGCGGCGCCGAGGCGGGGGCGGGCTGGGCCAGGTTGTGCCGGCTGGTGACGCACACCCATCTCTCGGGCGAGCGGTCGGTGCCGCGGGTCACCCCCGAGCTCATCGCCCGGGCGGCGGCCGGGGCCGCCGGGGCCTGCCCGGTCGTCCTGCTGCTGGGGCCGGACTCCGACGTCGGGAGGGCGCTGCTGGCCCGCCGGCACGACCTGGCCCGACGGCTGCTGCTGGGGTGGACGAGGCTGCTCCCGGCCGGGGCGGTCCGGGTCGAGGTGGTCTGCCACGGAGGTCCGGAGGGCACGCCGGGGAGTCTGGCCCACGCGACCTCGGCGTGGGCGCTGGCGCGGGAGGTCGGGGTGCCCGCCGTGCTCACCGCGGCCGTCCGGCACGTCCGTCCCGAGCAGGCGCGGGTCGTGGACGTGCTCGACGCCGCCCGACGACGGGTCGCGCTCGACGAGCGCCACCTCGACCGGGTGAGCAGCGCCGGCCACCTCGCGGGGACGGCCGTCATGCACGGGCTGGCCCGTCAGCTGGAGCGCGCGGCGGGCCCCGGTGCCCGCGCCGAGGAGCTCCTGCGGGACACCCTGCAGCTGGCTGCCGACTGCCACCAGGACGCCCGCTCCGACCTCGGGATCGGAGGGGTGCACCTGCCGGAGCCCGAGGTGCTCGGGGTGCGGGGGGTGGGGCAGGCGCACCAGGTCCTCACCGAACGCTGCACCCAGGCGGTGGGGGGTCGCTACCCCGGTGCCGGGGGACGGTTCGACCAGCAGATCCGCGACCGCCTCGAGCAGGAGCTGGGGGTGATCGCCGGGCTGGGCTACCCCACCTACTTCCTCACCGTCGCCCAGGTCTGCGACCTGATCCGGGACCAGGGGGTGCGGGTCGCGGCGCGCGGTTCCGGGGCGGGGAGCCTGGTGGCCTACCTGCTCGGCATCAGCGGCGTGGACCCGATGGAGCACGGCCTGCTCATGGAGCGGTTCTGCTCCCCGCTGCGGGCCCAGCTGCCGGACATCGACATCGACGTCGAGTCGGCCCGGCGCACCGAGATCTACGAACGCATCCTCGAGCGGTTCGGGTCCGAACGGGTGACCTGCGTGTCGATGACCGAGACCTACCGGGTCCGGCACGCCGTGCGCGACGTCGCGGCGACGCTGGGCCTGCCCCCCGGGGAGATCGACGTGATCGCCAAGGCCTTCCCCCACATCCGGGCCCGCGACGCCCGGGCGGCCATCCGGGACCTCCCCGAGCTGCGGCGCCAGGGCCTGGACGCGCCCCGGATGCGCGTCCTCATGGAGCTGGTGGAGGCCCTCGACGGGCTGCCGCGGCACCTCGCGATGCACCCGTGCGGGGTGGTGCTGTCCGACACCGGGCTGCTCGACCGGACGCCGGTCGAGGCGAGCTGGTTGGGCTTCCCCATGAGCCAGTTCGACAAGGACGACGTGGAGGAGCTGGGGCTGCTCAAGCTCGACGTGCTGGGGATCCGGATGCAGTCGGCCATGGCGCACGCCGTCGACGAGGTCGCGCGGCTGGACGGGACCCGCCTCGACCTGGACGACCGGGCCCAGGTGCCGCTCGACGACCCGGACACCTTCGCCCTGGTCCAGTCCACCCGCACCCTCGGCTGCTTCCAGATCGAGTCACCGGGCCAGCGCGAGCTGGTGGGCAAGTTCGCCCCGGAGACGTTCTCCGACATCATCATCGACATCTCCCTCTTCCGGCCCGGCCCGGTGAAGTCCGACATGATCCGGCCCTTCCTCCACGCCCGTCAGGGCTGGGGCGAGCCGGAGTACCTCCACCCCAGCCTGGTCCCCTACCTCGAGCAGACCTGCGGGGTCGTGGTCTTCCACGAGCAGGTGCTGCAGATCGTCGCCGAGACGACAGGGGTGTCGCTGGCCCAGGCCGACGAGGTGCGCCGGGCGATGGGCAGCCCGGCCGGGCAGGAGGAGGTCAAGGTGTGGTGGTGCGCCGCGGCGGCGGACCGGGGCTACCGCGCCGACGAGGTGGACCGGATCTGGGAGGTCCTGGCCGCCTTCGCCTCGTTCGGCTTCTGCAAGGCGCACGCGGCTGCCTTCGCCCTCCCGACCTACCAGTCCGCCTGGCTCAAGACCCACCACACGGCCGCCTTCCTCGCCGGTGTCCTGACCCACGACCCGGGGATGTACCCCAAGCGGCTCATCCTGGACGAGGCCAGGAGCATGGGGGTCCACGTGCTCGGTCTCGACGTCAACGCCTCCGGCGCGACCTACCGGGTCGAGCACGTGACGCCCACGTCGACGGCCGGGGCACCCTCCTGGGACGAGGCGGTGCCGGGGGGCGGTTCGGCGGGCGGTGGGGCACGGGGCACGCTGCGCCGTCCGCCCGACCGGGTCGACGCGGTCATGGCCGAGGTCGAGCGGCGGGCCGCCGGGTACGGCATCAGGCTGTCCCTCTCGGACGTCAAGGGCATCACCGAGGACGAGGTCGGCAGGATCGTCGCGGGACAGCCCTACGACTCCCTGTCCGACCTGTGGCACCGGGCCCGTCCCAGCCGCCCCACGGCCGAGCGGCTGGTGCTGGCCGGAGGACTGGACGAGCTGCACCGGGTCGGTCGGTGCAGTCCGCGGACCCGCGGCGCAGGCCACCGGGCCACCGCTGGTGCCGGGGGAGCCCCGCGCACGAGCCTGACCCGTCGCGACCTGATGCTCCACGTCCGCGACCTCGATCAGTGGTCCCGGCACGCGAAGGGGGCGCGCGGAGCCTCCCGCGCCGGACGCCGGCGCCCGGCACCGGTGATCGAGGCGGGCGAGGTCGCCACCCGGGCGGAGAGCCAGGCGGCGGGCCGACGCTCGTGGCACGAGACCGGTGGCGCCGCGCCGACCCAGCTGACCCTCGAGCTCGGCGACGACCCTGCGCCGCTCGTCGGCAGCGGGCTGCCGGAGATGAGCCCGTCCGAGCAGCTCCGGGCCGAGCTGGAGGTGCTCGGCCTGGACGTCAGCAGCCACGTGGTGGAGGGCTTCGGGCCCATGCTGGCCGAGCTCGGGGTGACCCGGGCGCGCGACCTGCTCTCCTACCGGGGTGGTGCCGAGGTGCTGGTCGCCGGAGCCAAGGTCGCCACCCAGACCCCCCCGGTGCGGTCCGGCAGGCGCGTCGTCTTCCTCACCCTGGACGACGGCAGCGGACCGGCCGACGCGACGTTCTTCGAGGACGTCCAGGGTCCGTTCGCCACCACCGTGTTCCACTCCTGGCTGCTCCTGGTGCGCGGCGTCGTGCGCCGCACCGGGCCCAGGGGGGTCTCGATCAGGGCCACCGCCGCCTGGGAGCTGGGCGAGGTGGCGCAGGCCTGGGAGCACGGCGGTCCGGCGGCGGCCCACGCGCTCATGGAGCGGTCCGTGCAGCAGGCGACGCTGCTCGCGCAGGAGGCCGAGGCCGTGTCCCGGGAGGCGGCCTCGGCGGACACCCCGCCCGGGCGGCGCGTGCTGGTCCATGCCTCGGGCTTCGTGCAGTCGCCCTACGCCGACATCGCCCCGGCCGGCGAGGCGACCCGGCAGCCGGGCGGCAAGCTGTGGCACTCCAGCCCCGGGAGCTCGGGGTGGTGAACGTCACGCTCGCGGCTCCCGCAGCCCCTCCGGCGGGTGCCCCCGGCCAGGGGGGCGCGCAGACCCCGGGAGAGCTGGCGGACCGGGCGACCGGCGACGCCGGTCGGGGCTGGGTGCTCCACGTCGACATGGACGCCTTCTACGCCGCGGTCTCGCTGCTGGACCACCCGGACCTGCACGGTCGACCGGTGGCGGTGGGGGGTGGCTGGCGCAGCGTCGTGCTGTCGGCGAACTACGAGGCCCGGGCCTACGGCGTGCGCTCCGGCATGCCGATGGCCACGGCACGTCGCAGGTGCCCACCGCTCGTGGTGGTCCGGCCCGAGCCCGACCGCTACGCCCGGGTCTCCGAGGCGGTCATGGCGATCTTCGCCGAGGTCACGCCCCTGGTCGAGCCGGTCTCGATGGAGGAGGCCTTCCTCGACATCTCCGCCACCGGCCGGCGTTGGGGTGGCCCGGAGCGCATCGGCAGCTGGATCAGGGACACCGTCGCCGACGAGCAGGGGATCACCTGCTCGGTCGGCGGTGCTCCGTCCAAGGCCGTCGCCAAGATGGCCTCGCGCGCGGCCAAGCCGGACGGTATGCGGCTGGTCACCCGGGACGAGGTCGTCCCCTTCCTGCACCCGATGCCGGTGGGTGCGTTGTGGGGGGTGGGGGAGTCGACCGAGGCCGAGCTGCACCGGCTCGGGCTGCACACGGTCGCCGAGCTGGCGCACGTGCCGCTGGCCACGCTGCGGCGTGCCCTGGGCGAGCAGCACGCCACCCGGTTGCACACCCTGGCGTGGGGCACCGACGACGACCCGGTGGTGGCCCGTCGACGGGAACGCAGCGTCGGGTCGTCCGAGACGTTCTCCCAGGACGTCGACGATCCCCAGGTCGTCCGTCGCCAGCTGCTGCACCTCGCCGAACGCACGGCGAGCCGGATGCGGCACGCCGGGGTGCTCGGGCGCACCGTGGTGCTGACCGTGCGGTTCTCCGACTTCACCACGATCACCCGCTCACGCACCGTGACCAGCCCCACCGACGTCACCCGGGAGGTGCACGCGGTCTCCTGCTCGCTGTATGCCGCGCTGGGCCTGCAGCGCGCCCGGATCCGCATGCTGGGCGTCCGGGTCGAGGGCATCACCGAGGCGGACCGGACCCTCGTGCAGGGCCGGCTCGACGAACCGGAGAGGGGGTGGCGCGAGGCGGAGCGCGCGATGGACCGGGCCGTGGCCAGGTTCGGGCTGCAGGCGGTGCGACCAGCCAGTCTGCTGGTCCGTCAGCCATGATGGAACTCCGGGTAGTGCTCCGTCCGTTGACGTCTTATCCTGGAACTCAGCAACGTGGCGTCGGTCCCGTGCCGCAGGTCGCCGACCCACCATTCGCACCACCGGAGGTGAACGTGCCGCTCTCAGACCACGAGCAGCGTGTGCTCGAGCAGATGGAGCAGGCCCTCTACGCCGAGGACCCCCGGCTGGCGAGCCAGCTCAAGCGGTCCGCCAGCGCCGGAGGTGCCGCCGGGCTCGACCGGCGTCGTCTGGTGCTCGGTGTCCTCGTCGCCCTGGGCGGTCTCGCCCTGGTGGTCGTGGGCGTCATGTCCTCGATGATCTGGATCGGCGTGATCGGATTCCTCGCCATGGTCCTCGGTGGTGCCTGGGCCGCCTCCCCGACCCGGTCGACGTCCGCGCGCAGCGCCGGGCAGCTGGGGGTCGTCGGCAAGGACGGCTCGGTGCGCAAGCCGACGGCGGGGGCCCGCCGGAGTCCCCGGCAGGGCACCTTCATGCAGCGGATGGAGCAGCAGTGGGACCGACGGCGGGAGCAGGGTTCCTGAGTCCCGACACCGCCGATCACGACCCGGGCCCTGCCCGGGTCCTCGACGTTCCCGACACCGGTCGGCGCGAGATCTTCCCGGTGATCAGCCGCATCGCCGAGGGTGACCAGCAGGCGTTGGCCGAGCTCTACGACCTGGTCTCCCCCCGCATCTTCGGCCTGGCCCTGCGCATCGTCCGGGACCGCTCGCTGGCCGAGGAGGTCACCCAAGACGTCTTCGTGCAGATCTGGCGGCAGGCTGCCGAGGTCGACCCGGCGCGGGGTTCGGCCATCGGCTGGATCATGACCCTGACGCACCGTCGGGCGGTCGACCGGGTCAGATCCGAGCAGGCGCAATCCGATCGGCTGCACCGCTACGAATCCCGGCAGACGACACGGCCCTACGACGTCACCGCCGAGGCGGTGACCGATCGGGCCGAGGCGGAACGGGTCCATGCAGCGCTGGACCGGATCGGTGAGCCGCACCGCACGACGGTGGCACTGGCGTACTTCTCCGGGCTGACGCAGAGCGAGGTCGCGCACCGGCTCGGCATCCCGCTCGGCACCGCCAAGACGAGGATCAGGGACGGGCTGAAGAAACTACGCGGACAGCTGGAGGAGGTGAGCTGAATGAGCGAGGACGACGTGCGTGACCACGGCGTCTACGAGGAGGACCGGGGCGAGGACGTGCACGCGGGTGCGCTCGCCTACGCGATCCATGCGCTCGACGCCGAGGAGCAGCAGGAGTTCGAGGCTCACCTCGCGCACTGCTCGTCGTGCCGGGACGAGGTCGACGCGACGCGCGAGGCCATGGGGGTGCTCAGCGACGACCTGGCCGTGGACCCGCCCCCGGGCCTGCGGGCGCGGGTGCTGGAGCAGGTGGCGGCCGAGGCCACCACCGGTGCCGGCCAGGACGCGAGCGAGCGACCTGCGCGGCAGGACGCGAGCGTGACCCCGCTGGCGTCGCGACGCTCCGCCTCCCAGGAGCGTGCCGCGAGGACGCCGTCCGTCGGACGGTGGCTCGCCGCGGCGGCCGCCGCCGTGGTGCTGGCCGGCGGGGTGTGGGGCATCTCGCAGACGCTGGACCCCGATCCCACCCGCGAGGTGCTGCAGGCCGACGACGCGTCGGAGCACACCGCGGACACCGAGAGCGGTCCGGTCGCGGTCACCGTCTCCGACGCCGCCGGACAGGCGGTCGTCCAGCTGCCAGGGGACTTCGCCGCACCCCAGGCCGGTCAGGTCTACCAGGCGTGGTTCGTCGGGCCGGACGGCTCGGCCCGTTCTGCCGGCCTGCTGACGGCCGAGGCCGTCTCGCAGGGCCGGAGCCTGCTCGAGGGTGCCCCGGA
Organism: Serinicoccus chungangensis; assembly: GCF_006337125.1. Taxonomy (GTDB): domain Bacteria; phylum Actinomycetota; class Actinomycetes; order Actinomycetales; family Dermatophilaceae; genus Ornithinicoccus; species Ornithinicoccus chungangensis. The sequence goes on from NZ_CP040887.1 coordinate 1,155,773, forward strand.
GGACGCGGTGGCCGTCGGCCTGACGGTCGAGCCGGAGGGCGGCTCCAGCCAGCCCACCAGCGAGCCCTTCGTGGTCGTCCCTCTCACCTGAGCCGGTGATCCGCGCGGCGTGACCTGGGTCACAGGCGCAATCCTCGGGTGGCCCGGGTCCGAACCCTGGGTGTCCCCACGGCGCCGCGGCACCCGGCCGCGGCGCAGGACACCGAAGGAGTGACACCGATGAAGCGCACGACCGCACTGGCCGCCCTGGCCGCCCCCGCGCTGCTGGCGCTGAGCGCCGCCCCGGCCAACGCCCACGACATCGAGGACGCGACCGTCGAGCTGATGGCCCCGCTCGAGGAGCTGAACAACTCCGGTGGCAGCGGTGAGGCCTGGGCCAAGGTCACCGGCAACGAGGTCTGGATCAAGGTGGAGGTCCAGGGTCTGCTCGACGGCTCCCCGCACGCCCAGCACATCCACCTCGGTGGCGCCGGCGAGTGCCCCGACCCCGCGATGGAGGGCAGCGGGTTCGACGGCGCCATCCGCACCACCGACGCCATCGACAGCTACGGCGAGGTGCGGGTCTCGCTCACCGGCAACGACGCCGACACCTCCGAGGCGGGGGCGCTCGACGTGGCGAACTTCCCGGCCGACGGGACCTACACCTACGAGCGGACCTTCGAGGTCCCCGACGACGTGGCCGAGGGCCTGCACCACGGTGACGGTGTCGTCGTCATCCACGGGGTGGACCACAACGGGTCTGGTGAGTACGACGGCGAGCAGATGTCCGACCTGGACGACAGCCTGCCCTCCGAGGCCACCGACCCCGCTCTGTGCGGCGCCTTCGAGGCCGGCCAGATGAGCGCTCCGGGTGGTGGCGTCGAGACCGGTGGCGGCAGCTCCAGCGGGATGGAGAACTCCGGGCTGATCGCCGGCGGAGCCCTGCTGGTGGCGGCGGGTGCGGGCGCCTTCGCCCTCCAGCAGCGTCGTCGGACCGATGGCTGACAGGAGCACCGAGCGGCCGGGCCGGGGCCGTCGAGGAGTCCTCCTCACGGCCCTGGCCGTGTCTGCCGTCCTGGTCGGCGTGGTCCTGCTGGCCGTCGGCATCGGGACCCAGCGGCCCGATCCCCCCTCACCGCCCGCGGCGACCTCCGGGTCCGAGCCCACGCAGGAGTCCTCGGACGAGCCGGACGCCGCCGCGTCGGAGGAGACCTCGGGGGGCGACCAGGAGACGGCGACCTCGGACGCGGATGCCTCCGCGGAGGAGTCCGCGCCGGCCGAGCCTGCCGAGCCGGAGGTGGCCGCGCTCGAGCCGTCGGAGCCGGTCGAGGTGCGTCTGCCCGCCATCGGGGTGACGAGCCCGCTGCACCCGCTCGGCCTGGCCGACGACGGCACCCTGGAGGTGCCCAGCGGAGACCGGTACCACGAGGCCGCCTGGTACGACGGCTCGCCCACGCCGGGGGAGCTCGGCCCGACGGTCATCGAGGGCCACGTCACCGGGGCGGGAGGGGTCGAGTCCATCTTCTTCGAGCTCGGCGCCCTGCGGCCCGGGGACACCGCCGAGGTGGAGCGCGAGGACGGGCAGACGGTCACCTTCGAGGTCTACCGCATCGAGCAGTTCGCCAAGGACGCCTTCCCCACCGTCGACGTCTACGGACCGACCGACGTCCCGGAGCTGCGGCTCATCACCTGCGGGGGGGAGTTCGACGAGGAGGAGCAGAGCCACGAGGACAACACCGTCGTCTACGCCCGCATGGTCGAGGGCTGAGCCGGCCGCTTGCCGACCCGCCCCCGGTGCCGTCCGCAGGGAGACCGGCACCGGGGCGGCGCGCTCAGGCCGGCGTGAGCACCACCGCGGCGACGACGAACATGGCGATGAGGGTGAAGGCCGTCGCCAGCTCGATGAGGATGTTGAGGCCGACGGCGTGCAGCGCGTGCCGCGTGGCCCGCACCGCCTCGGTGCGGTCGCGGGTGCGCGCCAGGGAGACCAGGAAGATGCCCAGGGGGAAGCCGAGGAACAGCCCGACGACGGGGATGAGCACCCCCAGCACCAGGGCGCAGACCACCCCGATGACCAGGGTCGAGGTCCGGACGCCCGCGCGCCGCATCCGTCGGCCCGGCACCGCCCACTGCAGGCCGACGCCGAGCAGGTAGACCAGCGCGGAGAGGCCGAAGACCACCCACCCGAGGGTGGTCTGCTCCTTCAGCGCCCAGGCCAGGGACCCCGCCAGGACGACGAGCAGCCCGGGGAGGACCGGGAGCACGATCCCCACCACCCCGATGAGCATGAGCACCAGGATGAGGACCTCGGCGACGGACATGAGCGTGATTGTGCCCGATGCAGCACGACGCCCGCCCACGGCCTGTGCCGGGGGCGGGCGTCGTCCGAGCCGCGTGAGCGGTGAGGTCAGACCGCGGGGGTCTCCTCCTGCTGGAGCTTGTGGGTCTCGTCGAGGATGGCGACGTCGTCCTTCGCGCGCAGCTTGTCGAGGTGCTCGCGCCCGTGGTGGGCGCAGAAGAGCAGGTGCAGCCCGTCACCGAGGCTGGCCCGGATGTAGGCCTGGGCCCCGCAACGGTCGCACCGGTCGGAGGTGGTCAGTTCGGGGGTCAGAGTGGCGTTCACGGCGGTCTCCTCTCCATGGGCCAACCAGCGGTTGGTCGACCCAGTCAAGCATGCCAACGCCGCAGGAGCCGGTCTTTGTGCCCGTCCGGGACCGTGTTCCGCTCTGCGCGTAAGCCCTGGCCACCGGACCCGTGGACCGGGGCGCTGCCGCGCCTGCCCGGTGCTGTCGGTCCCACGCGCTAGCCTGCCGGACGTGACCACTCAGGACTACTCCGCCCGGCACCTCCAGGTTCTCGAAGGCCTCGAGGCGGTGCGCAAGCGTCCGGGGATGTATGTCGGGTCCACGGACTCGCGCGGTCTCATGCACTGTCTCTGGGAGATCATCGACAACGCCGTCGACGAGGCGCTCGGCGGTCACGGCGACCGGATCGAGGTCATCCTGCACCGGGACGGGTCGGTCGAGGTGCGCGACCGGGCGCGCGGCATACCGGTGGACATCGAGCCCCGGACCGGCCTGTCCGGCGTCGAGGTGGTCTTCACCAAGCTGCACGCCGGCGGCAAGTTCGGCGGCGGCTCCTACGCCGCCTCCGGCGGCCTCCACGGCGTGGGTGCCTCGGTCGTCAACGCCCTCTCCTCCCGGCTGGACGTCGAGGTCGACCGTGCGGGCCGGACCTACGGCATGAGCTTCCGGCGGGGCGAGCCGGGCACGTTCGAGGACGGGCGCGGCGGGCCTGACCCCGAGGCCGCCTTCCGCCCGTTCGAGCGCAGCAGCGAGCTGGCGGTGGTCGGCAAGGCCCGGCGCGGGGTGACCGGCACCCGCGTGCGCTACTGGGCCGACCCGCAGATCTTCCTCAAGAAGGCCGAGTTCGCCTACGACGAGCTCGTCGCCCGGGCCCGGCAGACCGCCTTCCTCGTCCCCGGCCTGACGATGGTCGTGCGCGACGAGCGGGCTCTGCCTGGCACCCCCGGTGCGGACGGGCCCACGGAGGAGACCTTCGCCTACTCCGGCGGCCTCGCGGAGTACGCCGAGTACCTCGCCACCGACCCCGCCGTCACCGACGTGTGGCGGCTGCAGGGCTCGGGCACCTTCACCGAGACCGTGCCCATGCTGGACGAGCTCGGCCACATGGTCTCCCGGGAGACCGAGCGCGAGTGCGAGGTGGACGTGGCGGTGCGCTGGGGCACCGGTTACGACACGACCGTGCGCAGCTTCGTCAACATCATCACCACCCCCCACGGCGGCACCCACGTGGCGGGGTTCGAGCAGGCGCTCATGAAGGTCTTCCGCAAGCAGCTCGAGGTCAACGCCCGCAAGCTTAAGGTGGGCGGCGACAAGGTCGAGAAGGACGACATCCTGGCCGGTCTCACGGCCGTGGTGACGGTGCGCCTCCCCGAGCCGCAGTTCGAGGGCCAGACCAAGGAGGTGCTCGGCACCAGCGCCGTGCGCGGCATCGTCTCGCGCACCGTGGAGCAGGCCCTCACCGAGCGGCTCACCAGCAAGCACCGCGGCGACAAGGCGCAGGCGGCACTGCTGCTCGAGAAGGTCGTGGCGGAGATGAAGTCGCGCATCTCCGCGCGCCTGCACAAGGAGACACAGCGCCGCAAGAACGCCCTCGAGTCCTCCTCGCTGCCGGCCAAGCTCGCCGACTGCCGCAGCAACGACACCGAGCGCTCCGAGCTGTTCATCGTGGAGGGCGACAGCGCCCTCGGCACGGCCAAGCTCGCGCGCAGCAGCGACCACCAGGCGCTGCTGCCGATCCGCGGCAAGATCCTCAACGTGCAGAAGGCCTCGGTCCAGGACATGCTGTCCAACGCCGAGTGCGCGGCCATCATCCAGGTCATCGGTGCCGGGTCGGGGCGGTCCTTCGACCCCGACCTGGTCCGCTACGGCAAGGTCATCATCATGACCGACGCCGACGTCGACGGCGCCCACATCCGGACCCTGCTCCTGACGCTCTTCTTCCGCTACATGCGGCCCCTGGTCGACGCGGGCCGGGTCTACGCGGCGATGCCACCCCTGCACCGGATCGAGGTCAGCGGCGGGCGCGGGCGGGGCTCGGGCCGAGAGTTCGTCTACACCTACACCGAGGCGGAGATGCGCCGGACGGTCGCCGCGCTGGAGAAGAAGGGCCGCGTCGTCAAGCAGCCGATGCAGCGCTACAAGGGCCTGGGCGAGATGGACGCCGACCAGCTGGCCGAGACCACGATGGACCCCCGGCACCGCACGCTGCGCAAGATCACGCTCAAGGACGCCGAGCGGGCCGACCAGGTCTTCGACCTGCTCATGGGTTCGTCGGTCGCGCCCCGCAAGGACTTCATCGTGGAGTCGGCGCACGACCTGGACCGCGACCGCATCGACGCCTGACCGATCCCGCGTCGTCGCAGGGTGGCGGGCGCGGCCCCGGACGGGCGGTAGACTGGTCTCTCTCCCCGTGGCGTCGTCGCGTCCGGGTGACCCCTCAGGGCGATCCGTCCCTGGGGGACGAGCGGGCGCCACGTCGAGCGCCTGGAGGTAGGTCCGGTCACGCCGCAGGCGTCGAGGCGAGAACCCACCTCGACCCCCTGTGAAGAGGAAGCCGATCATGGCCAAGCCCAGTAGCGCCGGTGCGTCCGGCAAGAAGAAGTCCCGACACACCACGGCCCAGAAGAAGGCCGCCCGCCAGGCGCGGGAGAAGCAGGCCCGCGCCCAGCTCAAGGGCGGGCGCGGCGACCGGCGCAGCACGTCCCGCGGGAGCGAGGACCGAGGCGCGGACAAGCAGCGCTGGAGGGACCGGGACGAGCGCGACCCGCGCGGCCGCGGCGAGCGGGTGGACCGCCGGGACCGGCCGGAGGGCGGCCAGGACCGACGCCGCCGTGACTGGGAGCCGCGCGCAGCGCGACCCGACCACCGGGAGGACCGCCGGCGGTCCTGGGACGAGGACCGGCCGCGGCGCGACCGTGACGAGCGCGGCCCGTCCGCCGGGTACCGCGAGGACCGTGACCGCCGCCGCCCCGACCGCGACGGCGAGCGGCGGGAGAGCCGGGGCTACCAGGAGCGCACCTGGCGCTCGCACCGCGAGGAGCGCGAGGGACGCCCGGGGCGTGGCCACCACGACGGGCGCAGCTGGGACTCCGGGCGGCGCCACGAGGACCGTGGGGCCGACCGTCGGGACGACCGGGGTGGTCGGCAGGACCGCTGGTCGGACCGTCCGGCCGGGGGCGGTCGTCCGGGTCGCTCCGAGGACCGCGGGGACCGGGGCGGTCGTCCGGGTCGTTTCGAGGACCGTGGTGCCGAGCGCCGCGGCGCCCGGTCCTGGGGGCGTGAGGACGACCGACGTCCGCAGGACCCCTTCGCCGAGGCGGAGGCCGAGCGCGACGCGGCGGACGCGGCATACCAGGAACGTCAGTCCGCGGTGCGGGTGGAGGACGCCGACGCCGCCGTCGAGGCGGACAACGGGTTCGCCGCGCTGGGGCTGCACGAGCAGCTGGTGGCCACGCTCGCGCGGATCGGCATCACGACGCCGTTCCCCATCCAGGCCGCGACCATCCCCGACGCCATGGCCGGGCGTGACCTGCTGGGACGCGGGCAGACCGGGTCGGGCAAGACCATGGCCTTCGGGCTGCCGCTGCTGGACCGGCTGTCTCGGCGGCCCCGCGCCGTCCCCCACCGCCCCCGCGCGGTCATCCTGACGCCGACCCGCGAGCTCGCGATGCAGATCGTCGACGCGCTGGCACCGCTCATGCGTGCCGTCGACCGTCGGTTCGTCCTCGTGGCCGGCGGGATGTCCTACACCCCGCAGCTGCGGGCGCTGGAGAAGGGCGTCGACGTGCTGGTGGCGACCCCCGGCCGTCTCATCGACCTCATCGACCGCAGCGCCGCCGACCTGTCGGAGGTGGAGGTCATGGTCCTCGACGAGGCCGACCACATGGCCGAGATGGGCTTCGTCGAGGCGATCCGCCAGGTCCTGGACCTCACCCCGCGCGAGGGGCAGCGGCTGCTGTTCTCGGCCACCCTCGACCACGGGGTGGACCAGGTGGCCAAGACCTACCTCAAGGACCCGGTGACCCACTCCACCGACGACGTGCGCGCCAGCGTCACGACCATGGCGCACCACGTCTTCCTGGTGCACCCGCACCACAAGAGGCCGATCACCGCGGCGATCGCCAACCGTCCGGGCCGCACCGTCGTCTTCTGCCGCACGAAGCTGGGTGCGGACCGGGTCGCCCTCCAGCTGCGCGAGTCCGGTGTCTTCGCGGCGGCCCTGCACGGCGGTCTCAACCAGGCGCAGCGCACCAGGGTCCTGGACGCCTTCAAGTCGGGCACCCTCCCGGTGCTGGTCGCGACCGACGTGGCCGCCCGGGGCATCCACGTCGACGACGTCTCGCTGGTGCTGCAGGTCGACCCGCCCGCCGACCACAAGGACTACCTGCACCGCTCGGGCCGCACCGCGCGGGCCGGCGAGGACGGGGTGGTGGTGACCCTGGCCCTGCCGCACCAGAAGCGCCAGGTCTCCCGGATGCTGGACGCGGCCGGGGTCGAGACCGACCCGCAGACGGTGGCGCCCGAGGACCACGCCGTCATCGAGACCGCGGGCGGGTCGGTGCCCGTCGGCGAGCCGGTGCCGCAGAGCCGGCTCGACGAGGTCATGCGACCCAAGCGCCCCGCCGGCCGGCGTCCCGACGGCGGTGGTCGGCGTCAGGGGCCCGGGTCCTCCGGTGGCCGCCGCGGGCCCCAGGGCGACCGCCGTCCCCGCCAGGGTGGCGACCGGCCGCGCCGGTCGCGGTCGGACGACCGTCGTCAGGACTGGCGTCCGCGCGACTGACCACGCTCCCGGCCGCCCGTCCTGACCGTGCCGGGCGGCCGCGAGCGACTACCATCGGGCCATGAGCTCGACCCACGACGTCGTGGTGGTCGGCGGCGGGCACAACGGCCTCGCCGCCGCGGCCTACCTCGCCCGGGCGGGGCGCTCGGTCCTGCTGCTCGAGCGCTCACCGGCCCTGGGTGGTGCGACGGTGTCCGCCGAGGCCTTCCCCGGGACGGGTGCGCGGCTCTCGCGCTACTCCTACCTCGTGAGCCTGCTTCCCCGGCAGATCGCCCGTGACCTGTCGCTGTCGCTGTCCCTGGCCCGACGCCGCTACTCGTCCTACACCCCGGCCGCGGGGTCAGGGGCTGGGCTGCTCATCGACCACGGGGACCCGGCGGCCACCGCCGCCTCCTTCGCCGCCGTCGGCGCGGCGGCCGACGCCCCGCGCTGGGAGGGCTTCTACGGGCGGGTCGAGGAGCTGGCCCGGGCGGTGTGGCCGACGGTCACCGAGCCGCTGCTGCGCCGTCGCGAGATGGCCCACCGGATCGGCGACCCGGCCCTGGTCCGCGACTTCCTGGAGCGCCCCCTCGGTGAGGTGGTGGAGGCCGCCGTCGCCGACGACCTCGTGCGCGGCGTCATCCTCACCGACGGCCTCATCAGCACCTTCGCCGACCCGCACTCGGCGCACCTGCGGCACAACATCTGCTTCCTCTACCACGTCATCGGCGGCGGGACCGGGGACTGGGACGTCCCGATCGGCGGGATGGGCGAGGTGTCCGGGCAGCTGGAGCGCGCGGCGCGGGACGCGGGAGCGGACCTCCGGACCGGCGCCACGGTCACGGCGCTCGAGGAGGGGGCGGTGACCTGGGAGGACACCGACGGCATGCCGCACCGCGCCACGGCCCGGCACGTCCTCTGGGCGGCGGCGCCCGCGGTGCTCGACGAGGTGGCCGGTGCGGGTCGCGCCCCGTCCGAGCGGGTGGAGGGCTCGCAGGTCAAGGTCAACCTGCTGCTGTCGCGGCTGCCACGGCTGCGCGACACCGGGGTGGCTCCGGAGGCGGCCTTCGGCGGCACCTTCCACGTCCACGAGACCTACACCCAGCTGCGGGAGGCCCACGCCGCCGCCGAGGCGGGTGTCGTCCCGGACCCGATGCCGGCCGAGATCTACTGCCACACCTTGACCGACCCCAGCATCCTGCCGGCGCGGTTGCGCGCCGAGCACCCGCAGGCGCACACCATGACGGTCTTCACCCTGCAGACCCCTGACCGGCTGCTCGACGGGCGCCGCGCCGAGGCGCGGGAGGACCTGCAGCGGCGCGTCCTGGCCTCGTTGTCCTCCGTGCTGGCGGAGCCCGTCGAGGACGTGGTCCTGACCGGGCCGGACGGGCGGCCGTGCATCGAGACCCGCACCACGCGGGACCTGCAGGAGAGCCTGGCGATGCCGGGCGGCAACATCTTCCACGCGCCGCTGGACTGGCCGTGGGCCGACGACGACGACCCGCTCGACACCCCGGCCCGCCGCTGGGGCGTGGCCACGGCATACCCCGGCGTGCTGCTCGCCGGTGCCGGGTCGAGGCGCGGGGGAGGGGTGAGCGCGCTGGGCGGCTACCACGCCGCCCGGGCGCTGCTCGAGGCCGAGGGCTGAGGCCCGCGGCCCGGGGGCCGCGCCGGCTCAGCGCCCCTCGTCGTGCGCGTCGCGAGGAGCGGGGGCGTCCGGGTCGGGGAGCTCGGAGGCGTCCACCTCGGGGCGGGCGCGCAGGAAGAGCACGCTGGCGACGAGCCCGCCCCAGACGACGAGCATCGCCACGATCATCATGAGCACGGCCGACGTGGTCATCGCCGCTCCTCCTCGAGCTCGGGCCAGGCGCGGAAGTCGGCGTCGTCCCGACCTCGCCAGGGGATGAGGGTCAGCACGAGCGCGCCCACCGCGACGACGGCGATCGTGCCCCAGCCGAAGACCAGGAGGTACCACCCCGGGTAGCCCTCGTACCCCTCGGCGAGCAACGTGCGCACCCGCTCCACGAGCATCGAGGTGAGCACCACCGGCGCGAGGACCCCGATGAGGACGAACCAGAGGCGACCGACCCGGAAGGTCGAGACCCGGTTGAGGTGCGCCCGCAGCACGGGGGCCGTGCGGAAGACCCAGACGACGAGCACGGTCATGACGATGGCGGAGACGACGATGCCGATGTTGTTGGCCCACTGGTCGACCGTGTCCAGGGCGATGAGCCCGGAGGTGGTGGAGAACAGCCCGAGCGAGATGAGGGCGCACACCACGCAGACGACGACGGCGGCGGTGCGGTGGGCCAGCCCGAACTTCTCCTGGACCGAGGCCGCCACCCCGAGCAGGATGGAGATGATCGAGGTGAACCCGGCCAGGACCAGCGCGCCGAAGAAGACCGCGCCGAAGACCGCGCCTCCCGGCATCTCGCTGATGACGGCGGGGAAGGTGACGAAGGACAGGATCGGCCCGGACAGGCCGTCCAGCTGGTCGATGGTCGTGGCCTGCTGGTGGGCGAGGAAGCCCAGGGTCGCGAAGACGCCGATCCCGGCCAGGATCTCGAAGCTGGAGTTGGCGAAGGCGACGACCAGACCGGAGCTGGTCATGTTGGCCCGGCGCCGCTGGTAGGACGCGTAGGTGACCATGATGCCGAAGGCGATGGACAGGCTGAAGAAGATCTGGCTGTAGGCGGCGATCCACACGCCCGGGTCGCCCAGCGCCGCCCAGTCGGGGGTGAAGAGGGCGTTGAGGCCGTCGGCCGCACCCGGGAGGGTGAGGGCCCGGACGACCAGACCGGCGAAGGCGAGGACGAGCAGCGGGATGAAGACGATGTTGACCCGCTGGACCCCCTTGGTGACCCCGAGGGCGATGATGACCAGGACGGCCGCCCACACCAGCACGAGCGGGACCGCCACCCCGGGCACCAGGGTCGTCGAGATCTCCGGGTCGCCGACCTGGAGGTACTCCCCGACGAAGAAGGCGGCCGTGTCGTCTCCCCAGCGCAGGTCGAAGGCGAAGACGAAGTAGCTGAGCGACCACGCGATGACGGCCGCGTAGTAGACCGCGATGACGAAGCTGAGCACGATCTGGAACCAGCCGAGCGCCTCCGCGGGCCGGGCCATCCGGCGGTAGGACAGCGGCGCCGCCCCGCGGTACCGGTGCCCGATGGCGTAGTCGAGGAAGAGGATGGGGATGCCCGCGGTCAGCAGCGCCACGAGGTAGGGGATGAGGAAGGCGCCGCCGCCGCTCTCGTAGGCCACCCCGGGGAAGCGCCAGATGTTGCCCAGGCCGACCGCCGAGCCGACGGCGGCCAGGATGAACCCGGTCGAGCTGGTCCACGTCTCGCGCTGCGGTGCCGTCGCGGCAGGTCTGTGGGACACGCCTGTTCCTCGTTCTCGGTCGTCGGGGCCCGGGTCGGTCAGCCGCCGGTGGCGGCCAGATGGTCGATAGCGTAGCCGTAGCCACGCGGACCGGCACCGGCGACGACCATCTCGGCCACGGGGGAGATGAAGGAGGTGTGCCGGAACGGCTCGCGGGCGTGCGGGTTGGACAGGTGCACCTCGACCACCCGCACCCCGGTGGCCTTGATGGCGTCCAGCAGGGCGACCGAGGTATGCGTGTAGGCGGCGGCGTTGAGGACGACCCCGACCACCTCGGGGTCGGCACCGGCCTCCTGCAGGGCGGCGACCAGCTCGCCCTCGTGGTTGCTCTGGAGGCAGGAGACCTCGAGCCCGTGGGCGGCGGCCCGCTCGGTGCACAGGGCCTCCACGTCGGCGAGGGTGCCGGTGCCGTAGATGTGCGGCTCGCGGGTGCCGAGCAGGTTGAGGTTGGGTCCGTTGAGGACGACGATGCGCCGCGCCATGGGGCCTACGCTCTCACACCACCGCGCCGCCACCGAGCAACTAGTCTGCCGTCATGGTCCCGGGAGAGCCCAGCAGCCCCGCCGGGCCCGCGAGCCGTCCTCAGGCGCCCGGACCGGCGCGCGGGGTCGTCGGCGTGGACGCGTGCCGGGCCGGCTGGGTCGGGGCGTTCCTGCCGCCGCAGGGCCGGGGCCCGGCGCGGGTGGTCGTGGCACCGACGGTAGCGCTCCTGCTGCAGCTCGGCGAGGACGTCGCGGTGGTCGGCGTGGACATCCCCATCGGGCTGCCGGACCGAACCCGGCGGCAGGCGGACGTGCGGACCCGCCGGTTGCTGGGAGGTGCCAAGGCCTCCTCGGTCTTCACCACCCCGACCCGGGCCGCGCTGGAGGAGGCCGACTACGCCGTGGCCAACCTCCGCAACCGGGAGCGCGCCGGGATGGGCCTGTCCCGGCAGGCGCACGCCCTGCGCGCCAGCGTCCTGGAGGTGGACGCCTGGGTCCGGGCCGGGCCCCCCTGCCCGGTCCACGAGGTGCATCCGGAGGCGAGCTTCGCCCTCATGACCGGGGCGACGCTTACGACGCGCAAGCGCACCCCCGAGGGTGCCCGCGAGCGGCGCGCCGCGCTCGCGTCGGTCGGCATCGAGGCCCCGGACGCCCCGCCGCGGGGCGCGGGCCTGGACGACCTCCTCGACGCCTGCGCCGCGGCTTGGAGCGCCGACCGGGTCCGCCACGGCCGGGCGCTCACCCTCCCCGAGGAGCCCGAGGTGTTCGCCGACGGCATCCCCGCGGCCATCCACGTCTGACCCCCGCCCGACCAGAGACCGAGCACGACCCCTGCAGACCCACCGCCGGACCACCACCGAGGAGCCGAGATGAGCACCCACACCGTCCCCACCGCCGAGGCGAGCCGGCCCACGGCATACCGGATGCTCGTCGGCGGCGAGTGGGTCGACGCCGCCGACGGACGGACCCTGGAGGTCATCACCCCGATCGACCGCCACCGGGTCATCGCGACCACGCCCCGGGCCGCAGCGGAGGACGTCGACCGGGCCGTGGCCGCGGCCCGGCGGGCGCAGCCGGGCTGGGCGGCACTGCCCTTCACCGAGCGGCAGCGCGCCCTGCTCCGGATCGCCGACGACCTGGAGGACGCGGTCGAGGACCTCGCCGCGCTGACCGCGCTGGACACCGGCAACGCGCTGCGCACCCAAGCGCGTCCCGAGGCGCTGCTGCTGGCCTCCGCCTTCCGCTACTTCGCCGGGCTCGCCGGCGAGCTCAAGGGGGTCACCCTGCCGAGCGGCACCGACGCCCTCTCGCTGACCCGTCGGGTGCCGGTCGGGGTCGTGGCCGGCATCCTGCCGTGGAACAGCCCGCTCATGATTGCCGCCTTCAAGCTGCCGGCGGCCCTGGTCAGCGGCAACGCGATGATCCTCAAGGCCGCCGAGGACGCCCCCACGACGATCCTGGAGCTGGCGCGCGTCTGCGAGCGGCACCTGCCCCCGGGGGTCCTGGGGGTGCTCACCGGCTACGGCCCGGAGGTCGGCCAGGCGCTCGTGGAGCACCGCGGGGTGGACAAGGTGTCCTTCACCGGGTCGACCGCGACCGGGTCCGGCGTGGCGGCCGCCGCGGGGGAGCGGCTGGCGCACGTCAGCCTCGAGCTGGGTGGCAAGAGCCCGTGCATCGTCTTCCCGGACTCCGACACCGACGAGGTGGTCGAGCAGGTGCTGCTGGCGACCCGCTTCGCCCGCCAGGGGCAGAGCTGCACCTCCGGGTCCCGGCTGTTCCTGCACGAGTCCGTCCACGACAGCTTCCTCGACCGGCTGGTGGACCGGGTCCGCGGGCTGCGGGTCGGCGACCCGCGGGAGGAGGCCACCGACATCGGGTGCATCATCAACCAGCGTCAGTGGGACCGGGTGCAGGGCTACGTCGACGACGCGCTGGCCACCGACGGCATCCGGGTGGCCTACGACGGGCGCGACGCCCTCACCGTCGGCGAGCCGGGGTTCTACCACGCCCCGATGATCCTCAGCCAGGTCGACAACGGGTGGCGGATCGCCCGGGAGGAGATCTTCGGCCCGGTCCTGTCGGTCATCCCCTGGCGGGACGAGGACGAGGTGGTGGCCATGGCCAACGACAGCCACTACGGGCTGGCCGCGTTCGTCTTCGCCCGTGACCTCGGTATGGCGTTGCGCACCGCCCAGCGGGTCGAGTCCGGGTGGGTGCAGGTCAACCAGGGGGGCGGTCAGCAGGTCGGTCAGTCCTACGGCGGGATGAAGGCCAGCGGCCAGGGCCGGGAGTTCTCCCTGGAGGGCATGCTCGAGGGCTTCACCCAGATCCAGCAGATCAACGTGCGGCTCAGCTGACCCGGCCGACCCGGCCGACCGGGGCCGGGCACCGTTGACACGTCCCTGACCTGCGTGCGAGTCTCTATAAGAGCGCTCTCACCACTGCTCGGCGCCCGCCCGCACACCAGACAGGAACCTCCATGGCCACGACGTCCGCCTTCCCCCCCGGCTTCCTCTTCGGCTCGGCCACGGCGGCCTACCAGATCGAGGGTGCCGCGCACGAGGACGGCCGCGGCGATTGCATCTGGGACACCTTCGCGGCCACCCCGGGCGCCGTGCTCGGCGGCCAGAACGGCGAGGTGGCCTGCGACCACTACCACCGGATGCCGCAGGACGTGCAGCTCATGCGCTCGCTGAACCTCGGTGCCTACCGCTTCTCGGTCTCCTGGGCGCGGGTCTGCCCGGACGGTCGGACGGTGGAGCCGCGCGGGCTGGACTTCTACTCGCGCCTGGTGGACGAGCTGCTCGAGCAGGACATCGTCCCGTGGGTGACGCTCTACCACTGGGACCTGCCCCAGGCGCTGGAGGACGCGGGGGGCTGGCCCGCCCGGGACACGGTGGAGCGCTTCACCGACTACGCGCTCGCGGTGCACGACCGGCTCGGGGACCGGGTGCAGAAGCTCACGACGCTCAACGAGCCGTGGTGCTCCTCCTTCCTCGGCTACGCCGCCGGTGCGCACGCGCCGGGGCGGACCGTCCCCGGGGACGGGCTGCGCGCGGCCCACCACCTCCTGCTGGCCCACGGCCGGGCGGTGCGGGCCCTGCGCGAGCGCGACCCGCAGCTGGAGCTGGGGCTGACCCTGAACTTCGCCGACGTGCAGCCGCACCGGCCGGACTCCCCGGCCGACCAGGACGCGGCCCGTCGCCTCGACGGTCTGGCCAACCGGTTCTTCATCGAGCCGATCGTGCGTGGTGCCTACGCCGAGGACGTCATGGAGGACCTGGCCGAGCTCTGGCCCGACGACCTCGTCCGCGACGGCGACCTGGAGGACATCAGCACCCCCATCGACGTCCTGGGCGTCAACTTCTACAGCGGGACGGCGGTGACCGGCTGCGACCCCGCGAAGGCGGCGGAGACGGCGCGACAGGCCCGGGCCTACGACCAGCCCTCCCCGAACATCGGCTCCGAGCACGTGCGCGCGGTGCGGCGGGGTCTGCCCATCACCGACATGGGGTGGGAGATCGGTGCGGACTGGCTGCGCGACCTGCTGCTGCGGCTGCAGCGCGACTACACCGGGGAGGCGGGCATCCGCCTCTACGTCACCGAGAACGGCGCCGCGATGCCCGACCACGCCGACGCGGAGGGGGCGGTGGACGACCAGGACCGGATCTCCTACCTCGACGGCCACCTGCGCGCGGTCCGGGAGGCGATGGAGCAGGGCGCGGACGTCCGCGGCTACTTCGTCTGGTCGCTGATGGACAACTACGAGTGGGCCTTCGGCTACACCAAGCGGTTCGGGATCGTGCGGGTCGACTACGACACCCAGCGGCGCATCCCCAAGGCCAGCGCGCGCTGGTTCGCGGACCTCGCGGCCTCCGGCACCCTGCCCGGGGCCGGCGCGGAGGCCTGACCCCGGAGGTGGTGGCCGCCGCCCGCCCCGCTCGTGGGCGGGCGCCGCGGCCCAGCCCCCTCGGGTGGACTGCGGACGGTCCGGCTCAGCTCTTCACGGCGCCGGCGGTGATGCCGCCGACGATCTGCCGGCCGAAGACGGCCGTGACGACGACCAGCGGCACGGTGGCGATGACGGTCCCCGCGAGGATCACCGCGATGTCCGGGGTGTAGCCGGCCCCGATGCCGGCGACCGCCACCTGGATGGTGGGGGTGTTCCGCACGGCGATGAAGGGCCACAGGAAGTCGTTCCAGGAGGCCATGAAGGACAGGATGCCGAGCACGGCCATCCCGGGCCGCGCGATGGGGAAGACGATCGAGACGAGGATGCGGTGGAGGCTGGCGCCGTCGACGGTGGCCGCCTCGATGAGCTCGTCCGGCAGGGCCTGGCTGATGTACTGGCGCATGAAGAACACCCCGAACGCCGTGACGGCGGCCGGCAGGATGACCGAGGCCAGGTTGTTGACGAGACCGAGCCGGCTCATGACGACGAACAGCGGCACGATGCCCAGGGTCGGCGGGATGGTCAGGGTGGCGAGCGCGATGCCGAACAACGCGGTGCGACCGGTGAACCTCAGCTTGGCGAACGCGAAGCCGGCGATGGTGCAGAAGAAGACCGTGGAGGCGGTGACGGTGCCCGAGACGATCAGCGACCGTCCCAGGGCCTCGAACAGCTCGGCCTGGTCGAGCGCGCGGGCGAGGTTGTCGAACAGGCCCGGCCCGGGCAGCAGCGGAGGCTGCCCGTCGTAGAGGTCCGCCGGGGTGTGCGAGGCCGCGACGACCGAGTAGTAGAGCGGGAAGAAGAAGAGCAGCGCGGTGATCGTCAGGGCGACGTACGTGCCGACGCCGGCCTGGTCCTGCCGGCGGTAGCGTCGCCGGGTCGCCGGTGGCGCGTCAGCCGTCGAGCTCGTCACCGCGGCGGGGTCGGTGGTCGTCATCGGGATCCTCCTGCCGTCGTGGGACGGATGGGGCGGTCGCGGGTCTTCAGGCGTGCCAGGCCGGTGTTGAGCAGCACCAGCGCGATGACCAGGACGAGCAGGACCATGGCGATGGCGGAGGCCCGCCCGAGCCGCCCGAAGGTGAAGGCCACCTCGTACATGTACATCGCGATGACCTGGTACTGCCCCAGCGCGCCGCCTCCGGCGCCGTTGCCGAAGAGGAACGGCTCGGTGAAGAGCTGGGTCGCACCGATGGTCGACACGACGATGGTGAACAGGATGGTGGGACGCAGGCCCGGCAGGGTCACGTGCAGGAACTGGTGCCACCGGTTGGCGCCGTCGATGGCGGCGGCCTCGTACAGGTCCTGCGGGATCGACTGCATCCCGGCGAGGTAGATGAGGGCGTTGTATCCCGCCCAGTGCCACGTCACGATGACCGAGATCGCGAACTGTGCCGTCCACTTGCCGTTGGTCCACGCGACGGGGTCGAGGCCCAGGAAGCCGATGAGCACGTTGGCGAGCCCCCCGGCGCTGTTGGAGAAGATCGAGCCGAAGACCAGGGTCGCCGCCACCAGGGACGTGGCGTAGGGGATGATCATCGACACCCGGAAGAAGTTGCGCAGCCGCATGCTGTAGTTGAGCTGGTGGGCCAGCGCCAGGGCGATGAGCAGCTGGGGGACGGTCGAGAGCAGCCCGATCGTCAGGGTGTTGACGAGCGCGTTGTAGAAGGCGTCGCTGGTGAACAGCCAGACGTAGTTGTCCAGGCCGCGGAACTGCGGGGTACCCCCCGCCAGGCGGTACTCGAAGAAGCTCAGCCAGAGGGTGAAGACGAGGGGGAAGAGGCCAAAGGCCCCGAAGAGCAGGAAGAACGGCGAGACGTAGCCGTAGGGCGTGAGGCGTTCGGCGAGGGAGCGCCGCTGGTGCCGGGGCGACGAGCTCGGACCGGCGACCTCACGGTCGGGCGGGGCGTCGACGGACATGGGGGTGGCCTTGTCTGTGGGACGGTGCGGTGGGAGGGCGGCCCCCGCCGGGAGGGGGCGGGGGCCGCTGGCCGGCGGCCGGTGGCGGTATGCCGTCAGCCGACCTGGTTGTTGATGTTCTCCACCGCGGTGTTCCAGGCGTCCTCGGGTGAGACGTCGTTGGCGCGCACCGAGACCAGCGCCTCGGAGAGGGCCGCGTCGATGACGCCGTCGTCGATGCCGAGCGGCTGGTCGGGGGCCGACTCGTAGGAGGCGCTGAAGATCTCGCCGATGGGCGCGCCGCTGAAGTACTCGTCGGTGACGTCGCTCACCTGCTCCAGCGCCTCGCTGTTGGACGGGAACGCCAGGCCCTGGTCGAAGAGCTCGGTCTGCGACTCGGCGTTGGTGAGGAAGGCCGCCAGCTGGATCGCGGCCGCCGCGTTCTCGCTGGCGCGGGGCACCGAGAGGTAGGACCCGCCCCAGTTGCCACCCATCTCCTGCGGCAGCGGCATGACCGACCAGTTGCCGGAGTTCTCGTCGCCGGCCTGCTGCTTGATGTAGCCCTGCATCCAGGCGGGGCAGGCCAGCGTGGCGAACTCACCGGTGTTCATCGCGGTGTTCCACTCGGGGGAGAACTGGGACAGGTTGGCCGTCAGGGCCGCCGCGTTCGCGGCGCGCATGAAGGAGGGCCGCACGGTGTCGTTGGTCTCCCAGGTGGGCTCGCCCTCCTCGTCGTAGTTGCGCACCGGCTCGACCGACGTGAGCAGGCGGTAGTAGCCCGACACCGTGTCCATCCACGGCTCCCCGGTCGCGTCCATGTACTCCTGGCCGACGCTCTCGTAGGAGTCCCAGTCGGTGATCTCCTGGGAGAGCTCCTCCGCCGTCGAGGGCAGGCCCGCCTCCTCCAGCTTGTCGCTGCGGAAGCAGATGGCCATCGGCCCCGAGTCCGTGCCGAAACCGAGGACGGCGCCGTCCGCGGTGGTGATGGCGCCGGTCTTGGCGTCGGGGTAGTCGCCGATGTGGTCCGCCTCGGCGGTCTGGGTCATGTCGACCCACTGCTCCTGCTGCTGCTGGGTGACCAGGGCCGCCCGGCTGATCTCGATCGGCTGGATGTCGGCGAGGCCCGAGCCGGAGTTCAGCTTGGTCGTCAGCGCGGTCCAATAGTCCGTCTCGTTCTGGGTCTCCTGGTACTCGATGGTGACGTTGGGGTGCTCCTCCATGTAGGCGTCGAGCAGCCCCGCCTTCTGGTAGTTGTCGAAGATGCCGCCGAAGGAGTCGACGGTGATGGTGACCGGCTCCTCCTCGTCGGGGGCGGCGACGGGCGTCTGCTCCGCCGACCCGTCCGAACCCCCGGAGCAGGCAGCCAGTGCCAGGGCCCCGACGGTCACGAATGCCAGCACTCTGGCGGTGGACCTGTGAACACGTGCTGTCATGACCGAACCTCCTGCTCGTTCCCCGTGGGAACGCGAATCGCCGTTGATGTCGGAGCTCCCCCGCACCAGCGCGGTGAAGTAAGAGCGCTCTCATGTTGCGTCAGGAAACAAACCGCTGTCAAGGATGGTGACCAGATCGTGATGTGGCTCACGCGGAGCCGCGCACCCGCAGGGTCGTCGGCAGGAGCACGTGGCGCGGTCCAGACCGGCCGTCGATCTGGTCCAGCAGCAGGTCGGCGACCTCACGACCCATCTGGCGGATCGGCTGGCGGACGGTGGTCAGCGGCGGTTGGGCGGCCTCGGCCAGCGGGACGTCGTCGAAGCCGACAACACCCACGTCCTCCGGGACCCGGCGACCCCTCGCGGTCAGCGCCTGGATCGCCCCCACCGCCATGGCGTCGCTCGCGGCCACCACGCCGTCCAGCTGCGGGTGGCGCTCGAGCAGGGTCTCGGTCGCCTCGCGCCCGCCCTGCACCGTGAACGGTGCGTGCACGGTCCGGTCGGCCGTCCCGGACAGGCCACGGCCCGCCAGCTCGAGGTCGAAGCCGGACCGGCGGTCCTGGGCCGGGGTCATGTCGGCCGGCCCGGCCACGTGCACGACGAACTCCCGACGCTCCAGCAGGTAGCGGGTGGCCGCGCGGCCACCACCGACGTTGTCCGCGTCCACGAACGCCAGGTCGTCGTCCGCCTCGTGCGGCCGGCCGCACTGCACGACCGGTATGCCGAGGGCCCGGACCGCGTCCGGCAGCGGGTCGGCGCCGTGGAAGGCGCCGAACATCAGGCCGTCGAGGTGTCCGCCGGCGACGAACTGCTGCAGCCGGTGGCGGTCGTGCTCGGAGGAGACGATGATGAACGTCAGCTGGCGCTCACGCGCCGCGACGCCCTCGTGCACCCCCCGCAGGACCGTCGCGAAGAACGGGTCGGAGAAGACGCTCTCCTCCGGCTCGGAGACCACGAAGCCCACGGCGTCGCTGCGCCGCGTCATGAGGGACCGGGCGGCGTAGTTGGCGACGTAGCCGAGCTCGGCCGCGGCCTCGTGGACCGCCCGGCTGTTGTCCCCCCGGCCCGCCTTGCCGGACAGGATGCGTCCGGCAGTGGCGCGGGAGACGCCCGCGCGGGCCGCCACCGACTCCAGCGTGGGAGCAGGGACCTTGCGGAACCCGGCCACGGCACTGTCCCTTCTCGACGGACCGACCTGCGGACGCGGAGCAGACTACCCCGTGGTCCCGGTGTCCGTCCGCGGACGCACCCCGCACGGCGGTCCGCCCTGCGGGGTGTCGTCGCGGTGGGTCAGGCCGCGCCGAGCAGGTGGCGCAGCGCCAGCTGCTGCAGCTGGACGTGACCGTAGCCGCGCGTCGCCAGCCGGTCGGCCTGCTCGCTGATCTCGCGTCCGAGGTCCTCGCTGTCCAGCAGGCTCGCCACCGTCTCGCCCTCGTCGAGGGTGGGCTGCGCGAGCTCGCCGATCCCGGAGTCGCTCATGGCCTGCGCGGTGGCGGGGTCGGCGCGGAAGGCCCTCGCGCGCTCCGCCAGGAGGGTGTAGGTCTCCATGTTGGCGGCGGCCGAGGCCCAGACGCCGTCCATGTCCTCGGTGCGGGGAGGCTTGTAGTCGAAGTGCCGTGGGCCGTCGTAGCGCGGGCCCCCGCCGGGGAAGCCGTTCTCCAGCAGGTCGACGGTGAAGAACGCCGAGATGAGGTCCCCGTGGCCGAAGACCAGGTCCTGGTCGAAGCGCGGCCCGTGCTGACCGTTGAGGTCGAGGTGGAAGAGCTTGCCGGCCCAGAGCGCCTGGGCGATGCCGGCGGTGAAGTTGAGCCCGGCCATCTGCTCGTGCCCCACCTCGGGGTTCACGCCGACGATGTCGCCGTGCTCGAGCATCGCGATGAAGGCGAGCGCATGGCCCACCGTGGGGAGCAGGATGTCCGCCCGCGGCTCGTTCGGCTTGGGCTCCAGGGCGATGCGCATGTCGTAGCCCTGCTCCTTGATGTGGGCCGCGACGCAGTCGACGCCCTCGACGTACCGGGCGAGGGCGGCGTGGTGGTCCTTGGCGCCGTCGTACTCGGTGCCCTCACGACCTCCCCACATCACGAGGGTGCGGGCGCCCAGCTCGGCCCCGAGCTCGACCTGCCGCAGCACCTTGCGCAGCGCCAGCCGTCGCACCTGCCGGTCGTTGCTGGTCAGCGCGCCGTCCTTGAAGACGGGGTGGGTGAAGGTGTTGGTCGTGACCATGGGGACGCCCATGCCCGTCTCGTCCAGCGCCTGCCGGAAGCGGCTGATGACCGCGTCCCGGTCGGCGGCTGACGCTCCGAACGGGACCAGGTCGTCGTCGTGGAAGGTGACGCCGGACGCGCCGAGCCCGGCGAGACGGTGCACGCTCTCCACCGGGTCGACAGGATCGCGGGTGGCGTCGCCGAACGGGTCCTGCGCGGACCAGCCGACGGTCCACAGGCCGAAGGTGAACGGGACCGGGTGCGACGGTGCAGGCAACGGAGCCTCCTAGGTTGGTTGTGAACTGAAACTATCTACCCCTAGGCTGGGTCGCGCAACCCCACCCCGACGGAAGGCCCGCCCCATGACCGAGCAGAGTGAGAGCGCTCCCGATATCGACGCGCTCCTGGCCGACATGACGCTGGAGGAGAAGCTCGGGCAGGTCGTGGGCTTCTGGGACCAGGGGGACGGCGAGGCGGTGGCCCCGATGCAGGGGGTCTTCGAGGGGGGTGGTTCGGCGCTGCACGAGGTCGCCCGGCACGGTCTGGGGCACCTGACGCGGCCCTACGGCACCCGGCCGGTGGAGCCCGAGGAGCAGGCCCGCCGCCTGTGGGAGTTCCAGCGCTGGCTGGTCACGAGCACCCGCCTGGGGATCCCGGCGCTGGTCCACGAGGAGTGCCTCACCGGGCTGGCCGCGTGGCGCGCCGCCACCTACCCGACCCCGCTGGCCTGGGGCGCCAGCTTCGACCCGGACCGGGTCCGCGAGATGGCCGCGCTCATCGGGAGGTCGATGCGCCAGCTCGGTGTCCACCAGGGCCTGGCACCCGTCCTCGACGTCGTGCGCGACCCGCGCTGGGGGCGGGTCGAGGAGACGATCTCCGAGGACCCGTACCTCGTGGCCACCATCGGGACGGAGTACGTCCGGGGCCTGCAGTCCGAGGGCGTGCACGCCACGCTCAAGCACTTCGTGGGCTACTCGGGATCGCAGGCGGGCCGCAACTTCGCGCCGGTCCACGCCGGCCCCCGCGAGGTCGAGGACGTGCTGCTGGTGCCCTTCGAGATGGCCGTGCTCGAGGGGGGTGTGCGGTCGGTGATGCACTCCTACGCCGAGATCGACGGCCTCCCGGTGGCGGCCGACCCCCGTCTGCTGACCGGGGTGCTGCGCGAGCGCTGGGGTTTCGACGGCACCGTCGTGGCCGACTACTTCGGGGTCGCCTTCCTGCACCTGCTGCACCACGTCGCCGCCGACCTGGGGGAGGCGGCGGCCCAGGCCCTGGCGGCAGGGGTCGACATCGAGCTGCCCTCGGGCGACGCCTACCTGGGGCCGCTGGCCGAGGCGGTGCGCGGCGGTCGGGTGGACGAGGCCCTGGTCGACCGGGCGTGCCGGCGCGCCCTGCAGCAGAAGGCCGACCTCGGGCTGCTCGGGGCGACCTTCGAGGACGAGCCACCCTCCCAGGTCGACCTCGACAGCGCCGAGCACCGCGCCCTGGCGGCGAGCCTCGCCGAGGAGTCGGTGGTGCTGCTCGCCAACGACGGGACCCTGCCGCTGGCCCAGCCGGGCAGCGTCGCCGTCATCGGTCCGAACGCCGACCGTCTGGAGGCGCTCTTCGGCTGCTACGCCTTCGTCACCCACGTGCTGCCGCAGCACCCCGGGACCGACGCGGGCATCGCGGCTCCGACGGTCCTGGAGGCGGTGACCCGGGAGTGGCCGCGGGCGAGCGTGAGCCACGCGCAGGGGTGTCCGGTCGAGGGCGGGGACGACGCGGGCATCGCCGAGGCGGTCGCCACCGCGCGGGACGCCGAGGTCGCCGTCGTGGTGGTGGGCGACCAGTCCGGCCTCTTCGGGCGGGGGACCTCCGGGGAGGGCAGCGACCGCGACGACCTCGAGCTGCCCGGTCGGCAGCGCACGCTGGTGGAGGCCGTGGTGGCGACCGGGACCCCGGTCGTGCTCGTGCTCATGACCGGGCGTCCCTACGCGGTCGGCTGGGCCCTGGCCTCCTGCGCCGCCGTCGTCCAGGCCTTCTTCCCCGGCGAGGAGGGCGCGGGCGCCGTCGCCGGGGTCCTGTCCGGCCGGGTCAACCCCTCCGGTCGCCTCCCGGTCAGCCTGCCCCGCTCGACCGGGAGCCAGCCCTACACCTACCTCCACCCGACGCTGGGGGGCGACACCGACGTGACCAACCTCTCGAGCCGTCCCGCGCTGCCCTTCGGTCACGGGCTGAGCTACACCACCCTCGAGCGACGCGACCTGCGGGTGCGGGCCGGCGCCGCCTCGGAGGGACTGGACGTCTCGGTGACCGTGAGCAACACCGGAGACCGGTCCGGCGTGGAGGTGGTCCAGCTCTACGTCCGGGACCTCGTCGCCACCGTGACCCGCCCGGTCGCCCAGCTCGTGGGCTACGCCCGGGTCGAGCTGGAGGCGGGCGCGAGCGCGGACGTGCGCCTCGTGGTGCCGCCGGCGCGGCTGGCCTTCACCGACCGCGACGGCGCCAAGGTCGTCGAGCCCGGTGACCTGGAGGTGTGGGTGGGGTCCTCGGTCGCGGACCGCGACCTGCTGAGCACGGTGACGCTGTCCGGCGACGTGCACCACGTCGGGGTCCGGGACCCTCGGCGCACCGAGGTGCTGGTGGAGCGGTGACCGGGGTGGCGGACCCCCGTCTGAGTAGGCTTCCCCGCATGCCTGCTCTCCCCGTGACGGCCGGTCCGTCGGCCTCCGCGCGCCAGTCCAGCGTGCGCGCCACCAACCTCGGGGTCGTGCTGCGCTGCCTGTGCGCGGCGCCGGAACCGCTCTCCCGGGCCGGCGTGGCCGCGGCCACCGGCCTGACCCGCTCGACCGTCTCGCGCCTGGTCGACGACCTGGTCGGTGGCGGGCTGGTGGAGGAGGGGTCGGCGACGACGGTGGGCCCGGGGCGGCCCGGCACCCCGCTGACCCCGTCCGGCCGCGTCTGCGCGCTGGGGCTCCAGGTCAACGCCGCCCACGTGGCCGTGCGCCTCATCGACCTGCGCGGCGTGGTCCGTGCGGAGTCGCGGTCCGAGCCCGACCTCGTGGGCTCGGAGCCGACGGCCGCGCTGCGGCTGCTGGACGGGCACCTGCGCGAGTGCCTGGCCGCGGTGCCCGAGGGTGGTCGGGTGGTGGCCGCGGGGATGGCGCTGCCGGGCGTGGTCGACACCGCCGGCCAGCGGCTGCTCACCGCGCCCAACCTCGGCTGGCGCGAGGTCGCGCCCGCCCGGTGGGTGCACCCCCTGCTGCCGGGCACGCCGCTCACCCTGGGCAACGAGGCCAACCTGGCCGCCCACGCCTTCGCCCAGCCGGCACCGGGGCGACCCGGGCCGTTCAGCCACTTCGTCTACGTCTCCGGCGAGATCGGCATCGGCGGGGCGGTCGTCGTCGACGCGGAGGTGCAGGCGGGGCGGCACGGCTTCGCGGGGGAGCTGGGCCACATGACCTTCCGTCCCGGCGGCGACCCGTGCCCGTGCGGGGCCGACGGGTGCCTCGAGCGCTATGCCGGGCGCCTGGCCATGACCCGCCGCGCCGGGCTGCCGGACGGCACCACGCTGGCCGAGCTGGGGGAGCGCGCCGAGCAGGGGCATCCCGGCAGCCGGGAGGCCCTCGACCTGGCGGCCGAGGCGCTTGGGGTCGTCCTCGCCGGCGTGGTCAACCTGCTCGACGTCCCCACCGTCGTCCTGGGCGGGGAGATCGGCGACCTCGCCCGGCAGCTGGGCCCGGCGGTCGAGGACCGCCTCCGGAGGAGGGTCCTGGCGGCGGAGTGGATGTCGGTGACCGTCGCGCGCGACGAGGACGACGTCGCCGGCGCCACGGGCGGGGCGCTGCGTCTGCTCACGGACGTGGTCGCCGACCCCGTCGCCCACCTCGTCGACGGGCGCCGCGGCGCGGCGCCGGTCCTCGCCTGAGGCCGGCCCTACCGCGACGGGTGCCCGCGCCCGGCGGTCAGCGCGTCGAGCAGGTCGGCCGCCTCGAGCATGGCCGGGCCGTACCACGTGAGCAGGCGCCCGCTCACCAGCCGCGTGGGCGTCCGCGCGAACGCCTCCGGCCCGTCGTCGGGCGTGAAGACGTAGGGCTCGTCGGGCAGCAGGGCGACGTCGGCGCCGGCGGCGTCCAGGTCAGCGAGGTCGACCCGGGGGTAGCGCTCCGGCGCGGAGGCGTAGACGTTGTCCACACCTCCGCGGGCGAGCAGGTCGGTGGTGAAGGTGCGCGGGCCGACGACCATCCACGGGTCGCGCCAGACCGGCACGGCGACCCGCGGGCGGGACGGCGGGCGTTCCTCCCCGGGAGGGGCCGGGCGCGGGCCGGCCCAGCGGTGCTCGACCTGCGTCAGCCACTCCGGCGCTCCCCAGCCCAGCACCTCGACGAGCAGCCGGCGCAGCACCCGCAGCGCGTCGTCGACCGACTCCACCACGCCGACCCACACCGGGATGCCGGCGGCGCGCAGCCGCTGGACGTCCAGCTCGCGGTTCTCCTCCTGCACGCACACCACGAGGTCGGGCTCGAGCGCGGCGACCGCCGCACGGTCGGGGTTCTTGGTCCCCCGGACCCGGGGCACGTCGAGGTCGGCGGGGTGCGTGCACCAGTCGGTCGCGCCCACGAGGGCGCCGGGGCGGGTGCGCGCCAGGGCCTCGGTGAGCGAGGGGACCAGCGAGACGACCCGCTCCACCGGGCCGTCGGGCACCTCGGCCACCCCGCCGAGGTCGTCCCGCACGGCTCTCACGCGCCCCCCAGCGTGGTCCCGTCCTCGACCGTCCCGCCCTCGGGGCCGAGGTGGGCGACGCCCTCGACCCGGACCCCGGCGCCGAAGCGCCAGTCACCCTCCACCTCGAGGCGCTCGGCGTCGACCAGCGAGGGGACCCCGTGGGGGAAGCGCTCGTCGAAGTCGCCGATCATGCCGTAGCAGTCCTTGGTGAGGTCCACCACCGGCGCCGGGTCGACGGTCCGGCTCAACCGGTAGGACGTGCCGTCCACGGCATACGCGTCCGAGCGCAGCAGCGCCAGCTCGTTGGTGGTCTTGACCGGCACGAAGCGGTCGCGGGTCACCGCGATCGCGGCGGCGTCGTCGAAGAGCTCGACCGCGCTGCCCATCGCCGACTCGATCTGGATGACGGGGGTCGAGCCCTTGTCGGTCGGGTCGACCGTCTTGGCGTTGCGGATGAGCGGCAGCTCCATGACGCCGTCCCGCTCGGTCAGCATGTCGCGGAGGCGGGCGAGGTCGAACCACAGGTTGTTGGTGTTGACGAAGGGGTGCTTGTCGCCGTCCATGAAGTGGACCATCTCGTCCTCGGCGGTCTGCGCCGTGTCGCGCAGCACGAGCCGGCCGTCCGCGCGGCGGCGCACGAGGTGCCCGCCCTTCTTGTCCATCTCGGTGCGCCGGCACACCTCGGCGGCGAAGCCCGCCCCGCTGCCCGCGAACCACGCGGCGACCCGCCCGTCGGCCACCGCGCCGAGGTTGTCGATGTTGGAGACGAAGGCATACCGGAAGCCGCCGTCGAGCAGCTGGTCCAGGAGGCCGCTGGCCAGCAGCGAGGGGTAGAGGTCGCCGTGCCCGGGCGGGCACCACTCGAGCCGCGGGTCGGCCTCCCAGGTGACCGGGGTGAGGTCGTCCGCGCGCAGCTTGGGCTCCTGGCTCTGGACGAAGTCCAGGGGTATGCCGTCCACCTCCAGGTCGGGGTAGCGCTCCAGGACCTCCAGGGTCGCCTCGCGGGTGGAGAAGCTGTCCATGAGGACGAGGGGCAGGGTGACGTCGAAGCGCTCGCGCAGCGCCAGGACCTGCCGGACCGTGATGTCGAGGAAGGTGAGCCCGTCACGCACCGGCAGCAGCGACTTCGGGCCGGCCAGCCCCATGGACGTGCCCAGACCGCCGTTGAGGGTGATGACCGCGGTGGCGGCCAGCGCCTCGCGGGCCTCGTCCTCGCCCACCTCGACGTCCTCGAGGTGCGCCGAGGGGAGGGCGGGCTCGACGTCGGACTCCGCGATGAGTCCGGTCGCCCCCGCCGCCAGGTGGTCGTAGTGCCGGGCGAAGGTGTCGCGGGCCGGCTGGCTCACGCCGGCCTCCACCATGCGGTCCAGGGCCTGCTGACGTCCAGATGCGCTCATGGGACCAACCTACCGAGACCGGCCGGCCCCGGCTCGCGGGCCGACCGGGAAGAGCACCGGGGTCCGCGCCTTCCAGGCCTCGTAGTCCTCGCGGCCTCCCCAGCGCTCGTCGGCGCGGCGCTCCAGCGCCGGCACGCCGCTGCCGAAGCGCAGCAGCAGGTAGACGAGCACGGGGGAGAGGAGCGTGACGTGCTGCCAGCCGACGAGCGGCGCCGCCGCGACCAGGGCCACCCCGGTCCACACCAGGACCTCCCCGACGTAGTTCGGGTGGCGCGACCACGACCACAGACCGCCCCGGACGAACTCGCCCTCGTGGCGCGGGTCGGCCCGGAAGGCCGCCTTCTGGGCGTCCGCCAGGGCCTCGACGGCGAGGCCGACCACCCAGACCACGACCCCGGCACACGCCAGGACACCCAGCGGGGCACGGTCGCCGGAGGTGATCGCCGCCAGGGCCGCACCGGCCGTGAAGGTCACCCACAGCGCCTGCACCGTCCATGCCATGAGGAAGCCGGACCAGCTCTGCTTGAGCTCGTCGAAGCGGCCGTCCGTGCCGGCCCGGGTGATCCGACGGAACAGGAAGGTCCCCAGCCGCGCAGCCCACACCAGCACCATGCCGGCGAGCATCCAGGTGCGCGCGTCCCGGTCGGCCACGAGGACGAGCGCGAGGACCGTGACCAGCTGGAAGGTGAGGGAGCCGGTGAGGTCGAAGAAGCGCTCGGTCTGCGCCCGGAAGGAGGGGACGTAGACCACCCAGTTGAGGGCGTAGGCGAGCAGGACGAGGGCGCCCATGAGCGGGGGGCCGTCCAACAGCAGCTGACCCCCGTCAGATGCGGCCAGGGCGAGCAGGAGGCCCGCGACCGTGGCCAGGGCGGACAGCAGCAGGCTCTTCACCCTGGCCACCCTAGACACCGGTGGGGCGAGACGCCCGCGCGTCTCGCCCCACCGGTGGGCAGGGACCGTCAGCCCTTGACCCCGCCGGCCAGCAGGCCCCGGACGAAGTACCGCTGCAGGAGGAGGAACACCGTCACCGGCACGACCATGGCGACGAAGGCGCCTGCCGAGAGCAGGTGCCAGGCCGTCCCCCGCGTGCCCGTGAGGTCCGCGAGGCGAACGGTGAGCGGCGCCACGTCCGGCGACGAGCCGAAGACCAGGCCGACGAGCAGGTCGTTCCAGACCCAGAGGAACTGGAAGATCCCGAAGGCCGCGATCGCCGGCACCAGCAACGGCAGCAGCACCTGGAAGAAGATCTTGACGTGGCCTGCGCCGTCGACCCGGGCCGCCTCGATCAGCGACCTGGGGATGTCCATCATGAAGTTGTGCAGCAGGAAGATGGCCAGGGGCAGCGCGAAGATCGTGTGCGAGAGCCAGACCGGCCAGAACGAGCCGACGATGCCCCAGTTGTTGTACTGCGTCAGCAGCGGGATCATGGTGATCTGGATCGGCACGATCTGCAGCGCGAAGACCGCCACGAACAGCATGTTGCGCCCGGGGAAGTCCAGCCAGGCGAAGGCGTACGCGGCCAGCAGGGCCAGCGTGATCGGGATGATCACTGCGGGGAGGGTGATGACGATGGTGTTGACGAAGACGTCGATGAAGTTCGTCGAGCCTCCGTAGAGGACGGCGTCGTAGTTGGCCCACGTGACGGCCGGGTCGCCGAAGAAGGTCCACCAGCCGGAGGTCCGGATGTCGATCTCGGGCCGGAACGAGGTCACGAACAGACCGAGGGTCGGGACCGACCAGAGGATCGCGATGACGATCGCGATGACGCTGGCCCACGGGGAGGACAGCCGCGTCTTGGCGTCCACCGCCCGCTGCTCGGCCTTGGTGAGCTTGCGCGGTCCGGTGCTCTTCGTCGGTGCCGGCCCGGGGACGTCCGGGACGGTGGTCGCCTGGCTCATCGCTGCTCCTCTGCAAGTTTCATCTGACGCACGTTGTAGACGACGATCGGGATGACCATGACGAACAGCAGCACCGCGAGCGTGGCGCCGATGCCGGTCTCGGCCCGCACGAAGCTGCGGGTGTAGAACTCGTTCGCGACGATCGAGGTGTCGAAGTTGCCACCCGTCATGGTGAAGACGATGTCGAAGACTTTCAGGGTGGCCATGGCGATCGTGGTGACGACCACGACCACGGCCGGGCGGATGGAGGGGACGGTGACCGAGCGGAACATCTGCCAGTTGGTCACCCCGTCCAGCTTGGCCGCCTCGATGATGTCGTCGGGGATGGCCTTGATGGAGGCGGACAGGATCGTCATGGCGAAGCCGGACTGGATCCACACCATGACGGCGATGAGGAAGAAGGTGTTCCACGGCCAGGTCAGCAGGAACTGCTGGCTGTCGAAGCCGAGCCAGACGAGCAGCTGGTTGGCCAGCCCGGTCTGCGGCTGGCTGGTGGGCTTGAAGTCGTAGACGAACTTCCAGATGATGCTGGCCCCCACCATGGAGATCGCCATGGGGAGGAAGACCAAGGTCTTGGCGAGCTTCTCGAACCGGGTGCGGTCCACGAGGACGGCGTACACCAGGCCGACGGCCGTCGACACCAGGGGGACCAGGAGCACCCACAACAGGGTGTTGAGCAGCACGACCCGCAGCGCTGGGCTGCCGAAGACCTCGGCGTAGTTGCTGAGGCCGACCCAGTCTCGCCCGCTGTCGCCCTGGAACGAGTTGATCATGGTGACGATCGCGGGGTAGACAAGCCCGAAGACGACGAGGAGTGCGGCGGGGCCGAGGAAGGCCAGGACGGTGATCCACTGCGGCATCCGCGGCCGGTCGGTGAGGAAGAGCACCAGCGCCATCACCGCGACGAAGAGCAGGATGGCGATGCCCATGACGATGAACTTCTCGACCGGCGTGCCGGTGCTGAGCAGAAACTCCATGGCGTGGGTCCTTTCGTGGCGGACCGGGACGACGCGGGGGCGGGCGATGACTCTGCCGCCCACCCCCGCGTCGTCGACCGGTCAGTCCCAGCTGTTCTCGATCATCGTCAGCACGGACTCGGTGTCCTCACCGGTGATCCAGTTGGTCATCCCCGTCCAGAAGCTGCCCGTGCCGATCGCGGCCGGCATGAGGTCGGAGCCGTCGAACCGGATCGTCGTGGCCTCGTCGGTCAGCAGCTCGTAGGCCAGCTGGTCGATGGGCGACTTCAGGTTCGCCGGGTCCAGCCCGGAGTTCGCCGACACCCATCCCGGGGGGGAGACCTTGGCCTTGGCGTTCGACCACTCGGGGCTGGCGAGGTAGGCCTGCAGAGCCTTGACCTCAGGGCGGTCGGCGAACATCATCGTGAACTCACCGCCGACGAGCACTGGCTGCGCTTCCGGGTCGTTGCCGGGCAGGTAGAAGGCGAAGACGTCGCCGTCCTCGGCCACGTTGGTGCCCTCGGGCCAGTTGGCCTGGTAGAAGGACGCCTGACGGTGCAGGAAGCAGCTGCGGTCCAGGATCGGCAGCCCGGCCTCGCCGAACGGGGTGACCGCGATGGATTCGACGCCGCCGAGCCCGCCGTTGACCATGTCCGGGTTCTTGAGGATGGTGCCGACCTGGTTCAGCGCGTCCACGACCGTCGGGTCGTCGAAGGGGATCTCGTGCGCGACCCACTGGTCGTAGACCTCCGGGCCGGCAGCGCGCAGCATCACGTCCTCGAGCCAGTCCGTGGCGGGCCAGCCGGTGGCGTTCCCCGACTCGATACCGGCGCACCAGGGCTTGGCGTCCGGGTGGTCGGCAGCGATCTGCTCCGACAACGCGTACATGTCGTCCCACGTCTCGGGGATCTCGTAGCCGTTCTCCTCGAAGGCGGCCGGGGCATACCAGACGAACGACTTCACGTTGGCGCCCAACGGGGCACCGTAGTAAGTGCCGTCGACGGTGCCGTAGCCCTTCCAGGACTCGTTGTAGTACTCGTCGACGTTGGCCTCGGCCTGTTCGCCGACCGGGACGACGGCGTCGGGGAAGTCGTTGACGATCCGCTCCACCAGCCCGGGCTGGGGCACCCAGGCCATGTCGGGGGCGTTGCCGGCCTCCAACCGGACGGGCAGCTGGGTCTCGAACTGGCGGGAACCCTCGTACTCCACGGTCACGCCCGTGCACTCCTCGAAGGGCGTGAACGACTCGATGAAAGCCTGGTCCTCGGGGGAGACGATGGAGGTGTAGATACCCACGGTGGTGCCCTCGAGGTCGCCGTACTGCTCGTAGGGCTCGCAGGACACGTCCACCGACGCGAGCGCCTCGTCGACATCCTCCCCTCCGCCGGATCCGCCGGAACCGCCGCACGCCGCCAGCGTCACGCCGGCCAGTCCGAGTGAGGCGGCCATCGCCAACCTCCGGGTCGTCTTACTGCGCATCGTCGCGCCGTCCTTTCTCACAGGGAACAGGCCATGGCCCAGGGGCGACCCCGGCCCTGTAGTCATCCCAACATCCCCGGACCGGCCGATCAAGGCTCTGACGTCACGTCTGCGTAACGATGCGGCGCGCGGAGGGGAGCCTGACCTTGACGGGCGCGTCAATCACGCGCCCGTCCTCCACTACCATCGAGGAGCACGGCCCCACTCGACGAGGAGATGCACGGTGAAGAACGACCAGGGCGCAGCCACCGCCGCGGACGCGACCAGCGGGCCGCCGGCGCTCCGGAGCCCGGAGCACCCGGTGCGGATCGTCACCGCCGCCAGCCTCTTCGACGGTCACGACGCCTCCATCAACATCATGCGCCGGATCATGCAGAGCCAGGGCGCCGAGGTCGTCCACCTCGGGCACAACCGCTCGGTCGCCGAGGTCGTCGAGGCGGTGCTCGACGAGGACGCCAACGCGGTCGCGGTCTCCTCCTACCAGGGGGGTCACGTCGAGTACTTCGAATACCTCGTCGAGCAGCTGCGTGAGGCCGGTGCCGGTCATGTCAAGGTCGTGGGCGGCGGCGGGGGCGTCATCGTCGAGGAGGAGATCACCCGGCTCCGGGAGGCCGGGGTGACGATCTTCTCCCCGGAGGACGGCCAGCGGCTGGGGCTGCCGGGGATGATCAACCAGGTCATCCGCGACGCCGACTACGACATGTGGCAGGTGCGTCCGGCCGCGGTCGACGACGTGCTGGCCGGGAGCCGGACCGCGGTGTCGCGGGCGATCACCGGCGCCGAGCTCGGGTCCCTGCCGGAGCAGGACCGCGAGCGGTACGCCGCCGCGGCCCGGGAGAGCCGGGCCCCGGTCCTGGGCATCACGGGCACCGGCGGCTCCGGCAAGAGCTCGCTCACCGACGAGCTGGTCCGCCGCCTGCGCATCGACCAGGGCGACCGGCTGCGCATCGGCATCATCGCCATCGACCCGACCCGCCGCAAGGGCGGCGGCGCCCTGCTCGGCGACCGGATCCGGATGGGCGCGATCGGTGGCCGGCAGGCGATGTTCCGCTCGATGGCCACGCGCGGGGAGTCCGAGGTCCCGGAGGCGCTGCCGGTGGCCATCGACGTGCTCAAGGCCGCGGGCTTCGACCTCGTCGTCGTGGAGACGCCGGGCATCGGGCAGGGCGACGCGGGCATCGTGCCCTTCGTCGACACCTCCCTCTACGTCATGACACCCGAGTTCGGGGCCGCCAGCCAGCTGGAGAAGATCGACATGCTCGACTTCGCCGACGTCGTGGCGATCAACAAGTTCGAGCGCCGGGGGGCCATGGACGCGCTGCGCGACGTCGGCCGCCAGCTGGTCCGCAACCGGGAGGCCTTCGGCGCCCGGCCCGAGGACATGCCGGTCTTCGGCACCTCGGCCGCCACCTTCAACGACGACGGCGTCACGGCGCTCTACCAGGCGCTGCGCGACCTGCTCGCCGGCCAGGGCCTCGACGTCGGGGAGGGCACGCTGCCCGCCGTGGACGCGCGCTACTCCTCGATGATCCGCCAGGTGGTGCCCCCGAAGCGGGTCCGCTACCTCGCCGAGATCGCCGACACCCTGCGCGGCTACCACGCCGACACCGAGCGGTACGCCCTGGCGGCCCGGCGGGTGGAGCGGCTCGAGCAGACCGCGGACGAGCTCGCCGCGTCCTCCGGGGGCGGCGGGAGCGAGCACGGCCTGGACGAGCTGCTCGAGGCCGCCCGCCGGGACGTCCCCACCGAGGTCCGGGAGATGCTCGAGGGCTGGCCCGCCCGGGTCGAGGCGTACTCCGGCGACGAGCAGGTGGTGACGGTCCGCGACCGGGAGATCCACACCCGCCTGACCAAGGAGTCGCTGAGCGGCAACCGCATACCCCGGGTCGCGCTGCCGCCGTACGACGAGGCCGGCGCCCTGGTGCGCTTCTGGCGCCGGGAGAACCTCCCCGGCTCCTTCCCCTACACCGCTGGCGTCTTCGCCTTCAAGCGGGACAACGAGGACCCGGCCCGGATGTTCGCCGGCGAGGGCGACCCGTTCCGCACCAACCGGCGCTTCAAGCTGCTGTCCGAGGGGCAGCCCGCGACCCGGCTGTCGACCGCCTTCGACTCGGTCACGCTCTACGGCCACGACCCGGAGCAGCGCCCGGACATCTACGGCAAGGTCGGCACCTCCGGGGTGTCCATCGCGACGCTGGACGACATGAAGGCGCTCTACGACGGCTTCGACCTCGTCGACCCGACCACCTCGGTGTCGATGACCATCAACGGCCCGGCGCCCACGGTGCTCGCCTTCTTCCTCAACACCGCCATCGACCAGCAGCTCGAGGCGTTCCGCGAGCGGGAGGGCCGGGAGCCCTCCGGTGCCGAGGCGGAGGAGCTGCGCGCGTACGCCCTCCAGAACGTCCGGGGGACCGTCCAGGCGGACATCCTCAAGGAGGACCAGGGGCAGAACACCTGCCTGTTCACCACGGAGTTCTCGCTGCGGATGATGGGCGACGTCCAGGAGTGGTTCATCGAGCAGGGGGTGCGCAACTTCTACTCGGTGTCGATCTCCGGCTACCACATCGCCGAGGCCGGGGCGAACCCCATCAGCCAGCTCGCCTTCACCCTCGCCAACGGGTTCACCTACGTCGAGTCCTACCTCGCCCGCGGGATGGACGTCGACGCCTTCGCGCCCAACCTGTCCTTCTTCTTCTCCAACGGCATGGACATCGAGTACTCCGTCATCGGCCGGGTCGCCCGGCGGATCTGGGCGGTCGCCCTGCGGGAGAGGTACGGCGCCAACGAGCGCAGCCAGAAGCTGAAGTACCACGTCCAGACGTCAGGACGCTCCCTGCACGCGCAGGAGATGGACTTCAACGACATCCGCACCACGCTGCAGGCGCTCATCGCGATCTACGACAACGCCAACAGCCTGCACACCAACGCCTACGACGAGGCCGTCACCACGCCGAGCGGCGAGTCGGTGCGCCGGGCGCTCGCGATCCAGCTCATCATCAACAAGGAGTGGGGGCTGGCGATGAACGAGAACCCGAACCAGGGGTCCTTCATCATCGACCAGCTCACCGACCTCGTCGAGGAGGCCGTGCTGGCCGAGTTCGACCGGATCAGCGAGCGCGGCGGGGTGCTGGGCGCCATGGAGACCGGCTACCAGCGCGGCAAGATCCAGGACGAGTCGATGCTCTACGAGCACCGCAAGCACGACGGCTCGCTGCCGATCATCGGCGTCAACACCTTCCGCCGGCCCGAGGCCGAGCGCGAGGAGGTCGAGGTGGAGCTGGCCCGGGCCACCGAGGCGGAGAAGCAGTCGCAGCTGGAGCGGGTGCAGGCCTACCAGGAGGCGCACGCTGGCGAGGCGCAGGAGGCGCTGGCGCGGCTCAAGGAGGCGGCGATGGCCGGGGACAACGTCTTCGCGGTGCTCATGGACGCCGCGCGCGTATGCACGCTGGGCCAGATCACCGAGGCGTTCTTCGAGGTGGGCGGGGAGTACCGCCGCAACGTCTGAGCGGACCGGCCCGACCCGGGTGGCCCTGCCGGTGTGCCGGGAGGCAGCCGCCCGGGCGCTCCACCCCGCCACAGGCGGACGGTGCCCCTCCGCAGTGACGCATCACTGCCGAGGAGCACCGTCGGCGTACGAGGGGGCCGGTGGGCCGCTCAGTGGCGGCGGCCGCCCCCGCTGGAGGTGGAGAAGGCCACGACCGAGCCGCCCGAGGAGCTGCCCTGGCGTCCGCGGCCCTGGCCGCTCGAGCGACCGCTGCCGCCCTGGCCGCGACCGCCCTGGCCGCCGGAGCGACCGCTGCCGCCCTGGCCGCGACCACCCTGGCCGCCGGAGCGACCGTTGCCGCCCTGGCCGCGACCACCCTGGCCGCCGGAGCGACCGTTGCCGCCCTGGCCGCCGGAGCGACCGCTGCCACCCTGGCCGCGACCACCCTGCGCGGTGCCGCGGCTGCGCTGACCGCCGCCGCCCTGGCGGCGACCGCCCTGACCGCCCTGACCGCCCTGGACGGGCACCTCGACGACCAGCCCGCCGGGGGTGAGCACCCGCTCGCCCGGGGCGAGCTCGCGCAGGATCGGGTGGCTGGAGTGGGCCTTCGTCGTCGTCGGCTTGATCCCGGCGGCCCGCGTCAGGGAGCGCACGTCGCGCACCTGGTCGTCGGTCATGAGGGTCACCACGGTGCCGGCGTTGCCGGCCCGGGCGGTGCGGCCCGAGCGGTGGAGGTAGGCCTTGTGCTCGACGGGCGGGTCCGCGTGCACCACGAGGGCGACGTCGTCCACGTGGATGCCGCGGGCCGCGATGTCGGTGGCGACCAGCGTGCTGGCGCGCCCGGAGTGGAAGGCGTCGAGGTTGCGGGTGCGGGCGTTCTGCGCGAGGTTGCCGTGCAGCTCGACGGCCGGGACCCCGGCGCCGTTGAGCTGCTTGGCCAGCTTCTTGGCGCCGTGCTTGGTCCGGGTGAAGACCACCTTGCGGCCCGGGGCGGCGCCGAGGTCGGTGAGCACCGCGAGGCGGTCGCCGGCGTCGATGTGCAGGACGTGGTGGTCCATGGCCTCGACCGGGGACTGCGCCGAGTCGGCGTGGTGGGTGACCGGGCTGCTGAGGTAGCGCTTGGCGATGACGTCGACTCCGGCGTCCAGGGTCGCCGAGAAGAGCATCTTCTGTCCCTGCCGCGGCGTGCGGTCGAGCAGCCGCCGGACGACCGGGAGGAAGCCGAGGTCGGCCATGTGGTCCGCCTCGTCCAGCACGGTGACCTCGATCCCGGACAGGTCGGCATACCCCTGACCGATGAGGTCCTCGAGCCGGCCGGGGCAGGCGACGAGGACGTCGATGCCGGCCTGCAGCGCCCGCACCTGCGGGTTCTGGCCGACACCGCCGAAGACGGTGAGGTGGGTCAGCCCGGCGGCGGCCGCCAGCGGCTCCAGCGAGGCGGCGATCTGGCCGGCCAGCTCGCGGGTCGGGGCGAGGACGAGCGCCCGGGGCGTGCGGCCCCGGCGCCGGGCGGCGCCCGGGTCGGCCATGAGCCGGGTGACGAGGGGCAGCAGGAAGGCGTAGGTCTTGCCGGAGCCGGTGCGGCCCCGGCCCAGGACGTCCCGGCCGGCCAGCGAGTCGGGCAGGGTGGCGGCCTGGATCGGGGTGGGGGTGGTGATGCCGCGCTCCTCGAGGAGGGCGGTGAGGGACGAGGGCACGCCGAGGTCGGCGAAGGAAGAGGTCACAAGGAGCTTTCGAGACGTGTGCGGAGTCCCACCCGGCGCCCGGCCCGGAGGCGGCGCGAACGTGGCAGCCGGTCGGCTGCGAGATCAGGCAGTGCGGGGCGAGACGATCCGTACTGCTGCGACCAGTCTAGCGCAGTCGTGGCTGCTCACCGCCATCATGGACGCATGAGCGCGAACGAGATCCTGCGGCACACCCGCGACGGACTGACCCACGAGGCGCTGGCCGGCGGGCCCCCGGGCGGCCCGGTGGCCCTGCTGCTGCACGGCTTCCCCCAGGACGGCACCGCCTGGGACCGGGTCTCCCCGGCGCTGCAGGAGGCCGGGCTGCGCACCCTCGCCCCGCACCAGCGGGGGTATGCCGAGGGGGCCCGCCCGCGGCGCGTCGCGGCATACCGGCTGGAGCGGCTCGTCGAGGACGCGCTGGGGCTGCTCGACCACGTCGGGGCGGACCGGGCGCACGTCGTCGGGCACGACTGGGGCGGCGCGGTCGCCTGGGCGCTCGCCGCGTGGCACCCGGACCGGGTCGCGACCCTCACGGTCGCCTCCACCCCGCACCCACGGGCGCTCGCGTGGGCCGTGCGGCACGCCGACCAGGCCCGCCGCAGCTGGTACATCGCCGGCTTCCAGGCCCCGGTGCTGCCCGAGCTCGTCATGGTGCGGGCCCTGCGCCGCGGTGCCCTGGTGCGCACCGGGCTGCCGGAGGAGGACGCACGCCGGTACGCCGCGCGGCTGGGCACCCGGGCCGCCCTGCGCGGACCCGTGGGCTGGTACCGCGCGGCCGCCCGACCGGGCGGCCGGCCCGTCGGCCGGGTCGAGGTGCCGACCACCCTCGTCTGGGGGACCCGCGACCCGTTCCTGGGTCGGGCCGCCGCGGAACGCACCGCGCGGTCCGTGTCCGGGCCCTACCGCTTCGTCGAGCTGGACGCGGGCCACTGGCTGCCCGAGCGCCGCGCCGCCGAGCTGGCCCAGGAGGTCCTGCACCGCAGCGGCGAGGTGCCGGGCTCGAGACCGGCCGAGGGCTGACCGCGCGCGGAGGGGTCCCGGACGGCCGGCCCTCCGCCCGCCTGTGGACGGACCCGCCGACCTGTCGGCCCCCGGTCCTAGGCTCGGTCCATGTCGCCGAACCTCTCCGCCGCCGGGTGGGTGCTGCGCGTGGGCGACGGCGACCTGCGGGCCGAGGTC
Source organism: Serinicoccus chungangensis (assembly GCF_006337125.1). Lineage (GTDB taxonomy): Bacteria > Actinomycetota > Actinomycetes > Actinomycetales > Dermatophilaceae > Ornithinicoccus > Ornithinicoccus chungangensis. The sequence goes on from NZ_CP040887.1 coordinate 1,193,271, forward strand.
GGCGAGCTGACGCTGGCCCGTGGCCAGGGCTATGCCGAGGCCGGCCACGTCCGCACCCTGGTCGCCGGTCCCGACGGCGGCGCGCTGGTCGGCACGGTGGTCGGCTCCGGAGGGCGGGTCTACCAGACGGTGGTGCGGGTGCACGACCGCGACGTCGTGGTGTGGAGCGGTCAGTGCAGCTGCCCCGTGGTCCAGGACTGCAAGCACGCGGTCGCCGTCCTCCTGACCGCCCGGGCACGCCTGCGCTCGGAGCCGCCCGCGGCGCCCGGGTGGGAGGCGGCGCTGGCCCCGCTGGTCCGCCCTGCGCCGGGCACCGGGGCGACCCGCCACCGGCTCGGGCTCCAGGTCTCGCTCACCCGGGGGCCAGGTGGTCGGGAGGAGTCGGCCCGGGTGACGCTCGCCCCGGTGCGCCCCGGCCGGAGCAAGCCGTGGGTGGCGCAGGGGGTGGGCTGGGACGACCTGACCAACCGCTGGTCCACGACCGAGGTGGACCCGGGGCACCGGGCGCTGCTCAGCCAGCTCGCCGCGCTGGGGCGCAGCTCGGGGTTCGGCTACTTCTCCTCCTCCGCCAAGGAGCTGCCGCTCGGGGCCATCGGCGCCGTCGCCTGGCCGGTGCTGCGGCAGGTCCTGGCGGCGGGCGTCCCCCTGGTGCCGGGGCAGGGGCTCGCCGGGGTCGAGCTGGGGGAGGGGTCCGCCGCGGTCGGTCTCGACGTCGTCCGCGGCGACGACGGAGCGCTCATCCTCGCCGCGGGGGTCGAGGTCGACGGCGCGCCGGCCGCGGGGGGCAGGCGCTTCCTCGTGGGTCGACCGGCCCACGGGCTGGGCTGGGTCGACGCCGACGACCGGCTGACCCTGTGGCCCCTGCGCGGGCCTGTGCCCGAGCCGGTGGGCGGGCTGCTCGAGGGCGGCACCTCCGTGCAGGTGCCCCCCGACCAGGTGGGACGCTTCCTCACCACCTACTACCCGGCGCTCGTCCGACAGGTGGGGCTCACCTCCAGCGACGGCAGCGTCGTGACCCCCGCGGACCGCCCGCCGCGGCTGCGGCTCGAGGTCACCCCGGAGCCCGGCCACGTCCTGCACCTGCGCTGGACCTTCGCGTATGCCGTCCCGACCGTCGAGGGGGAGCCGGGCACGGTGGTCGTCGGGCTGGACCCGGGACCCGAGGACCTCCCCCGGGACGAGGCCGCCGAACGGGCCGCGGTGGCGGCGGTGCTGCCCCTCCTGGAGCAGGCCCCGGCGGTGTTCGCGAACGGCCCGGCAGGGTCGGTGCGGCTGCGCCCCCGGTCGGTCCTCACCGGGCTCGCGACCGCACGTTTCGCGGGGGAGGTGCTGCCCGGGCTGCGCCAGCACGAGGACCTCGACGTCCTGGTGCACGGGGAGCTGGCGACCTACGAGGAGGCGGCGCAGGACCCGGTCGTGCACCTCGGCACCAGCGAGGCGGGGGAGGGCGACTGGTTCGACCTGCACGTCAGCGTCACCGTGGACGGCCAGGAGGTCCCCTTCGAGCAGCTCTTCGCGGCGCTCGCGGCCGGCCAGGACGTCCTGCTGCTCGAGTCCGGTCTGTGGCTGCGGCTGGACCAGCCCGAGCTGCTCACCCTGCGCCGCCTCATCGAGGAGGCGCGCGAGCTCGTGGACGACGAGGGCGACGACCCCGCCCTCCTGCGGATCACGCCCTACCAGGCGGGGCTGTGGGAGGAGCTGGTCGACCTGGGCGTCGTCCAGGAGCAGCGTGGCCGGTGGACCGAGCGGGTCGACGCGCTGCTCGCGATCGGCGACGGCGACCGCGGGCAGGTGGTGCCGCCCGCGGATCTCCGCGCGACCCTGCGCCCCTACCAGCTCGAGGGGTACCGCTGGCTGTGCGGCCTGTGGGACGCCGGCCTCGGCGGCATCCTCGCCGACGACATGGGGCTCGGCAAGACGCTGCAGGCGTTGGCCATGGTGGTCCGGGCCGAGCACCGCGCCGACCTCGCGGAGGGACCGGTGCTCGTCGTCGCCCCCACCAGCGTGGTGACGGCGTGGACCGAGCAGGCCGCACGCTTCGCCCCGCACCTGCGCACCGCCACCATCTCGGCCACCCGCCGGCGCCGCGGCACGGACCTCGCCGAGGCCGTCGGGGCGGCCGACCTCGTCATCACGTCCTACACCCTGCTCCGGCTGGAGGCCGAGGACTACCGCGCGCTGCCCTGGAGCGCCGCCGTCCTCGACGAGGCCCAGGTCGTCAAGAACCGCCGCTCGGCGACCTACCAGGCGGTGCGGCGGCTGGGGGCGTCCCGCACCTTCGCGATGACCGGCACCCCCCTGGAGAACACCCTCATGGACCTGTGGTCCATGACGTCGCTGGCGGCCCCGGGGCTCTTCCCCCGGCCCGAGGCGTTCACGCAGCGCTACCGCACGCCGATCGAGTCGGGCGCCGCGCCCGAGGAGCTGGCCCGGCTGCGACGGCGCGTCCGCCCCTTCCTGCTGCGCCGCACCAAGGCGCAGGTGGCCGCCGACCTGCCGGACAAGATCGAGCAGACGCTGGCCGTCGACCTGCACCCCGCGCACCGACGTGTCTACGACCAGCACCTGCAGCGCGAGCGCCAGCGGGTGCTGGGGCTGCTGGCCGACCTGGACAAGAACCGCGTCAAGATCCTGCGGGCCCTGACGATGCTGCGCCAGCTCTCCCTCGACCCCTCCCTGCTCGACGCGTCGCACGCCGGGCTGGCCACCTCGGCCAAGGTGACCGCGCTGGTCGAGCGCCTCGCCGCGCTCGCGGCCGAGGGCCACCGCGCCCTGGTCTTCTCCAGCTTCACCAGCTACCTCGCCCTCGTGCGGGAGGCCCTCGACGCGGCCGGCCTCGGGCACGTCTACCTCGACGGCAGCACCCGGGACCGCACCGCGCGCATCGCCGCCTTCCGGGAGGGGGAGCAGCCCGCCTTCCTCATCAGCCTGAAGGCCGGCGGTGTCGGTCTGACGCTGACCGAGGCCGACTACGTGTTCGTGCTGGACCCGTGGTGGAACCCCGCCGCGGAGGCGCAGGCGGTCGACCGGACCCACCGCATCGGCCAGCACCGGACGGTCCACGTCTACCGGATGGTCTCGACCGGCACCATCGAGGAGAAGGTCGTGGCACTCCAGGAGCGCAAGCGACGCCTCTTCACCAGCGTCGTCGACTCCGGCGAGTTCCGCTCCGGGGTCGTCACCGCCGAGGACATCCGCGGGCTGCTGGAGGGCTGAGCGCGGCCCCGGCCGGGTCAGTCGCTGATGCCGGTGCGCTCGACGCCCTGGACGATCCACCGCTGCAGGAGGAGGAACATCAGCAGCAGCGGCAGGATGGCGACGAGGGCGGCCATGAAGAGCAGGCTGACCTGGGAGGTCTGCGCGGTGAGGTAGGTCGACAGCGCCACCTGCACGGTCCAGGACTCGGGGGTGCGGCCGATGACCAGCGGCCACAGGAACGCGTTCCACGAGCCGATGAAGGTGATGGTGCCGATCGCCGCGGCGAAGCCACCGGAGTTGGGCACGACGACCCGCCAGAAGGTGCCCCACCAGGACAGCCCGTCCAGGGCCGCGGCCTCCTCGATCTCCCGTGGGAAGGAGAGGAAGAACTGCCGGAAGAGGAACGTCGCCAGCGCCTGGAAGAGGCCGGGCACGATGAGCCCGCGCAGCGTGGAGATCCACCCGAGGGAGGAGACGAGGACGAAGCTGGGGACGAAGGTCACGGCGGCCGGGATGAGCAGGGTGACCGTGATGAGCCAGAACACGACCCCGGACCAGCGGTAGGGGATCCGGGCCAGCCCGTAGCCGGCCATCCCGGACAGCACCAGCACCCCGACGGTCTGGCTCACCGCGATCACGGTGCTGTTGAGCAGCGCCCGACCCAGCGGAACCGTCTGGTTGTCGAGGACGGCCGAGAGGTTGCCCCACTCCCACGTCGGCGGGAGCCAGTGCCAGGTGCCGGAGGTCAGGTCGGCCTCGGTGCTGAGCGCACCGCGCAGCAGCAGGGCGAAGGGGAGGAGGAAGAGGACCGTCCCGAGCAGCAGCAGGGTCCAGCGCAGCACGGCGTACCGGCGGCGTTCGTGCAGCACGTCAGTCCCTCCCGCCGAGGCGCAGCAGGCGGGTCTGGGCGAGCGCGACCACCGCGATGAGCACCGTGAGGATGACGGCGCCCGCGCTGCCGTCGCCGAAGTTCTGCCCGCTGCCGAGCGCCGTGTAGTAGAGGTACACCAGCGGGGGCCGGGCGTACGGCGGGTAGCCCCCGAAGCCGGCCAGGATGTTGTAGAACTCGTCGAACGCCTGGAAGGCGTTGATGAGCAGCAGCAGGAGCACGGCCGTGGACGCCGGCAGCAGCTGCGGCCAGGTGATGTGCCGGAAGACCTGCCACCCCTCGGCGCCGTCGATCGCCGCGGCCTCGTAGAGGTTGGTCGGGACCCGCTGCAGCGCGGCGAGGAAGAGGATCATGTAGAACCCCACCTGCAGCCACAGCCGGGCCGAAACGATGACGAGCCAGTACCACGGCGGGTCCGTGATCGAGAGCCACGGGACCGGGTCCAGGCCGACGAGCCCGAGCAGGGCGTTGGCCGCGCCCGAGCGCATGCCGGAGAAGATCGACATCTTCCAGATCAGGGCCGCGACGACGTAGGAGCAGGCGACGGGCAGGAAGAAGACGGACCGGAAGAACGCCTGCATGACGCGGGTCCGGGCCACGAGCAGGGCGGTGAGCAGGGACAGCGCGAAGGTCGTCGGCACGATGAAGGCGGCGAAGACGACGAAGGTGAGCAGCGAGTCACGGAAGGCCGGGTCCGCCAGCATGTCGCGGTAGTTCGCCAGGCCGACGAACTCGGTGGGGGTGACGGTGTTGTAGGCCTCGAAGAAGGAGAGGTAGACGCTCCAGCCGATCGGCACGTAGATGAACAGGACCAGCCCGGCGAAGAACGGGCCGACGAAGACCCAGAACCACAGGTTGACGTCGTGGCGACCGCGCAGCCGCGCCAGCATCAGCCGGTGACCCGCTCCAGCTCGGCCTCGACGACGGGCACCAGCGCGTCCAGCTCCTCCTGCGGGTCGGCCCCGTCCCGCACGACCCGGCTCATCATGTCGCTCCAGGCGGTCGCGCACTGCGGCGTCCACAGCAGCGGGGTCTGGGCGTGGCCGAACTCGGTGACGTAGCCGGCCGCGTCCGCCGCGGGACCCGAGGCCAGCACGTCGGCCTCCGGGACCAGGCTGACCCGAGAGGGCACGTGGAAGCCGTAGGACGTGGCGAAGTCGAGCTGCTTGTCGGTCTGGTCGATCCACAGCCAGCGCACGAAGTCCTTGGCCGCCTGCACGTCGGCGGCGCGGGTGGACACGCAGGAGCCGTAGGCCCCGACGGGGACCGAGGGCGACCCGCCCTCCATCGAGGGCCAGGGGATGGCCCCGAAGTCGTCCCCCAGCGCGTCGCTGATCGCGGGGAAGGTCCACAGCCCGGTCCACTGCATCGCCGTCCGCCCGGAGATGAGGGCGTCAGGGTCGAACCAGTCCTTGGCCTGCCCCAGCAGCAGCGACTCGTCGGTCCACAGGGTCCGCAGCACCGAGAGCGCCTCCGGTGCGCCGGCGCTGTCGAACCCGACCTGCTCGCCGTCCAGGTAGTCCAGGCCGGCCGCCCACAGCATCGGACCACCCATCAGCCCGGCGCCGCCGTCGTTGCCGAGGAAGAGGCCCTTGACGTCGCCGCGGGTCAGCTCGCGCGCGGCGGCGACGAGCTCGGGGATCTGCTGCGGCGCGTCGATGCCGGCCCCCTCGAGCATGCTCCTGCGGTAGACGAGGACCTGCATGTCCAGCACCTGGGGGACCGCCCAGATCTTGCCGTCGTAGGTCATCCGCTCGATGAGGGAGGGGGTGAAGTCGTCGAGGGTGTCGCCGAACAGGTCGGTGAGGTCGGCCACCTGGTCACCGCGGATCATGTCGATGGTCGGCCCGTTGCCGTACTCGAAGACGTCGGGGCCGGCGTCGGTGAGCAACGAGGCGGCCGTGGTCTGGTCGTAGTCCCCGGGCTTCCAGAAGACGGTGACGTCGGCGGCCTCGTAGTCCGCGGCATACCGCCGCACGGCCTCCTGCGTCCCCTCCTCGCCGTACTGGTGGTACCACTGCGCGATGCTGGGCCGCCCGCCGCTCGACCCCGCGGCGTCCTGGTCCGAGGAACCCTCGCGCCCGGTGTTGTCGCCGCAGGCGGCCAGCGAGGCGCCGAGCGCGCCGACGCCGCCGAGTGCGAGCATGCGCCGCCGGGACAGGGTCGGGAGCGGTCGGTGCGGGCGGGCCATGGTGGTCCTCCTGGGGCGATGGGTGTGACAACCTGGGGTGAGGTGCAGCATAGGCGTGCGCCGGGGACGGGGCGCGGGCGATCGCCTCGACATCACGATTCGGCAACACCAGGAGCGGCGGGGGACCTCGGGGTCCCGCGGCCGCGTCTACTGGTCAGCAAGCGAGGAAGGGGACACACATGCGCAGGCAGAGGTATGCGTGGGCGGCCGGGCGGCTGCGGACCACGCCGCTGCCCCGCCGGGCCCTGGTCAAGGGCGGTGCGGGGCTCATGACGGGGGCCGTCGTCGGGGGTCTGCAGGACGACGGGGGCCTGTTCGTGCTCCCGCCGGAGCCCGAGCCCGAGCCGGTGGAGGCGGAGCCGGACCCGGAACCCGAGCCCGAGCCGGTGGAGTCGCCGCCCCCACCGGTCCTGGAGCGGGGCAGCGGGGGCGAGGCGGTCTGGGTGCTGCAGGAGCAGCTGGGGGCGGCCGGCTACTGGTGCGGCGCACCTGACGGCGGGTTCGGCCACTTGACCCAGCAGGCCGTGTGGGCCCTGCAGAAGGCCCACGGCCTGTGGCGCGACGGTGTCGTGGGGCCGAGCACCCGCGCGGCGCTGGCCACCGGCTACCGCCCGGCGCCGGCCTACGGCGGCGACCACGTCGAGGTCCACCTCGCCTCCCAGCTGCTGCTCGTGGTGCGCGGGGGAGCGACGCTCATGACGCTCAACACCTCGACCGGCAACGGCGAGCCGTACACCTTCAAGGACCACGAGTACGACGCGCGCACCCCGACCGGGGACTTCCAGGTGTGGCTCACCCACAGCGAGGGCTGGCAGGACGGCGAGCTGGGCAAGATGTACCGGCCCATGTACTACTTCGGCAACTACGCCGTGCACGGATCGATGTCCATCCCGCCCGTCCCGGCCTCGCACGGGTGCGCCCGGATCTCGGTGGACGCCATGGAGATGTTCTGGTCCCAGGGCCTGCTGGCCATGGGTCACCGCGTCGTCGTGCTCTGAGCCGGCCCGGGCACTGGTCTACGTCCTGGGCCTGCTCGCGCTCGCGGTGACCCTGCTCGTGGGCCGGTCCTTCGTCCGCGAGCACGTCGTCGGTGTGCGCCGTGGACTCGCCGTCGTCGTCGTGCCTGCTCACCGGCAGCCGACGGGTCATGGACGTGCTGTTCTCCTTCGGCCTGTGGGCGTGGGCCAGCTTTGCCTACCCGCAGAACATCCAGCCGCCGACGACGCTGCTGGGCCTGAGCTTCTTCGTCAACCACGCCGTCACGCTGCTGCTGCCCGCGCTGGCCTGGCTCACGACGGACTGGCGACCCTCCGTCCCAGCCCTCTGGCGGGCGTTCGGCTGGTTCGGCCTCTACCTCTGCGTCGCGGTCGCCGCCAACGCGGCCTTCGACGGCAACTACTTCTACCAGCGCGAGCGCCCGCTGCTGCCCTGGCTCGGGCAACCGGGCTACCTCCTGGCCTCGGTCCTCGCGACCCTCGCGCTCTTCTGGCTGGGGTATGCCGTGAGCCGGCTGGCTCAGCTGCCGGCGCGCCGCTTGTTGTAGACGTCGAAGGCGACCGCGAGCAGCAGCACCAGGCCCTTGACCAGCTGCTGGGTGGACTGGTCGGCACCCATGAGCTGCATGCCGTTGGACATGACGGCCATGATGAGGCCGCCGATCATGGCCCCGGTGACCCGGCCCACGCCTCCGGTCACCGCGGCCCCGCCGATGAAGCAGGCGGCGATTGCGTCCAGCTCGAACATGTTGCCGGCGCCCGGCTGGGCACCGTTCATCCGGGACGAGAACACGACGCCGGCGATGCCGGAGAGCAGACCCATGTTGACGAAGATGAGGAAGTTGACCTTCTTGACCTTGACGCCGGAGAGCTTGGCGGCGGTGAGGTTGCCGCCGATGGCGTAGACGTTGCGGCCGAAGACGGTCTTCTGCGTGACGAGCCCGTAGATGAGGATGAGGACCGCGAGCAGGATGAGCACGTTGGGCAGGCCGCGGCTCTGGGCGAGCTGGTAGCCGAACCACATGACCACCGCGCCGACCGCCACGATCTTCAGCACGAACAGCGGCAGCGCCCCGACCTCCTGCTCGTAGGAGACCGCGGCCCGGCGCTGGCGCCAGGCGTTCACGGCATACCCGAGGACGGCGACGGCGAAGATCACGAGCGTGAAGACGTCCACGCCGTAGCCGCCCAGGATGCCGTTCTGGAACCCGTTGGCGATCTGGTAGTAGGTGCCGCCGAAGGGGGACAGCGACACGTTGTCCAGGACCTGGAAGGTCAGGCCGCGGAAGATGAGCATCCCCGCGAGGGTGACGATGAAGGCGGGGATCCCGACGTAGGCGACCCAGAACCCCTGCCAGCACCCGGCCAGCACGCCCACCGCGAGGGCCGCGAGCACCCCGACCCACCACGGCATACCGCTGCGGATCGAGACCACCGCCGCGGTCGCCCCGGTCAGGGCCACGAGGGACCCGACGGACAGGTCGATGTGCCCGCCGATGATGACGATGATCATCCCGATCGCCAGGATGAGGATGTAGGAGTACTGCAGCACGATGTTGGTGAGGTTGCCCGGCGTGAGGAAGCTGGGGTGCAGGACCGAGAAGAAGCCGACGATCACCACCAGCGCCAGCAGGATGCCGCTCTGACGGATGTTGCTGGTGAGCAGGTCCTTGAGGTTGAGCGTCCCGGTCATCGGGCGGCACCTTCCTTGTCCATGGTCATGAGTGACATGAGGCGTTCCTGGGTGGCCTCGGCGACCGGCAGCTCACCGGTGATCCGGCCGAAGGCCAGGGTGTAGATGCGGTCGCTGATGCCGAGCAGCTCGGGCAGCTCGGAGGAGATGACGACGACCGCCTTGCCGGCCGCCACCATGCGGTTGATGATCGTGTAGATCTCGTACTTGGCCCCCACGTCGATGCCGCGGGTGGGCTCGTCGAGGATGAGCACGTCGGGGTCGGTGAACAGCCACTTGGCCAGCACGACCTTCTGCTGGTTGCCGCCGGAGAGCTTGCCCACGCTGTTGAGGACGCTGGGGGTGCGGGTGTTGAGGTCGCGCCGGTAGTCCTGGGCGACCTTGAGCTCCTCCAGCCCGTTGACCCAGCCGAGCCGGGACAGCTTGTCCAGGCCCGCGGCCGAGGTGTTGTGCCGCACGTCGTCGATGAGGTTGAGCCCGTAGGCCTTGCGGTCCTCGGTGGCGTAGGCGATGCCGTGGCCGATCGCCCGGGAGACGGTCGACACGTCGATCTCCTGGCCCTGCTTGAGCACGCGGCCGGAGATCCCACGGCCGTAGCTGCGGCCGAAGATGCTCATCATCAGCTCGGTGCGCCCGGCACCCATGAGGCCGGCGATCCCGACGACCTCGCCGGCCCGGACCGAGAAGCTGGCGTCCTCGATGACCAGCCGGTCGGCCTGCGTGGGGTGGTGCACCCGCCAGTCCTCGACCCGCAGCATCTCCTCGCCCACGTGCGGCTCGCGCTCGGGGTAGCGGTGCTCCATGTCCCGCCCGACCATCCCGCGGATGATCCGGTCCTGGGTGGCCCCCGGCTCGCTCATGTCCAGCGTCTCGATCGTGCGGCCGTCCCGGATGATCGTCGTCCGGTCGGCGATGTCGGCGATCTCGCCCAGCTTGTGCGAGATCATGATGCAGGTGACCCCCTGGTCCCGGAGCTGGCGCAGCAGCCCGAGCAGGTGCTCGGAGTCGTTGTCGTTGAGGGCCGCCGTCGGCTCGTCCAGGATGAGCAGGCGCACGTCCTTGGACAGCGCCTTGGCGATCTCGACCAGCTGCTGCTTGCCCACTCCGATGTGGCCGATCCGGGTCACCGGCAGCTCGCGCAGACCCACCCGCTGCATGAGCTCGGTGGCGTCGCGGTTGGTCCGGTGCCAGTCGATGAGGCCGCCGCGGCCGCGCCGCTCGTTGCCGAGGTACATGTTCTCGGCGATCGACAGGTGCGGCACCAGGGCGAGCTCCTGGTGGATGATGACGATCCCCTTCTCCTCGCTGTCGTTGATCGAGGAGAAGCGGACGGGGTCGCCGTCCAGGAGGATGTCGCCCTCGTAGGTGCCGTGCGGGTAGACCCCGGACAGCACCTTCATCAGGGTCGACTTGCCGGCGCCGTTCTCGCCGCAGATGGCGTGGATCTCACCGCGCCGGACCTCCAGGGTCACGTCCTCCAGCGCCTTCACGCCGGGGAACGTCTTGGTGATCCCACGCATCTCCAGGATGGTGTCGCTCATGGAGCTCCTCACGGGGGGACCGCGCGGGTGCGCGGTGGGGAAGGGGCGCCCCTGACCCGTCGTCGGACGCGACGGGTCAGGAGCGGTCGGGCAGGAGGGTCACTCGGCGACGCCGGAGTCGACCTCCTCCTGGGTCCAGTAGCCCGAGTCGATGAGCAGCTCGGTGATGTTGTCCTGGTAGACCACGTCGGACTCCAGCAGGTAGGAGGGGACGACCTTGACGCCGTTGTCGTAGCTCTCGGTGTCGTTGGCCTCCGCCTCCTCGCCGGCCATGTACGCCTCGACCGTGACGACGGCCTGGTCGGCGAGCTTGCGGGTGTCCTTGAAGATGGTCGACTGCTGGACGCCGTCGGCGATGAGCTTCACCGAGGCGATCTCGGCGTCCTGGCCGGTGACGACAGGCAGCCCGTCCTCGATGGTGTCGCCCATGCCGTCGTTGCGGAGCGCGGTGATGATGCCGCGGGACAGGCCGTCGTAGGGCGAGAGCACGCCGTGCAGCTCGGTGCCGTCGCTGTAGGTGCTGGTGAGCAGGTCCTCCATGCGGCGCTGCGCGGTCTCCTGCTGCCAGCGCAGCGTGGCCGCCTGCTCGATGTCGGTCTGGCCCGAGGGCACCTCGAGGGTGCCGTCCTCCATGTAGGGCTGGAGCGTGTCCATCGCCCCGTCCCAGAAGAAGTGGGCGTTGTTGTCGTCCAGCGACCCGGCGAACAGCTCGATGTTGAAGGGTCCCTCCGCGTCGCCCTCGGAGCCGTCCTCGTTGAGGACGCCGAGCCCGACCAGCAGCGCGGTGGCCTGCTGCACACCGACGTTGTAGTTGTCGAAGGTGACGTAGAAGTCGACGTTCTCGCTGTCCCGGATGAGCCGGTCGTAGGAGATGACCGGGATGCCCGCGGCGGCGGCGGCGTCGAGCTGGCTGGACAGCGCGGTGCCGTCGATGGCGGCGATGACCAGGGCGTCGGCCCCGTTGGTGATCATCTGGTCGATCTGCTGGCTCTGGGTGGGGATGTCGTCGTTGGCGAACTGCAGGTCGACGTCGTAGCCCGCCTCGGTGAGCCCGGCCTCGACGGCGTTGCCGTCGGCGATCCAGCGCTCGGAGGTCTGGGTGGGCATGGCGACACCCACGGTGCCGCCCTCCCCCCCTCCGTCCCCGGACGCGCCGCCCTCGTCGGCGCTGCCGCTGCCCGCGCCCTCGCCGCCGCAGGCCGCGAGGCTGAGGGCGAGCGTCGCACCGGCGGCGATGGCGGTGTACCTACGGATCATCATGGGTGTCTCCTTGGGTGTGGTCCCGCGGGTGCGGGGGTCGGACGGTGGTCGTGCGGGTGGGTATGCGGTGCGGTCGCCTCAGACGCCCTGCGCGAGGCGGTGGTAGGCCTGGTTCCAGCGCACCTCGCGGGCGAACCCGCGGGTGGTGGTGTCCTGGTCGATGACCAGCAGCTCGGTGCCCGACATCGCGGCCCACTCCTCGATGACCGGCACGCCCACCTGGGTGCTGAGGACGGTGTGGTGGGCCGCGCCGGCGGTGAGCCAGGCCTCCGCCGAGGTGGCGAGGTCCGGCTGCGGGCGCCAGACGGCGTGGGCGACGGGAAGGTGGGGCAGCGGGGCGTCCGGGGCGACGACGTCGACCGCGTTGGCGGTGAGCCGGAAACGGTCCCGCATGTCGGTCATCGCCACCACCACCCCGGGTCCGGGGTCGGCGTGGAAGACCAGGCGGACCGGGTCCTCACGGTCGCCGATGGCGAGCGGGTGCACCTCGAGGCGCGGCCGGGAGGTCGTCAGGGACGGGCAGATCTCGAGCATGTGGGCCCCGAGGACCTTCTCCGCACCGGGGGTGAGGTCGTAGGTGTAGTCCTCCATGAGGGAGGCCCCGCCGGGCAGCCCGGCGCCCATGACCTTGGCGGCGCGCACGAGGACGGCGGTCTTCCAGTCGCCCTCGGCGCCGAAGCCGTAGCCGGCGGCCATGAGGCGCTGGACCGCGAGGCCGGGCAGCTGCTTCAGGCCGCCCAGGTCCTCGAAGGTCGTGGTGAAGGCGGTGGCGCCGAGGGACTCCAGCAGGGTGCGCAGCGCCACCTCCTGGCGGGCGCCGTCGCGCAGCGACTCCGCCCGGTCCCCACCGGGACGCAGCTCGGGTGCCACGTCGTAGAGGTCGAGGTACTCGTCGACGAGCGCGTCGACCTCGGGGTCGCCCACCTCGGCGACCGCGGCCACCAGGTCATTGACGCCCCACGTGTTGACCGAGACGCCCAGCCGGATCTCGGCCTCGGTCTTGTCGCCCTCGGTCACGGCCACGTTGCGCATGTTGTCGCCGAACCGGGCCAGCCGCAGCGAGCGGGTCGCGGCCCAGCCGGCGGCCGCCCGGGCCCAGTCGCCGACGCGGCGCTGGACGGGCTCGTGGGAGACGTGCCCGACGACGGTGCTGCGCCGCACGCCCATCCGGGTCTGCAGGTAGCCGAACTCGCGGTCCCCGTGGGCGGCCTGGTTGAGGTTCATGAAGTCGAAGTCGATGGTCGACCAGGGCAGCTCGACGTTGGCCTGGGTGTGCAGGTGCAGCAGCGGGCGGTCCAGGGCGGCCAGGCCGGCGATCCACATCTTGGCGGGGGAGAAGGTGTGCATCCAGGCGATGAGCCCGAGGCAGCCCTCGTGCGCGTTGGCCTCCAGGGCGAGACGGTGGATCGCCTCCCGGTCGGTCAGCACGGGCTTCCAGACGACCCGGACGGGGACGGCGTCGGCGTCGTCCAGCGCGCGGGCGATGGCCTGGCTCTGCTCGGCGACCTGCCGCAGGGTCTCCTCGCCGTAGAGGTGCTGGCTGCCGGTGCAGAACCAGATCTCGGCGTCCTCGGTGCGGGGCTGCGCGCTCATGCTGGTTCCTGCTCCTGGTGCGGCTCGGCGGTCGGCGCGGCGGGTGCCTGGCCGTAGACGTTCTGGTAGCGGTCGTAGAGGGCGTCGACGTCGCGCTGGTCGAGAGGGGTGAGGGGACCGAGCTGTCGGGCGAGGTGGAGGGTCCGGGCGACCTCCTCCACCATGACCGCAGCCTTGACCGCGGCCCGGGCGTCGACACCGACGGTGAACGGACCGTGGCTGCGCATGAGGACCGCCGGGCTGCGCGACCCGCGCAGGGTCTCCACGATGCCGCGGCCGATCGAGTCGTCCCCGATGAGCGCGAACGGGCCGATGGGGACCGGACCCCCGAACTCGTCGGCCATCATGGTGAGGGCGCAGGGGATCTCCTCGCCCAGCGCCGCCCAGGCCGTGGCGTAGGGGGAGTGGGTGTGCACGACGCCGCCGACATCCGGCCGATGCCGGTAGACGTAGGCGTGGGCCGCGGTGTCGGAGCTGGGACGGTGCGCGCCGTCGACGAGCTCGCCGTCGAGGTCGCAGACGACCATGACCTCCGGCGAGAGCTCGTCGTAGCGCACGCCGGAGGGCTTGATGACGAAGAGGTCGGTGCCGGGGACCCGCTGCGAGACGTTGCCGGCCGTCCAGACGACCAGGTCCCACCGGGGCAGCTCGTCGTGCAGGCGGGACACGACCTCCCGGACCTCGGCGATCCGGCCCCGGACCTCACGGGAGAAGGACTGCAGGCTCATGCCGCCGACCCCGCTCCGGCCCGGGCGGCCCGCCGCAGGGCGCGCAGCCGGTGCATGACCTCGGTGCCCCCGCGACCGAAGTGGTCGTGCAGCGCGCGGTACTCGGCGAAGAGCGCGTCGTAGCCGCGGGCCGCCTCCTCGTCGGGGGTGTAGACCGCGCGGTCCACCCGGCCCATGGCACGCGCCGCGGCGCGGATGTCGGCATACTCCCCGGCCGCGACGGCCGCGTGCAGGGCCGACCCCAGCGCCGGGCCCTGGTCGGTCGCGATGGTCGAGATGGGCAGCCGGGTGACGTCGGCGTAGATCTGCATGAGCAGAGGGTTCTTGAGCAGCCCCCCGGCGACGATGAACTCGGTCACGGGCACGCCCGCCTCGACGAAGGCCTCGACGATGACGCGGGTGCCGAACGCCGTCGCCTCGAGCAGCGCGCGGTAGGTGTCCTCGGGCCGCGTGGCCAGCGTCTGGCCGACGACCAGCCCGGACAGCTCGTGGTCGACGAGGACCGACCGGTTGCCGCTGTGCCAGTCCAGCGCGACGAGCCCGTGCTCGCCCACCCGCTGCCGGGAGGCGAGGTCGGTGAGCAGCTCGTGCACCGACACGCCCTGCCGGCGCGCCTCCTCGTGGTAGGCCGGGGGCACGCCGTGCTCGACGAACCAGCCGAAGATGTCGCCGACGCCGGACTGACCGGCCTCGTACCCCCACAGTCCCGGCACGATGCCGCCCTCGACGACGCCGCACATCCCGGGGACCTCCCGGAGGACCTCACCGTTCATGACGTGGCAGGTCGAGGTGCCCATGATGGCCACCATCTGGCCGGGCTCGACGGCGCCGGCCGCGGGGGCGGTGACGTGGGCGTCGACGTTGCCGACGGCGACGGTGATCCCCTCGGGCAGGCCGGTCCACGCCGCCGCCCGCGCGCTCAGCCGCCCCGCCGCGTCGCCCAGCTCCCCGATCGGCTGGTCCAGCTTGTCGGTGACGAAGTCGGCGAACCCGGGGTCGAGCGCGGCCAGGAAGTCGCGGTCGGGGTAGCGGCCGTCCTGCCGGATGCCCTTGTAGCCCGCGGTGCAGGCGTTGCGCACGTAGCGGCCGGACAGCTGCCAGACGATCCAGTCGGCCGCCTCGACCCAGCGCTCGGTGGCCGCGTAGACCTCGGGGTCGTCCTCGAGGAGCTCCAGCCCCTTGGCGAACTCCCACTCCGAGGAGATGAGCCCGCCGTAGCGGGCGATCCACGCCTCCCCCCGTCCGTGGGCCAGGGCGTTGATGCGGTCGGCGTGCGGCTGCGCCGCGTGGTGCTTCCACAGCTTGACGTAGGCGTGCGGGCGGTCCGCGAGCTCCCGGAGCTCGCTCAACGGGGTGCCGTCGGACGTGGTGGGGACCATGGTGCAGGCGGTGAAGTCGGTCGCGATGCCCACGACGTCCTCGGCCCGCACCCCGTGCGCGTCACGGGCCGCGGCGAGCGCCGCGGGGACGGCGTGCGCGAGGACCTCGACGTAGTCGTGGGCGACCTGCAGCGCCCAGTCGGGCGGCAGCGGCGCGGGACGACCCTCGGCGGCGGCCGGGCCGGCGGTCAGCTCGGCCTCCATCACCCCGTGGGGGTAGGGGTGCGCAGCGCTGCCGACCACGGTCCCGTCCTGGACCCGCACGACCACGGCGCGGCCGGACAGGGTGCCGAAGTCGACGCCGACGACGAAGATGTTGTTACCGCTCACAAGACGAAGAGGTTACCGCTAACATCTGGTTTGTCAAAGGCCCCTCGTCGCAGCTGCGACGAACGGTGCAGGATGGTCGCCGAGCGGACGGAGAGGTGATGGACGGGTTGGGTCGACGCACGACCATGTATGACGTGGCGGCCGCCGCCGGCGTGTCCCACCAGACGGTGTCGCGGGTCGTCAACGACAGCCCGCAGGTGCGTCCGGAGACGGTGGACCGGGTGCGCCGCGCGATGGCGCGGCTGGGCTACCGGCCCAGCGGGACCGCCCGCAACCTCGCGGTGCGGCGCACGCGGTCCCTCGGGGTCGTCAGCTTCATGGGGCCGCTCTTCGGCCCGATGTCCATGCTGCTGAGCATCGAGGCCGCGGCCCGGCGCAGCGGCTACGCGGCCCAGATCGTGTCGGCGCACGGGCTGGACGCCGGCCAGGTGGACGCCGTCCTCGAGGAGGTGCTGAGCCGGGACGTCGAGGGGGTGGCCGTCATCGCGCCCACCGACGGGCAGGCGCGGATGGTCGACGGACTCCCCGCCCAGCTGCCCGTGGTGGCGGTCGAGGGCCGGCTCGGTGACGACGTGCCCTTCGTCGCGAGCGACAACGAGGCCGGAGGCCGGCTGGTGGCCGAGCACCTGCTGGACTGCGGACAGCGCACCGTGGCCCACGTCAGCGGTCCGACGGACTGGGGGGAGGCCCGGCAGCGCACCGCGGGCTGGGCGGACCGGATGGAGGCGGCCGGGGTGGGGACCGGCCCCACCTGGGTGGGCGACTGGAGCCCCGAGTCGGGCTACCGGGCCGGGCTGGAGCTGCTGGAGCACCCGCGCTGGGGCGAGGTCGACGCGGTGTTCGCCGCGAACGACTCCATGGCGCTCGGCCTCATGGCGGCGCTGCACCGCGCGGGCGTCGAGGTGCCCGGCCGGGTGAGCGTCATCGGCTACGACAACACGCCCGAGAGCGGGTGGCTGCAGCCGGCGCTCAGCACGGTCGAGCAGCAGTTCGACGCCGTCGGTGCCGCGGCGGTGGAGCGTCTGGTGTCGCTGCTGGAGGGGGGAGGGGACGCGGCGGAGCTGCTCATCCCGCCCCGCCTCGTCTCGCGGTCGAGCGTGTCCCGGCGCGGGAAGGGCTGACTAGACTCCCCCGGGTGAGCAGGCTCGGTGGTCGTGTGGTCCCGCCGGGCTACCGGGCCGACATCCAGGGGCTGCGCGCCCTCGCCGTGCTCCTCGTCCTGCTCTACCACGCCGGGGTGCCCTGGCTCCCCGGCGGTTTCGCCGGGGTGGACGTCTTCTTCGTCATCTCCGGCTACGTCATCACCGGGCTGCTCGTGTCCGAGCTGCTGCGCAGCGGGACGGTGGACCTGCGGCGGTTCTGGTCGCGCCGGGCCCGGCGCCTGCTCCCGGCCTCGGCCCTCGTCCTGGTCACCACGGCGCTGCTCACCCTCACCCTGCTCCCGCAGGTGCGCTGGCGCGAGACCGGGTGGGACATCGTCACCTCCGGGCTCTACGTCGTGAACTGGCGGCTGGCGGACCGTTCCGTGGACTACCTGGCCGAGGACTCGGTCGACTCCCCGGTCCAGCAGTACTGGTCGCTCGCGGTGGAGGAGCAGTTCTACCTCCTGTGGCCGCTGCTGCTCCTCCTCGCCGCCTGGGTCGCGCGCCGGCGCGGCCGCGGCCCGGTCCCGCTCACCGCGGTCCTGCTGGCCGTGGCCGTGGTCCTGCCGTCCTTCGGCTGGGCGGTGCACCTGAGCACCGCCAGCCCCCCGGAGGCCTACTTCGTCACCTCCACCCGGCTCTGGCAGCTCGGGGTCGGGGCGCTGGTGGCGCTGGGGAGCGCCTGGTGGTCGCGCGTCCCCGTCCCACTCGCGACGGCGCTGGCGTGGGGCGGCCCGGCCGTGGTCCTGGCGGGGGCCGTGCTCACCGACGCACAGACCCCCTGGCCCGGGTGGGCGGCGCTGGTCCCGACCCTCGGCACGGCGGCCGCGCTGGTCGGCGGGGTGCGGGCGTCGGAGTCGTCCGGGCCGGTGCGGGTCCACCGCGCGGCCCTGCTGCAGTGGACGGGGGCGTTGTCCTACTCGCTGTACCTCTGGCACTGGCCGCTGCTGGTCGTGGCGGAGGCAAGGTGGGGGCAGCTGTCGGTCTGGGCGGGCCTGGGGGTGGTGCTGCTGAGCGTGGTGCCGGCCACTCTGGGGTACCTGCTGGTCGAGCAGCCGGTGCGCCACGCCCGCGGCCGCTGGGCGCGTCCGGCGGCCGGGCTGGCCGTGGGGGCGCTGTGCACGGTCCTGGCGGCGGGCGCGGGCTGGCAGCTGGTGCGCGAGGTCGACCGTCAGGTCCGCGCCAACGAGGCGGCCGCCGCCGACGCCGACGGCGCGGCCGCCCTGGCGGGTGACCGCGGCGACGGTCCCCCGGTGCTGGCCGGCGACGGCCGCCGCGCCGGGGAGCGGCTCGGGGGCCTGGCGGGAGCCTCGGGGGGCGACCTCGGGGACGGTGCGGGCGGCGACGGTGCGGAGACGGACGCGGGTGGGGCGGGGGGCCGCGAGGCGCCGTCCGGCACCGAGGGAGCACCCTCGCCCGACCTCGACGGCCTCGACCTCGCACCCTCCTCCATCACCCCGGACCCGCTGGAGGCGACGCGTGACCTGCCGGCGCTCTACCGGCAGGACTGTGACGCGACCGGCGAGGAGGTGCTGCGCTGCGCCTTCGGGGACCCGGAGGGCGACCTGCACGTCGCCGTGGTCGGCGACTCCAAGATCGCCCAGTGGACGGGGGCGCTGGACGAGCTCGGCGAGCAGCGGGGGTGGCGGGTCGACGTCTACTACCGGTCGGCCTGCCCCTGGAGCGCCACCCCGGTCGAGTTCGAGGAGGGGGCGCAGGCGCAGGCCTGCCTCGACTGGGGGGCGAGGGTGGCGCGGCGCCTGGTGGCGGAGCCCCCGGACGTCGTGCTGACCTCCTCGGTGAAGTCGCAGGGCCTCGACGAGGACGGCGAGCCGTCCGGTCCGGCGCTCGCCGCGGGGATGGCGCAGCGCTGGCGCGAGGTGACGGCCGCCGGTGTCCCGGTGGTCGCGGTGGCGGACACGCCGCAGCCGGGGGACCTGCAGGTCTACGCCTGCGTCGCCGACCACCGTGACGACCTGGACCGCTGCAGCTTCGAGGCCAACGAGGGCAGCGGCACCGGGCCGCTGCTGCGCGCGGTGGAGGAGGTCCCCGGCTCGACCTTCGTCACCATGAACGACTGGGTCTGCCCCGGCGAGGACCGGTGCCCGCCGGTGGTCGGCGGGGTGCTCGTCTACCGCCAGGGGAGCCACATCACCGACACGTATGCCCGGTCGCTCGCCGACGTGCTGGGCGACCGGCTGGAGGCGGCCTTCGACCGGCTCGGCGTCACCGCGGGAGCGGACGCGGCCCCCACGGGCCGCTAGCCGGACGGCTACCGGTAGGCCTGCTGGCCGGTGAGGGCCTGGCCGACGACGAGGGTGTGCATCTCCTCGGTGCCCTCGTAGGTGAGGACGGACTCGAGGTTGGCCATGTGGCGCATGAGCGGGTAGTCCCCGGAGACGCCGTTGGCCCCGAGGATGGTGCGGGCGGTGCGGCAGACCTCCAGCGCCGCGCCGACGTTGTTGAGCTTGCCGACGCTCACCTGCTCGGGGCGCAGGCCGGAGCGGTCCTTGAGCCGGCCCAGGTGCAGCGCGAGCAGCATGCCGGTGGCCCAGGACTGGTGCATGCGGGCCAGCTTGGCCTGGGTGAGCTGGAAGGCGCTGATCGGACGGTCGAACTGCTCGCGGGTGGCGGCATACGCCAACGCCGTGGTCAGGGCCGAGCGGGCCGCCCCCATGGACCCCCAGACGATGCCGTACCGCGCCTCCGACAGGCAGGACAGCGGCCCCTTGAGCCCGCGGACGCCGGGCAGCACCGCGTCCTGCGGCAGCCGCACCCCCTCGAGCACCACCTCGCCGGTCACCGAGGCCCGCAGCGACATCTTCCGCTCGATGGTCGGGGTGGAGACCCCCGTGGTGGAGGTGGGCACGACGAAGCCGCGGATGCCGTCCTCGGTGCGGGCCCACACCACCGCCACGTCGGCGAGGGGGGCGTTGGTGATCCAGGTCTTCGCCCCGTCGAGGACCCAGTCGGTGCCGTCCCGCCGCGCCCGGGTGGTCATCGAGCCCGGGTCCGAGCCGTGGTCGGGCTCGGTGAGCCCGAAGCAGCCGATGGTCTCCCCGGAGGCCATCCCGGGCAGCCAGCCCTGCCGCTGCTCCTCGCTGCCGTAGGCGTGGATGGCGTGCATGGCCAGGGACCCCTGGACGGACACCAGGGAGCGGACGCCGGAGTCGACGGCCTCCAGCTCGGTGCAGGCCAGGCCGTAGTCGACCGCGCTCATGCCCGCGCACCCGTAGCCCTCCAGGTGCATCCCCAGCAGCCCCAGCCGGCCGAACTCCCGCGCCAGCTCGCGCACGAGCCCGTGCTCCACGTGGCCGGCCTCGAACCACCCGGCGACGTGCGGGACCACGTGCTCGGCGCACGCCGCGGCGACCGAGTCGCGCACGGCGCGTTCGTCGTCGTCGAGCAGGGAGTCGAGGTCGAGCAGGTCCGGCTGGGGGTCGGGCATACCCCCATCATGCCGCTCGCCGACCCCCGGACGAGGAGGCAGGATGGAGGCCATGACCGATCTTCAGCGCGGGACGTCCATCCTCGGCACCGAGGTGCGCCGGGTGGAGGACCCCGACCTCCTGCGCGGGCGGGGCACCTTCGTCGGCGACCTCGACCTCGACGACCCGGACATCCTGCACGCCGTGTTCGTGCGCAGCCCGGTGGCGCACGCGCGCCTGGCCGGGATCGACACCTCCGAGGCCGCGTCGGCCCCCGGGGTGGTGGGGGTCTTCACCGCCGACGACCTCGGCACGGACCCCGTCCCGCCGTTCGCGCAGATCCACGACCGGGTGGCGCGGACCGCCCTGGCCACCGGCCGGGTGCGCTTCGTGGGGGACCCGGTCGCCCTCGTCGTGGCGCGCAGCCGGGTGGCGGCCGTCGACGCGGCCGACCTCGTCGACGTCGACTACGAGGAGCTGGACGCGGTGGTCGACCTCGAGGAGGCCGTGTCCGAGCAGGCACCCCGGCAGTTCCCCGAGCTCGGCAGCAACCTCGTGCTCGCCGTCAAGGACCCGGACGGCGAGCAGGACGTCCTCGCCGGCGCCCACCGGGTGGCGCGGCTGCGCATGGAGAACAACCGGATGGCGACCAGCCCGATCGAGGGCCACGGCATCCTCGTCCGGCCCGCCCTGACCGGTGGCGCAGACGGCGAGGGGTCCCCGGAGGTCGGCGGTCTGGACGTCGTCCTGGGCACGCAGCACCCGCACCTGGCCCAGCGCCTGCTGGTGCGGTGGACCGGTCTGCCCCGGGACGCGGTCCGGGTGCGGGCCCCGCACGTCGGCGGCGCCTTCGGCGGCAAGGCCGGGATCATCCCGGAGCACGCGGCCGTGGTGCGCGCCAGCTGCCGCCTCGGACGACCGGTGCGGTGGGTGGAGACGCGCAGCGAGACGATGTTGTCGATGACCAGCCGCGGCCAGGTGCAGTACGTCGAGGTCGGGCTGGACGAGGACGGGCGGATCACCGGGATGCGCGCGCGGCTGGTGGGGGACTGCGGCGCCTACGCCGGCTTCGGCGGGTCCTTCGCCAGCGGCTCGACCCGGACGATGTCCGAGGGGTCCTACGTCATCCCGCGGCTGCGCTACGACGCGGTCTCGGTCATGACCAACACCGCCCCGACCGGGGCCTTCCGGGGGGCCGGCCGTCCGGAGGCCGCGGCGATGGTGGAGCGGGCGATGGACCACGCGGCGCGGGAGAGCGGGCTCGCCCCGGAGGAGTTCCGCCGTCGCAACTTCGTCGCGGTCGGCGACTTCCCGCACACCACCAAGTTCGGTGCCCGCTACGACACCGGTGACTACGCCACGGCCCTGGAGAGGGCCCTCGAGGTGGCGGGCGTCGAGGAGCTGCGGCGCGAGCAGCGGCGGCGGCGGGAGACGGGCAGCCCCTGGCAGCTGGGGGTGGGGATCGCGAGCTACGTCGAGATCACCGGGTTCGGCGGCACCGAGTATGCCGGCATCCGGGTGGACCGGGACGGCTCGCTCACCGTCATGGCCGGCACCTCGGCCCACGGTCAGGGTCACGCCACGGCCTTCTCCATGCTGGTGGCCGACCAGCTCGGGCTGCCGCTGGACCGCGTGAGCTACGTGCAGTCCGACACCGCCCGGGTCCGCTCCGGCGGCGGCACCGGCGGGGCGCGGTCGCTGCAGCTGGGCGGGAGCGCGGTGCTGGAGGCGGCCGTGGAGCTGCGCGAGCAGGCGACCGGCCTGGCCGCCGAGCTCCTGGAGGTCGCCGAGGCCGACGTCGAGCTCGTCGACGGCAGCTTCGGGGTGCGCGGGGTCCCCGGCGCCACGCTCACCTGGGACGCCGTCGCGGAGCAGGCGCACGAGCGCGGTGAGGGGCTCGGCGTCGACCACGACTTCTCGCAGGACGGGGCGACCTTCCCGTTCGGCACCCACGTCAGCGTCGTGGAGGTGGACGTGGAGACCGGTGCGGTGCGGCTGCTGCGCCACGTCGCGGTGGACGACTGCGGCACCGTCGTCAACCCGCTGCTCGTGCGCGGCCAGCAGCACGGCGGGTGCGTCCAGGGGATCGCGCAGGCGCTTTTCGAGGAGTTCCGCTACGACGAGCTCGGCAACCCGGTCACCGGCACCTTCGCCGACTACACGCTGCCCACGGCCGCCGACCTCGTGCAGCTCGAGGCGAGCCTCACCCAGACCCCCACCGACCGCAACCCGCTGGGGGCCAAGGGGATCGGCGAGGCGGCCACCGTGGGGTCGACCCCCGCGGTGCAGAACGCCGTCGTCGACGCGCTCGCCCACCTCGGGGTGCGGCACGTCGACCTGCCGTGCACCCCGGAGCGGGTCTACCGGGCGGTCCAGGACGCCGCCCGTGGCGAGCACGACCCCTGGCGCGAGCCGCCGGCCCTCTTCGACGACCTTCCCGACCTCGACGCCGTCGACGACGTCGAGGTCTGAGCCCGGTACGCTCCCGCACCTGCACGTCGGATCCTCGCGCTCGTCGGTGCGAGACGGCGCACGGCGCAGCACGGCACGGCCCGGCGGGACTCGCCCGGCCCGGCGGTGGCTCAGGTCAGAAGCTCGCCGAGGCCTCGTCCAGCTCGGCGCGGTCCTGCTCGTCGAGCTCGAGCCGGGTGGCCGCCAGCAGCGGCTCCAGCTGCTCGGGGCGGGAGGCGGAGGCGATGGGGGCGGTGACGCCCCGGTCCAGGAGCCAGGCCAGAGCCACCGACGCCGGGGCGACACCGTGCCGGTCCGCGACCGCCACCAGGGCGTCCACGACCGCGAGGCCGCCGGCCTCGGCATACCGTCGGGCGGCGCCGCCGCGGGCGTTGCCGGCGAAGTCCTCCTCGGTGCGGTACTTGCCGGTGAGGAAGCCGGAGGCCAGTGCGGGGTAGCAGAACACGGCGAGGTCGAACTCCGCGACGAGCGGCGCGAGGTCGTTCTCGTAGCCCGATCGGGAGACCAGGCTGTAGCGGGGCTGGATCGCGGTCGGGAGCGCGGCGTCCTGCGCCGCGGCGGCCTCCATGAACTCGCGCAGCCGGGCGGGGGAGTAGTTCGACAGGCCGACGGCCCCCACCTTGCCGCTGCGCACGGCCTCGTCGAAGGTCGCCACCTGGTCCTCGATGGCCACCGACTCGTCGTCGGCGTGGGCGTAGTAGAGGTCGATCCGGTCGGTCTGCAGCCGCTCCAGGGACTCCTCCAGGGCGGCCATGACGGAGTCGTGGGCCAGGCCCTCCCGGCCCGGCTTCTTCCCGACCTTGGTCGCGACGAGGACCTCGTCCCGGTTGCCGCGCTCGGCCATCCACCGACCCAGGATGCGCTCGGACTCGCCGCCCTCGTGGCCCTCGGCCCAGGCGGAGTAGGCGTCGGCGGTGTCGACGAAGGACCCGCCGGCGGCGAGGAAGGCGTCCAGCACCGCCTCGCTGGCCTCGGCGGAGGAGGTCCAGCCGAAGGGGTTGCCGCCGAGGTTGATCGGCAGGAAGGTGCGGTCGGTGCCGGGGAAGGTGGGGGTGCGCATGACGCCCGACACTACAAGTCGGTGGCGGGGGCCGCCGGGTGGGGCGACGGTCGGCCTGGGTCGGTCCTCCGGGTGGGGTGGCGGTCGGCCTGGGTCGGTCCTCCGGGTGGGGCGTGGCGCGCAGGGGGTGGTGGGACCGGACCGCGTGGACGGGCGGCAGCAGCCGTGCGATAGTGCTGTTGTCACGTCTTTGTCCAGCCTCTGTCCTATGTCGGTGAAGGTGAGGTCCTCGATGATCGGTCGGCTGCAGAGCGCCCTCGGGTCGGCCCTGCGCTCCCGCGTGGCCGGGGACGACGCGCAGCAGCGGGCGTCGGTGATCTGGGACACCCCGGGGGAGCGGTGGTTCACCCCGCAGGACCCGGTCTGGCGGGTGCACGCCGACGCCTCCATGTTCCCGGGTGGTGTCGCCGCGCTCCTCCTGCAGATGCTGCACCCCATGGCCATGGCGGGGGTCGCGGGACACTCCGGCTACAAGGGAGACCCGTGGGGACGGCTGCAGCGCACGAGCACCTACCTCGCGGCGACGACCTTCGGCACCGTCGAGCACGCCCTGGCCACGATCGGCCACGTCCGGGGGATCCACGAGCGGGTGCGCGGCAAGGACGCCTTCGGGCGGCCCTACCGTGCCTCGGACCCGCACCTGCTCACGTGGGTGCACGTCGCCGAGGCGGTCTCCTTCCTCGACGGCTTCCAGGCCTTCTCGGGATCCCCGCTGACCGAGGAGGAGGCCGACCGCTACGTCGCCCAGGCGGGCGTCTCCGCCCGGCACCTCGGGGTCCCGGCCCCGCCGGCGACGGTGCGCGAGCTGCGCGAGACCCTTGCGGCATACCGTCCCGAGCTGGAGGCGACCGAGGCGGCGCGGGAGGCGGCACGCTTCCTCCTCGCCGAGCCGCCGCTGCCGCTCGCCTCGCGCCCCGGCTACTGGGCCATCGCGGCGGGGGGCGTCGCCCTGCTGCCGCCGTGGGCGCGCTCCGAGCTGGGGCTGCCGACCTCACCCGTCCTGTCCCGCGCCGTGCTGTCGCCCCTGGGTCGGGCCAGCACCTCCACCGTGCGCTGGGCGATGGCCGGGGTGGGGCGGGCGCGGCAGGAGGCCGCGTGAGCCCGGCGTCCGCGTCGGAGCAGACGCACGCGCCGGAGCAGACGCACCGGACGGGGAGCCGCGTGTGAGCCGGGCGCACGCGCTCGAGCTCGTGCTGGACCCCGAGGACGACGCACGGGTGCGGAGCCGCTGGGCGGTGCTGGAGGACGCGGGCATCCCCTCGCTGGGCCGCCACCGGGGCCGCACCCACCGACCGCACCTGACCGTCGCCTCGTCCCCGCAGCCGCCGGGGGAGGAGCTGCTCACCCTCGCCGGTGAGCTGTGGTCGCCGTTGCTCCCGCTCCGGGTGGAGGTCACCGGGCTGGTGCTGCTCGGTGGTCGCCGCCTGACCATCGCCGACCTGGTCGCCCTCCCGCTGGCCGCGCGACGGGCGCAGGCCGAGCTGGTCTCGCGCTGGCCCGACGCCGACGACCGTCCGTGGGTGCCGCACGTGACCCTGGCGACGCGCCTGACGACCCAGGTGGCGGGCGAGGCCCTCGCCGCGCTGTCGGCCGAGGCTGCCGGGCCGAGCAGCGGTGCGGTGGGGGGCGCCCCGCTCGTGCTCCACGGCCTGCGGTGGTGGGACCCGGACGCCGAGGCCGTCAGCGCCGTGGCAGGGGCCGCCGCATGAGCCGGGGCACGCAGGTACGACTCGTCTACCCGCACCAGCTGCACGCCGAGCAGCTGGACGTCGACGACGACACGGTGCTCGTCGTCGTCGAGGACGACCTGCTCTACCGCCAGTTCCCGTTCCACTCGCACAAGCTGGTCCTGCACCGTGCGGCGGTGCGCAGGTTCGTCGACCGGGCGCGCGAAGCGTCGCTCGACGTCGAGGTCGTCGAGTCCTCGCCCGAGCGCACCAGCGGTGCGGGCCTGGTCGAGCTCGTGCGACGGCTCCGGCCGGACCAGGTCAGCGTCCTCGACGTCGCCGACGACTGGCTCGGGCGGCACTGCCGGGACCAGCTGCGTGAGGGCGGCTACGAGCTGAGTCCGGAGGACGTGCTGGACACACCGGCGTTCCTCACCACCCGGGAGCAGGTCCACGACCACTTCGCGTCCGGCGGAGCCCGGATGCAGCACTTCTACGCGTGGCAGCGACGACGGCTGGACGTGCTCATGGACGGCGACCAGCCGGTCGGCGGCCGGTGGTCGTTCGACACCGAGAACCGCAAGAAGCTGCCCCGGGGGCACTCCGTCCCGGACCCCTCGCTCGGCCCGTCGCGACGGCATACCCGGGTGGACGAGGCGGTCGACTGGGTCGCCGAGCACTTCCCGGACGCCCCCGGCGACCCGTCCACCTTCTGCTGGGCGACCTCACCGGGCGAGGCCGACGCCGCGCTGCGCCGCTTCCTCGACGAGCGGTTCACGCAGTTCGGTCCCTACGAGGACGCCATCAGCGTCGAGCACCCGGTCATCTTCCACGCCGCCCTCACCCCGGCCCTCAACTGCGGTCTCATCAACCCCGACCAGGTGCTGGAGCGTGCTCTCGCAGCCGCCGACGAGCAGGACGTCGACCTGCCCAGTCTGGAGGGGTTCGTCCGCCAGCTCATCGGGTGGCGGGAGTACATGCGGGCGACCTACCGGATCTGGGGACGGCGGATGCGCACCAGCAACGTCCTCGAGCACGGGCGCTCGATGCCGGACTCGTGGTGGACCGGGGACACCGGTCTGGAGCCGGTCGACCTCGTCATCCGTCGGGTGCTGGAGCGGGGCTACGCGCACCACATCGAGCGGCTCATGGTGCTGGGCAACGCGCTGTGCCTCCTGCGCGTGCATCCCGACGAGGTGTACCGGTGGTTCATGTCGCTCTTCGTCGACGCCTACGACTGGGTCATGGTGCCGAACGTGTATGCCATGAGCCAGTTCGCCGCGGGCGACGCGATCACGACCAAGCCCTACGTGTCCGGCAGCAACTACCTCCGGAAGATGTCGGACCTGCCCCCCGGCGACTGGCGACAGGCCTGGGACGGGCTGTACTGGACCTTCGTGGAGGACCACCGCGAGGTGTTCGAGGCGAACACCAGGGCCAACTTCGCGGTCCGCACGTGGGACGGCATGGCGCAGGAGAAGAAGCAGGAGCACCGCGACTCCGCTGCGCCGTGGCTCGGGCGCTAGCGCTCGACGAGCGCGAAGGGGGGGCAGACCGGGCAGCGAGCTGACGACGGCGGCCCCAGGCGGGGCAGATCAAACAGCGAGCTGACGACGACGGCCCCAGGCGGGGCAGATCACGCAGCGAGCTGACCGGGACAGCCGTGGGCGGGCACCGACGGGCAGGGGGAGAAGTGCTCAGCCCGCGTCGGAGTCGGCGAGCCGGGCGGGGAACCCGCCGGTGGCGATCGGCGACCAGCGCGTCGGGGTGACCCGGATGAGGGACTTGCCCTGGTCGCGCATGGCCTGACGGTACTCGTCCCAGTCCGGGTGCTCGCCGGAGATGCAGCGGAAGTAGTCGACGAGGGGCTCGACGGCGTCCTCCCCGTCGAGGACCTCGCAGGTGCCGTCGACCTGGACCCAGGCGTCGTCGAAGTCGTCGGACAGCACGAGCACGCTCACCTCGGGGTGACGCCGGGCGTTCGCGGTCTTGGCCCGCTCGGGATAGGTGGAGATGACCAGTCGACCCTCGTCGTCCACCCCGCCGGTGACGGGGGAGGCCTGTGGCCGGCCGTCCTGACGCTGGGTGATGAGGACGAGATGGTGACGGTCCCGGGCGAAGTCGAGGAGTCGTCGACGGTCGACGTCGGTGGTGGTGGCGATCGAGCGAGGCATGGACCCACTGTGCCACCCGCGGCGGCAGACCGCCGCCGGTGCTGCTCGCCGGCGAACCGACCCGGGTCGTGCTGCGGCACAGCGACCTCGCGACGGTCAGAAGGGCGGCGGGTCGTCACCGGATGCTTCCCACGGCTGCTGCTGCGGGTCCGTCGACCGGTCGTGGGGTCCTCGCTGCACGGGGCCGCCTGGTCTCTGGTCGCGCTGGTCCTCGTGCGGGCCCGGTGTCGTCGCCTCGTCGTCCCGGGGGTGGCCGGTCGTCATGCCGAGCAGGCTCGCCACGGTGGCGCAGTCCTCGGGTGGTCCGCCTCGCCGCCGGCCGTCCGGTCCCCGGTGGGCCAGGGTGATCCAGCCGCTGAGACGGGGGTCGTGGTCGGTGGCTCCGTCGGCGTCGTCCGTGTCGGCGAGCAGAGCGGCCACCCCACGGTGCGCGAGCGCGGCATACAGGGCGCGGCAGGCCAGGTCGAGGTCGTCGTCCTGGGTGGTGGTCACGTCGGCGTCGGCGCTGCGCGCGCCCTCCGGGCCAGCAGGACTCCGCCGGACGCTGGCCTTCGACGTGTCGCCCGGTCCGTCCGGTCGAGTCGCGTCGGCGGTGGGGCGACGGGAGGGGAGGTACTGCCGGTAGTCGTGTCCACGCGTCTGCTCGACCTGGCCGAGGAGGGTCTCCCACCGCACGTCGCGTCGTGGGCCCAGAGCGCTGGTCCACCACCCCTCGGTCTTGAACTGGTGGCTGCGGACGTCCTTGAGCACGAGGTTGGTCTCACTGGTGGCTCCTGCCGACCCCCAGGGTTGCTCATGGTCGATCTCGCAGGCCAGCGCCGGGCTCCGGCTGCCGGGTGCCCGCGAGTAGACGTCCGCTGCGAGGACCTGTCGGCGCATGGCGGCGTCGGGGCGGTAGGACGTGACGCTGCGCTCGATGAGGCGACCGTCGGCCGGGTCGACCAGCAGCCGGGCGAGGGTCGTGCCAGGGGCCAGCGCGAGCTCCCGCGCGTGGCCGGAGGTGAGGTAGGCGGGGTGTCTCCCGAGGATCTCGCCGACGGCCGAGGACGGACGCGCGGGAGTCGGCGCCGGTGGTGGGAGTGCCTGATCGGCCGCGGCTCGACCGGACGGCGGTGGTGGTGCGGGTCGCGGTGCCTGGTCCGGGCCCGGTGGCGGTGCGGGTTCCTGGGCTGGCGCTGGGGGCCCCACCTGTGGTGGTGTCCGGTCGCTCTCGCCATCCAGCTGGGTGTCGGTCGGGACCACGCCTGTGCGGCATGTAGCACAGACGGATCGGCCGGCGAGGGCGTCCCACGGCACCACGACCTCGAGGCAGACCGAGGGCTGTGCGGTGACGATCTGCGCGACCGTCTCGCCGTCGGTCGGGGTGATGAGGGCGTCCTGCGGATCCGGGAGCTCGAGGTGTCCGTGCAGGAGCAGGGTCTGGGCGACGTCGGAGCG
The DNA here is from genome assembly GCF_006337125.1 of Serinicoccus chungangensis. Classification (GTDB taxonomy): domain Bacteria; phylum Actinomycetota; class Actinomycetes; order Actinomycetales; family Dermatophilaceae; genus Ornithinicoccus; species Ornithinicoccus chungangensis. Next base: position 1,222,448 of record NZ_CP040887.1, read on the forward strand.
CAGCTGCGCGAGCGTGCGCTCGTCCCCACCCTTGCGGAGCGCCTTGGCGCAGACGTCCAGCCGTTGCGAGATCGCGCACAGGCTGGTCAGGGGACCGGTGATCGCCAGGGTGGCCGTGGAGTCGTCATCCACCCTCATCCACACGCGACGGTCCGCGCGTGCTCGACGACGGCGTTCGCGCTCGGCGACGACGTCCTGCCCCTCGACCCGCACCGCTTCCCGCTCGAGCGCCGCCCAGAACTCGGCCTGGTGCCACGGTCGGTCCAGCACGGTGCCGTCCGGGCCCAGGCGTTCGGCCACCACCGTGGCGGCGTCGGACCCGAAGAGCGACTCGCAGACCACAGCGGCCTCGTCCGCGGCGAGGGAACCACAGCGGTCCCAGAACGCGCGCACGTGACCCCAGGAGGCCAGGCCGCTCTCCAGTGCCTCGCCCACCACCGCCCGGACCGGCACCGGGGCACAGGCGACGCCGATCATCTGCCGGGCCTCCTTGACCCCCAGGCCCAACGCGACCTGCAGCTCCGCGCAGGCCAGCCTCTTGGTCTCGGCACGCCACCGGCGACGCTGTGCCGACGTCAGCTCCTCCACGTCGGCGAAGCCCTTGTCGGTCAGCAGGGCGCCGCCGACCTCCGCAGCAAGGTCGCGGGCGGCTCCGAGCAGCTGTGCCTCCAGGGCGGACCTCTGCCTCGCCAGTCCACGGACCCGGTCGACCGCGTCGAGGGGCCCGGATCCCGCCGGCTGGCACCCGGCCTGATCCCTGGGCTCTGGCTCGGCCTGGTCCGTCGGCTGAGGCTCGGCCCGGTCCGTGGGCTCTGGCTCGGCCTGGTCCGTGGGCTGCGCCTCGGCCTCGTCCGTGGGCTGCGCCTCGGCCTCGCTCACGGGCTCCGACGTGGCACCGTCCGCGATCGGCGTCTCGACCGGAGGTGGGACCTTCGTCTCAGTCCTGCCCCTGAGGCCCGGGTCGGCGGCCGCGTCCTCGGTGCGGACGACTCCGGCGGGGGGCCGACCGTGGGGGACGCCGATGCGGAGCGTCAACCGGTATGCATGCAGATCGAACGTCGCGGTGCGTGGTGCTGCGCCCCAGGACCATGGACCGCAGATCCCGGCCAGCCCGCACTCGATCGGTGAGTCGACGTATGGATCTTGCATCGTGTCCCTCCCCCATTCTCCTCCCATTATAGAACACCTGTTCGGACAACACAAGAGGTGACCGGGCCTGTCGCCCCGAGCCTGTGGGTCGAAAAGGGGGCCGGTAGGGGAGCCGGGGTGTGCAGTCTGGCTCGGGCCGAGCCGTCCGAGATGCGATCGTCGCTCCCGGCCGTAATGGCGGACCGAGAGCAAGGGCCGGGAAGGGCGCCGGAGGTGCAGCCTGGACCGAGTGTGCAGTCCGGCTCGGGCGGCGCCGCCCCTCCCTCAGCCGTGCGCCAGCTGCTCCACGACCCCCGCCAGGAGAGCGGTCTGCCGGGCGATCCCGCTGACGAGGATGTGCTCGTGCCGCGCGTGCGGACCGGCGCCGATCCCGCCGAGCCCGTCCAGCACGGGCAGGCCGAGGGCGGCGACGAAGTTGCCGTCGCTCGCCCCACCCACGGGTCGGTCGCCGACCTCGACCCCGAGGTCGGCGCCAGCCGCGCGGACGAGCGCCAGCAGCCGGTCGGTGTGGGCCGTGGGGTTCATCGGAGGCCTGTTGCGGTCGATGACCACCTCGAGCCGGCACCGCTCGTCCACCACCTCGAGCGCCTCCAGCGCCCGCACCACCCGCTCCTCCTCGGCCGGGTCCTGGATGCGCACGTCCACCTCGCAGGTCGCCCGACCTGCGACGACGTTGCGCCCGGTGCCGCCGCTGATCGTGCCGACGTTGACCGTGGTCTGCCGCTCCGGGTCGGCGAGCGCCGCGAGCAGCGGCACCTGACGGGCCAGCTCGTGCACGGCACTCGCCCCCGCGTCCGGGTCGAGACCGGCGTGCGACTCCACCCCGTGCACCGTGACGTCCGCGAACACCATCCCCTTGCGCCGCGTCTTGACCGACCCGCCGGCGCTGGGCTCGGTGATGAGGGTCACCAGGGCGTCGCGTGCGGCCGCCTCGAGGTGCGGGCGCCCGGCACGCGACCCGATCTCCTCGTCCGGGGTCAGCAGGAGCCGGACGTCCGGGTGCGGCACGCCGAGCTCGCGCAGGGCCAGCACCATCCAGACCGTCTGCACGATCCCCACCTTCATGTCGAGCACGCCGGGCCCGGTCAGGACGTCGTCGTCGCGCCTCAGCGGCCAGTCCGCCAGCGTCCCCTCGGGCCAGACGGTGTCGTAGTGCGCCAGCGACAGCACCTGCCCGGCACCCCGGTCACCCGCCCAGGTGAGGTCGAGGACGTCCCCGAGGTCGCCCCCGTCGTGCCGTGCGCGCCGCGCCGGCTCGCCCAGTCGACCGACGAGGTATGCCTCGATCCGGGGCAGCGCCGCGTCCAGCAGGTCCCGGCGCCGGCTCGGCGTCTCCAGCGACACCAGCAGGTCCAGGTCGGCCAGGGCCTCCTCGAGCCGCGCCTCGACGAAGTCCCGGACGGCGCTCGCGTGCGTGGTCGGCATACCCTCACCGTATGTCGCCGACCACCACCCTCCTGGACCGGACCGAGCACGCCGACCTGCGCGCGTCGCTGCACGACCTCTACCGCCACCTGCACTCCCACCCGGAGCTGTCGATGCAGGAGGAGGCGACGGCGACCCTCGTGGAGGAGCGGATGAGCGCTCTGGGCTACGACGTCTTCCGGTGCGGCGGGACCGGTGTCGTGGCGACCCTGCGCAACGGGGAGGGCCCGGTGGTGGGCTTCCGCGCCGACACCGACGCGCTGCCGGTCGAGGAGGACACCGGTCTGGACTACGCCTCCACCGCCCGGGGCACCCTCCCGGACGGCACCGACGTCCCCGTCATGCACGCCTGCGGCCACGACATGCACGTCACCGCGGCCATCGGTGCGGCCACGCTGCTCGCCCAGGACCGCTCGTCCTGGGCCGGCACCGTCGTCTTCCTCTTCCAACCGGGGGAGGAGACGGCGCAGGGGGCCGCGGCCATGCTCGATGACGGTCTGTGGGACCGCGCCCCGCGGCCCGAGGTGATCTACGGCCAGCACGTCTGGCCCGGCGTCTCCGGGACCGTCGACATGACGCCCGGCCCGGCCATGACCTTCTCCGACGCGTGGAGGGTGACGGTGAAGGGTCGCGGGGGCCACGGGTCGCAGCCCGAGTCGACGATCGACCCCGTCGTGCTGGCCGCGCACATGATCGTGCGGATCCAGAGCCTCAAGAGCCGCGAGGTGCCGGCCCAGAAGGCCGCCGTCATCACCATCGCCACGATCCACGCCGGGCTGAAGGAGAACATCATCCCGGCGACGGCCGAGTTCACCGTCAACATGCGCAACCTCGACGCCGACGTGCGCGACCACCTGCTCGGTGCGCTGCGCCGGGTCATCCTGGCCGAGGCGATGGCCTCGGACGCGCCGGAGCCGGAGATCGAGGAGATCTACACCTTCCCCCTGCTGGTCAACGACGAGGAGGAGACGGCACGGGTGATGGACGTGCTGCGCGGCGCCCTCGGCCAGGAGCAGGTCTCGCAGATCCCCGCGGTGATGGGCAGCGAGGACTTCGGTGCGCTCCCGGACGCGATCGAGGTGCCGGGCGTCTACTGGTTCTTCGGGGGTCTGACCCGGGAGGAGGTCGAGGGGGAGGGGCCCACGGTCACCAACCACTCGCCGCACTTCGGCCCGCAGCTCGAGCCCACCCTGGGCGTCGGGGTGACCGCCGCGCACGCGGCGCTGACGGCCCGGCTGGTCCGGCGCGGCAGCGACTGACACGGGGCGTAGCGTGGCCGTGTCCTGACCCGAGGCGAGGAGACGCCGTGCCGACCGACGAACCGACGCACACGACCGAGCGCACCGACGGACCCGGGGCCGCCGACCGCCGGGTGCTCGTGCTCTCCAACTCCGCCGCGGGATCCTCCGACGAGGAGCTCGTCGAGCGGGTGTGCCGGGTCCTGGAGGCGAGCAGCGCCGACGGTGTCGAGGTCGTGACGCCTGCCGACGACAAGGAGTATGCCGCGGCCGTCGCCTCGGCGGTCGGCCGCGACGTCGTCGTCATGGGCGGGGACGGCTCGGTCCACCGCCTCCTGCAGTCGGTGCACGACCAGGACCTGCTGGGCCGGGTCGGCGCGGTCGGCGTGGTGCCGCTCGGCACCGGGAACGACCTCGCCAGGGGCGCCGAGATCCCGCTGGACCCGGAGCAGGCCGCCCGGGTGGCGGTGGCCGGCGTCCGGACCGGGCGCGGCCTCCTCGTGGACGACGAGGGCTCGGTCGTGGTCAACGTCGTGCACGCCGGGGTGGCGGCGGAGGCGACGGCCCACGCGGGGGAGGTCAAGGGCGTGCTCGGCAAGGCGGCCTACGGCTGGGGCGCCCTGCGGGCCGGGCTGACCTCCCGCGGCTGGCACCTGCGGGTGACGGTCGACGGGGAGGGCATCGCCGACGACGAGCGGCCCGAGCTCATGGTGACCCTGGCCCTGGGCCGCTCGGTGGGTGGCGGCACCCCGGTGGCCCCGCACGCCCGCGCCGGCGACGGACAGGTCGAGGTGGTCGTGGCGCACGGCGTGTCGCCGTGGGCGCGGGTGCGCTTCGCGCTGGACCTGCGCAAGGGCAGGCACACCCTGCGCGAGGACGTCACCCTCACCTCGGGGCGGGAGGTCGTCGTGACCGCCGACCGCGAGGTCGACGCCTTCCGGATCAACACCGACGGCGAGGTCGAGGACCAGCGGGTCATGCGCCGCTCCTGGCGGCTGCTGGACCAGGGCTGGACGCTGCGCGTGCCGGAGGGGTCGCAGGGGGCCGTCGGCTGACGGCTCCGGACGCCGACGCACCCGCACCTGCCCCGACGAGTCCGCAGACGGCGCGTGCTCAGCCCTCCGGGACCGCCTCGGGCTCGGCATACCCGAAGAGCTCGCCGTCGGCGAGCGCGTCGCGGTCGTTGCCGTACGTCGGGAGCCCGCCGGCCTGACGGAGCAGGTGCGCGGTGTGCATGAGGTTCCAGCTCATGATCGTGGCGTTGCGGCGGGTGAAGTCGTTGTCGAAGCCGACCGGTCGCCCGCCGTCCTGCGGGTCGCCGTAGGACGGCCCGGGCCCGATCTCGCCGAGCCATCCGCAGTCGGCCTGGGGCGGGATGACGAGACCGAGGTGCTGCAGGGCGAAGAGCAGCGACATCGAGGTGTGCTTGACGCCGTCCTCGTTGCCGGTGATGACGGCCCCGCCGACCTTGCCGTAGAAGATGGACTGACCCCGGTCGTTGAGCATCCCGGACATCGCGTAGAGGCGCTCGACGACCCTGCGGCACACCGAGGACTCCTCACCCAGCCAGAGCGGCGTGCCGATGACGAGGATGTCCGCGGCCTCGACGCGCGGCCACAGCTCGGGCCAGTCGTCGTGGTCCCAGCCGTGCTCGCGCATGTCGGGCTGGACGCCCGGGGCGATCCGGTGGTCGACGGCGTGCAGGCGGTCGACCTCCACCCCGGCGCCGGCCATGAGGTGGTCCACCACGTCGAGCAGCCGCCCGGTGTGCGACGTACCCGCGTCCGGCGTGAGCGAGCAGTTGACGAGCAGGGCGCGCAGCCCCTGGTAGTCCGGTGCCTCCATGGTGGTCCTCCTGGTCGGGCCGACGTGGTCCGACCAGCCTGCCACGGCCCGGGTCCGACGGCGCGCGGAGGCCACCTGCCGGTCGTCCGTGCCGCGAGACGGACCCCGACGTAGGGTGAGCGGACCACGCTCTCAACGAGGAGGCACCCATGCCGCACACCCCGATGTCCCGCCGATCTCTGCTCGGATGGGGCAGCCTGGCCGCCCTGGGGGCGACCGTGACCGGCGCCGGCTCGGCGCAGGCCGACGCGACGTTCCCCACCCCCGGCAAGGAGACCCCCCTCGCCGCCATCCGCTCCTACGGCGACATGGTCACCCAGCTGGAGCGGCTCGCGAGCAGCAGCCGCTACCCCGTCACCGTGCGGACGCTCTCGCAGATCGGCACGGCCGAGTCCCTCAGCGAGCAGGGCCGGGAGCTCTACGTCGCGACGGTCGGCACCGGCGACACGCCGGTCTGGGTGCAGGGTCGCATCCACGGCAACGAGCCCTACGGCCTCGACTCGACCATGACCGTCCTCCAGAGCCTCGCGACGAGCGGCCGGCGTGAGTGGCAGCAGATCCGGGACGAGTTCACGGTCCACGTCATCCCCTGCTACAACCCGGACGGCTCGGAGGCCAACATCCGCGAGACGATCCTCTGGGACCGCGCCACGGACTCGCCGCGGCTGGACGCCGGTGGCAACCAGCAGCGGGTGGACCTCAACCGCGACTGGGCGCCGGACCGCTTCGTGGCCCGCGAGTCGCTCGCGTGGTACGAGTACTGGGCCAGGGTGCAGCCCGCCTACGCCCTCGACATCCACCACCAGGGCCTCAAGACGGACCGGGAGACCGGGGACGCCATCACCTTCTCGCTCGGCATCTCGCTGGCTCCCGGCGGTCCGACCCTGCCGGGCGTCGAGGGCGGGCTGTACGACGTCCAGACCCGGCAGATGCAGAGCCACGTCTGGCTGGAGACCGACCGCTACGGCTTCATCAGCACCGACAAGTACGACGTCGGCTACGGCACCGTCATCGACATCCGCGGCGGTGTCGTGTCGGCGATGATGCTGGGGCTGAACTACGGCGGGATGAACCCGGGCGGGCACTCCAACCCGGCCGTCTTCTTCGAGACCTCCGGCAACACCCGCGACGGCAACATCGGCCACAAGGCACGCGGCAAGATGGTCCGCCAGAACGTCCTCGGCCTGACCGCCTGGCTGGACGGGCTGGCCAGCGGTGAGATCTTCGACGTCGACCCGACCGTCTGGGACGACCAGATCCCGGGCACCCCCGTGCTGCAGTACTTCACCGACTGGGGTGGCATCATCCCCGCATGAGGATCGCCTTCGTCGGACTCGGGGTCATGGGTGCGCCCATGGCCGCCCACCTGCAACGCGCCGGCCACGAGGTCCGCGGTGTCAACCGCAGCCCGGGCAAGGGCGCCGAGCTCGTGGAGGCCGGTGGCACGACCGTGGACACGCTGCCCGCCGCCCTGGAGGGCGCCGAGGCGGTCTGCCTCATGCTGCCGGACGGGCCCGACGTCGAGACGGTGATGGGCGGCGACGACGGCGTGCTCGCCCGGGCGGCGGCCGGGACCCTGGTCGTGGACTTCTCCACGATCTCCCCGGCCGTCGCCCGGCGGGTCGCCGCGCAGGCGGCGGACCGGGGTATGCCGATGGTCGACGCCCCCGTCTCCGGCGGCCAGGCGGGCGCCCGGGAGGCCCGGCTGTCCGTCATGGTCGGCGGCGAGGAGGACGCGGTCGAGCGCGCCCGTCCGCTGCTGGAGGTCGTCGGCGCCACGGTCGTCCACGTCGGGCCCCCGGGGGCGGGCCAGGTCGTCAAGGCCGCCAACCAGGTCGTCGTCGCGGGCAACATCCAGGTCCTCTCCGAGGCGGTCGTGCTGCTGGAGAGCCAGGGCATCGCGCTGGCCGAGGCGCTCGACGTGCTCGCCGGCGGCCTCGCCGGCTCCGCGGTGCTGGCGCAGAAGCGGGACAACCTCGTGCGCCGCAGCTTCGAGCCGGGGTTCCGCATGGAGCTGCACGACAAGGACCTGCGCATCGCCGAGGGCCTCGCCAGGGACTCCGGCCTCGACCTGCCGGTCGCCCGCGTCGTCGCCGACCTCGTGGCGCAGGCGCTGGAGCAGGGGGACGCCGCCCTGGACCACTCGGCCCTCATCCGCGGGCTGGACCGACGCACCGAGGGAGGCTCCCGATGAGTCGGGCAGGCACGTCCGAGCGGCCCGTCCGGGTCGCGGTGATCCCCGGTGACGGCATCGGGACCGAGGTCATGGAGCCCACCCTCGGGATCCTCGAGGCCGTGGGGGAGCGGCACGGTCTCACCTTCGAGTGGCAGCACCACGACTGGAGCTGCGAGCACTACACCCGGACCGGGCGGATGATGCCGGAGGACGGGCTGGACCGGCTCGCGCAGGTCGACCAGATCCTCCTGGGTGCCGTCGGCTACCCCGGCGTCCCGGACCACGTGTCGCTCTGGGGCCTGCTCATCCCCATCCGCCGCACCTTCGAGCAGTACGTCAACCTCCGTCCGGTCCGGCTCCTGCCGGGGATAGAGTCGCCGCTGCGGCTGCGGGAGGGCACGTCCATCGACTTCGTCGTCGTGCGGGAGAACAACGAGGGGGAGTACTCCGAGGTCGGCGGCCGGATGTACCGCGGCACGCCGCACGAGCTCGCCGTCCAGGAGTCGGTTTTCACCCGTCGCGGGGTGGAGCGGGTGGCAAGGTATGCCCTCACCCTCGCCGCGGGGCGCGGCGGCACCCTCGCCTCCGCCACCAAGTCCAACGGCATCATCCACACCATGCCCTTCTGGGACGAGGTCGTCCGGGAGACGGCGGCCGACTTCCCGCAGGTGGAGGTCCGGGACTACCACATCGACGCGCTGTCGGCGATGTTCGTCCTCGACCCGGGACGCTTCGACGTCGTGGTCGCCTCCAACCTCTTCGGCGACATCCTCACCGACCTCGGGGCGGCCATCATCGGCAGCATCGGGATCGCGCCCTCGGCCAACCTCAACCCCGAGGGCGTGCACCCCTCGATGTTCGAGCCGGTGCACGGCTCCGCCCCGGACATCGCCGGTCAGGGGGTGGCCAACCCGCTCGGCCAGCTCTGGGCGGCCTCGATGATGCTGGACCACCTCGGTCACCCGGACGCCGCGGCGGAGGTCGTCGCCGGCATCGAGGCCAGCCTGAACTCCGGCGTGCGCACCCCGGACCTGGGTGGCACGGCGTCGACGACGGAGGTGGCGCTGGCCGTCCGTCGCCACGTCACCGGGCTCGACGCCGCCGGGTGACGGCGCTCCCCGGCGCCCGGCTCAGGCCGGAGCGGTGGTGACCGGGGCCGCCACCCCGCCGGTGGACTCGCGGTGGTGCAGCGTCCACGGGACGACGGGGTGCTCCGGCGGTGCCGACCACCCCTCGATGCGGCGGACCAGCAGGTCGAGGACGCTGCGGGTGAGCACCTCGAGGTCGGGGGAGATCGTCGTGAGCGACGGCGCGTGGAAACGGCCCTCGGCGATGTCGTCGAAGCCGGCGACCGCGATGTCGTCGGGGACGCGCACGTCCGCCTCGTAGCACGCGCGCAGGGCCCCCACGGCCAGCAGGTCGTTGAAGGCGAAGACGGCGTCCGGGCGACGGTCCGCGGGAAGGTCGAGCAGCTGACGCATACCGTGGTACCCCTCCTCCCGGCCGAACCCGTCGACGGTGACCGTGCGGTCGTCGGGGAGCTCGAGACCCTGGTCGTGCAGGGCCTCGACGAAGCCCTCCAGCCGCACCGACGCCGTCCCCTCCCGGGTCTGCCGGCCGATGGCCGCGGGCCGGCGTCGACCGAGCGCCAGGAGGTGCTCGCCCACCGCCCGGGAGGCGGCCACCGAGTCGACGGCGACGTGGTCGAACTGCGTCGGTGTCCGTCGCTCACCCAGCAGGACCAGCGGGATGTCGTCGGTCCGCGCGGCGATCTCCTCGGCCGACAGGGCCAGCGGGCTGAAGATGACCCCGTCGACCATGTGGGCGCGCATGCCGGACAGCACGAGCCGCTCCTCGTCGGGGTCCGCGCCGGTGACGTCGAGCAGCAGCAGGAAGCCGCGGCTGGTCGCCTCGTCGGACAACCGGGCGGCGAGCTCGGAGAAGTAGGGCGAGTCGAGCTGGGGGACCGCGAGCGTGATGAACCCGCCGCGACCGTGCTTGAGCTGCCGGGCGGCGAGGTTGGGGCGGTAGCCGAGCTCGGTCAGCGACGCCTGCACGCGCTCGCGCATGTCGCTGCTGACGTGAGGGTGGTCGTTGACGACGTTGGAGACGGTCTTCACCGAGACCCCGGCGTGCTGCGCGACGTCCTTGAGTCTGACCGGCATGCAGCCATGGTAGGGGTAGGGCTGCCGTCGACACGCCGCGCGAGAGATCTCTTTACAACGTTGCACACGCACGGCATAATCCTGGGTGAACCACGATGGTTATCCGTTGTAAACGAGGACAAGGACGTCTCATGAGCTCGACGACCTGGGCGACGTCGTGGCCCTGCCGGGGGCCCTCGACGCGCTGCGCGCGCTCGGCGACCGGGCCGCGGTGGTGACCTCGGCCGACCAGGCCCTGGCCTCGGCGCGGCTGCGGGCCGCCGGCCTGCCCGAGCCCGCGGTGCTGGTCTGCGCCGACGACGTGGCCCGGGGCAAGCCTGATCCGGAGCCGTACCTCGAGGCGGCCGCGAGGCTGGGCGTGGACCCGGCGCGTTGCCTCGTGGTGGAGGACTCCGCGGCCGGCCTGCGCTCCGGCCGCGCGGCGGGTGCCGCGACGCTGGCGCTGCTCACCACCACCCCGCGGGAGCAGCTCGGCGACGCCGACCTCGTCGTGCCCGACCTCTCCTGGGTGCGCCTGGGCGTCGACGCCGAGGGGGCGTGGGTCAGCACGCGCGCGTGAGCGGTCGCCACCCGCGCGTGAGCGGGACGGCGCTCGGCGCCGTGGGCCGTCACGACGGGCCGACGAGGGCGGTGCCCACCGCCTGGCCGACCGAGACCGCGAGGAACAGCCACGCCGTGGCCCGCCCCGCGTCCTCGGGTCGCAGCACCCGGCCCCAGAGGATGAGCGTCCCGGTCAACGCCATGGAGGCGGCGCCGAAGAGGACCAGGCCCAGCACCGCCGGCCCCGGGTGGGTGGTCCCCGACACCAGGGCGGTGGCCAGCAGGACCCCGGCCGAGCAGGCGAGGAAGGCCAGGAGCGGGCTGGTGAGCTCGACGACCCGGCCCGCGACGACCCCCATCAGCCCACCGGCCCCGACGGCCACCCAGAGCCAGCCGACCTGGTCGGTGCCGAGGCCGGTGCCCTGCACCACCACGGAGGGGCCGTAGGTCCAGACGTAGGCCGAGACGCCCCCCGCCGCGGCGGCGAGCAGCCAGGGGAGGGCCATCGTGCGGGCGGCCCGGGGGAGGCCGCCGACACGTGCGGCGGTCCCGGGTCCGACGTCGGGGCTCGGCGGGGCCAGCGCACGGACGGCCCACCCGGCGCCGACGCAGACGACGGCGACCATCACCCACGGGGTGACGACCGCGCTGGTCAGGAGCACCACGGTGCCGACGACCACCAGGCCCACGGGGTCCCGGAGTTCACCGCGGCCTGGGTCAGGCCGGACCGCTCGGTCGGCACGGCGCGGTCCAGGAGCGGGACCAGGGCCGGCGAGGCGAGCCCTGCCCCCGCCCCGGCGACGAAGGCCGCGACGGTGAAGGTGGCGGAGGTCTGCGCGAGCATGAGGCCGAGGGCTCCGGCCCCGGCCACCACCCCCGCGGCCAGCGCCACGTGCCGGGCCCGGGTCCTGGCCAGACGGCCCCCGACGAGGACGGCGAGGCAGTAGGACGCGAACTGCGCGGTGCCCGCGGGGCGCAGCGCCCCGTCGAGGCCCGGGCGCGCCGCGGCCATCTGCGGGTGCAGCAGGCCGACGCCGAAGCGGGCCATGCCGTAGGTGCCGGCGATGAGGGCCACGCCGGCGAGGACCAGCGCGAGCGGCGACCGGGTGGTCGGCGCCGGAGAGAAGTGTAACGATCGTTTCAGCATGAAACGCACGTTACACTAGGTCGATGGGCAAGGAGCAGACGCGCACCCGGATCCTCGACGCGGCCGAGTCCCTCTTCTTCACGGAGGGCATCGCGGTCACCGGGGTGGACCGGGTGGCCTCCGCCGCCGGGGTCTCGGTCGTCACCCTCTACGCCCACATGGGCAGCAAGGACGGCCTGCTGGCCGAGGTCCTGCAGCGTCGGCTCGACGACTGGAGGTCCGTCTGGCAGGAGCAGGTCGAGGCCGCCGCGGGGCCGCAGGAGCGGGTGCTCGCCGTCTTCGACGCCGTCACGGCCTTCCGGGCCCGGTCCTCGGCGGCCCAGTGGTGCTCCTTCCTGGCGACCGCCTCGGAGCGCCCGGAGACGCGGGGGGAGGGCGAGGACCGCGCCCTCGACCTGGTCGACGCGGACACCGCGGGGCTGGTCGGGCGGCTGCGGGAGCTGGCCGCCGGGGTCGACCCGGAGCGGGTCGAGGAGGTCGTCGACACCGTCCTGCTCCTCTACAACGGCGTCCTGGCCAGCCTCCTGCGCGGCGTCCCGCAGGACCCGGCCGTGCGGGCCGCGCAGGTGGCGAGGGCCGCGCTGGGGTGGGGTCGCACGGACTGAGCGGGCGGGCACGCCGCCGGCGGGTGACGATGGCGGGCATGGCTCGCGACATCGACATCGCCCTCTTCGGCGCCACCGGCTTCGTCGGCCGGCTGGTCGCCGAGCACCTCGTGCAGGCCGCCCCCGAGGGGGTCGTCGTCGGTCTGGCCGGGCGCTCGCCGGAGCGGCTGGAGCAGCTGCGCGACGGCCTGGGCCCCCGGGCCCGGGGTGGCCGCTGCTGGTCGCCGACTCCGGCGACCCCGGCACCCTCCGGGCGCTCGCCGGACGGTCGCGCGTCGTCCTCAGCACGGTCGGCCCCTACCAGCGGCACGGCATACCCGTGGTCGAGGCCTGCGCCGACGCGGGCACCGACTACGGCGACCTCACCGGCGAGGTGCTCTTCGTCCGCGAGGTGGTCGAGCGTTTCCACGAGCGGGCCCGGGAGACCGGGGCCCGGATCGTCGTGTCCTGCGGCTTCGACGCGGTGCCCTCCGACCTCGGGGTGCACCTGCTCCACCGGGCGGCGCGGGCCGACGGTGCCGGCGGCCTGACCGACACCACCCTGTGGGTGCGTGAGGGCCGGGGAGGCGTCAGTGGCGGCACGGTCGACTCGCTGCGGGTCCAGCTGCGGCGCACCCGCGAGGACCCCGCCCTCCGCCGGGTGGTCCGCGACCCGTTCGCCCTGAGCGGCGGGCACCGCGGCGCGGCCGGGCAACGGGAGCACTGGCGCCCCTTCGTGGAGGAGCGCAGCGGTCGGTGGGCGGCGCCGTTCGTCATGGCGCCCTACAACACCCGGGTCGTGCGCCGCTCCGACGCGCTGCTCGGCAGCGCCTACGGCCCGCGCTTCCGCTACCGCGAGCTCGTCGGCACCGGCCCGGGCGCGCGCGGCGCGCTGCGGGCGCACGCCCTGGTCGCCGCGCTTGGTGGGGTCACGCGGGCGATGACGGTGCGCGGCCTGGACCCGATCGTGGACCGTCTCCTGCCCTCGCCCGGGGAGGGCCCCGGGCGCGCGCGCCGCGAGGCGGGGTCGTTCCGCACCGAGACGACGACCACGACCGAGGACGGCTCGAGGTATGCCGCGACCGTCGCCGCCCAGGGGGACCCGGGGTATGCCGCCACGTCCGTGCTCCTGGGGCAGTCGGCGCTCGTGCTGCTCGCGACCCGTGGCGCGGCCGGCCGCGGGGGTGGGGTGCTCACGCCCGCGGTGGCGCTCGGGGACGACCTCGTCGAGGCGCTGCGGGGCCAGGGCTTCACGCTGGACGTGCGACGGCTGGACGGCCCCGCTCCGGGCGACCGCTGACCCCAGGCCTCTCCGGTAGCCTCTCGAGCACGTGCGCCGCCGGCGCCTGGGTGCGGGAGGGACGATGAAGGTTTCCAGGGTGGTCGCCGTGGCGCTCGCCGGGGCGGTGCTGCTGGCCGCGTGCGACGGGGACGCCGACCCGGGGGCGGACGCCCCGGCACCCACGGCGGGGGAGGCCGCGGCCGCGACGACGGGCCCGGACGACGCGGTCACCACCACGGCGCCGCCGGGCTCCTCGGCCGTGCCGGAGCTGGTGCCGGTCGCGTGGCCGGACGCCCCGCGCGAGCTGACCGAGGTCGAGCAGGAGTTCCTGTACGCCCCCGGCCCCTACGCCGGCGAGGCCTACGACGAGGAGGCGGCCTACCAGGCGGTGCTGGCGATGGAGCCGGGCAGCGCCGCGGAGTGGCAGCGGGCCATCCAGTCCCAGGTGCAGGGTGACTACGCCGAGGACGTCCAGGCCGCCATCCTCTTCGACCCGAGCCTGTCGGAGGTCTCGGACGGACCGACGCAAGGCGAGGCGCCGGAGGTCGAGGCCGTCGGCAGCAACCACTTCGCCGTCGTGCTGGACGCCAGCGGCTCGATGTCGGCGCAGGGCCGGGGAGGGACCCGGATGACGGAGGCCACGTCGGCGATCGCGGACTTCGCCGACACCCTGCCCGAGGGATCGACGCTGAGCCTGCGGATCTTCGGCCAGGAGGGCGACAACACCGACGCCGGCAAGGCCGAGTCGTGCGCCTCCAGCGAGGTCGTGTTCGAGGGCGATGCCGCAGGGCAGGGCCTCCAGCAGGCCCTGGCGCAGGTGCAGCCGGTGGGGTGGACCCCGCTCGCGCGGGCGGTCACCGCATCGGCCGCGGACATCCCCGAGGACGCCAGCGACGGGATCGTGTATGTCGTGACGGACGGTCTGGAGTCCTGCGGGGGCGACCCGGTCCAGGCGGCCGAGGACCTGGCCGGGTCCGGCATCGAGCCGGTCGTCAACGTCATCGGCTTCGAGGTCGGCGACGCCGACCAGCAGGCGCTGCGCGCGATGGCCGAGGCGGGGGGCGGTGAGTTCACCGACGTCGGCTCCGGAGCGGACCTGGAGGAGTACTGGGCGCAGGAGTACTCCCGGATGATGGACGCCTGGAGCGAGTGGCGGCGGGCCGAGCTCGAGCGGGTCCAGGACGAGGGCCGGGCGTCGATGGCGGAGGCCAGCGAGGTCGGGCAGCGGCTCATGGACGGTGCGCAGGACGAGGGGGAGCGGGCGATGGACCTCGCCTCCCGCCTGCAGGACGAGGAGGTCGTCGACCGCGCCACCGGCAACGAGGTCTGGCGGTGGGCGCTGGACCGCAAGAACGAGATGTGGCGCTGGGCGCTGGACCGCAAGAACTCCAACTGGCGGGCGGCCTACCGCGAGCAGACCCGCACGTGGCGGGAGGTCTACGACGAGGGCAGCGCCCGGTGGTCGGAGTACTACCGGCAGCAGCGTGGCGACTGAGCGCGACGCGGAGGCGGACGGGGTGACGGAGGGCGGGACGCCGCTCGACGACGAGCGCTGGCTGGTCGTGCGTGGCCGTCGCTGGCGCCGGCAGGACCCGTCGCTGCCCGAGGACGTGGCGCAGCGTCTGCTCTCGCACCTGGGTCGTGGCCGGTCCGGAGTGCGCGCGCTCCGGGGCGCCGGCGAGGACCCGGCTCCCGCGCGGCGGCGGGTCGACCTGGCCAAGCACGGGCTGGGGGAGCGGGGCGAGCCGTGGTGGTACCAGGGCCCTGACCAGCGCCACGAGCGCTGGGAGACGGCGCTGCGCGAGCTGGACGCGCTGGACCGCCCGGGCGACGAGGAGGGTGCCGGTCCGGACGACCCGGCGTCGTGACGCCGGGTCAGTGCCGGCCGCAGAGCCAGGCGAGGAAGCCCGGTCGGGCGGGCACGGCGGCGGCCACCGAGCCGTGCTGCGCCGCTGTCATCGCGGCCTGCTCGGCCTCGCGGGCCGCGGTGGCGGCATACTCCGCCTGGGCCCCGGCCACGTAGCCCTCCGGGGTGGCGAAGGGGATCTCGGCGGCGCCGACGTCCCCGCTGCGCAGGTCCACCTGCTCGCTGAGGTAGCGCAGGCCCACGACGAAGGTGGCGGCGAAGGGCACCGCGAGGAAGGCGCCGATGATGCCGAAGAGGGTGCTGCCGCCGGCGACGGCGAGCAGCACGATGCCGGGATGCATCTGCATGCTGCGGCCCTGCAGCATGGGCTGCAGCACGTTGCCCTCGATCTGCTGGACCGCCAGCACGATGACCAGGACGATCAGCGCGCTGGTGACCCCCTGGGTGACGAGCGCGACGAGCACGGCGATACCCCCGGCGACGACCGCGCCGACGATGGGGATGAAGCCACCGAGGAAGGTCAGCACCGCCAGGGTGAGGGCCAGCGGCACCTGCAGGACGAGCAGCCCGATGCCGATGAGCACGGCGTCGACGGCGCTGACGATGGCCTGGGTGCGGATGAAGCCGCCGAGCGTGCTCCACATCCGGGTCAGCGCCTCGGTGAGGTGCCGACCGACCGTCCGGCCGGTGGTGCGCCGCACCCACGGGAGGAACTGGGGGCCGTCCTTGAGGAAGAAGAAGAGCAGGACCAGCATGAGGGCCAGGGTGACCAGCGCCGACCCCACCGCGCCGAGCCCGGACGCCACCGCGCCGGCGGCCTCGCTGCTGCGCTCCTGGATCCAGGAGACGGCGGAGGTGACGTACTCGTCCACCTGCGCGTCGTCCAGGTTGAGCGGCGGCCCGCTGATCCAGCTGCGCACCTGGCCGACACCCTCGCCGGCCTGGTCGAAGATCTGCTGGGACTGCCCGGCGATGGACGGCACGAGGCCGGCGACGACGCCGGCGAGGAGGGCCAGCGACAGCAGCAGGGTGAGGATGGTCGACAGGCTGGACGGGAGACCGATGCGGCGGCCGAGCTGCACGACCGGGGCCAGGACCGTCGCGACGATGAGGGCGAGCAGGATCGGCAGGACGCCGAACCAGACCTTCTCGAGGACCCACCACAGCAGCCAGAGGGCCGCCGCCACGATGATGACCCGCAGCGACCAGGCCGTGACGAAGCGGAACCCGTCGCCGATGACCCGCATCCGGTCGACCCCGACGTTGGTGGTCGGCGCCGGGGGGCCGGCGGGCCGCGGGGACGACCCGGGCACGGTGGGGGGCCGGTGGCCCGGCTCGTCGGCCGGCTCCTCCGCCCTCACGTCGAGCGAGGCGGCGATACGGGCCTCGTGGGGCAGGTCGTGGATCGGCATGTCTGGCAGCATAGGCGCCCGCCGACCACCGCTCTCAGCGACCGGCCCCCAGCATGTTGGCCCCGAAGTAGGCGCCCAGCTCCTGCGTCGCGGTGAGCGGGAGGATCGCCGAGACGTACTGGTCGGGGCGGACGACCACCACCACGCCGTCGCGGGACAGCCCGCGCTCGACGAAGATGTCGGTCTCCGTCCAGGCGTTCGGCGCGGCGGCGAAGACCTTCTCCCAGTCGGTGAGGTCCAGCGGCCCGCTGCGGGGGAGGAACACCTCGGGGACCCGGCCGAGGTCGACGTCCTCGTAGCCCTGCTGGTAGACGACCTTGACGTCGAAGACGGCGTCGGGATCGGCGCCCTCGGGGGTGAAGCGCGCGACCGGCGACTCCGGCGAGGCCATCCACGAGGCCCAGTCGGAGAGCGCCGAGGGCTCGCCGGCGGCCGGGGCGTCGGCGAAGGCGTAGATCCGCCACCGCCCGTCCGCCCGTGCGTGGTGGCCGAGGTGCACGGCGTTGCCGTCGCAGACCCGGACCACCTCGGCGGACTTGAGGCGCTTGCCCAGCGGGAACCCCTCGGCGAGGTCCTGGTGGCCGGTGTCGGAGACGAGCGTGGAGGGCGCGTACTCGGTCATGAAGCCGGAGGGGAACTCGGCGGTCCCGAGGTAGAAGGTGGCCAGCTCGGAGGGGTCGGAGATGTCCTGCGGCTTGCGGGCCATGAGCGAGGACCACTCGCGGTCGAAGTCGATGAGCTGCTGCGCGACCGGCTGCCGCTCGGCCGAGTAGGTGGCGAGCAGCGAGTCCGGGCTGAGCCCGGTGAGCACGTGACCCAGCTTCCAGCCGAGGTTGAAGCCGTCCTGCATCGAGACGTTCATGCCCTGGCCGGCCTTGGCGCTGTGCGTGTGGCAGGCGTCGCCGGTGAGGAACACCCGTGGCGCCCGGTCCGAGCCCTCCGGCACGTCGTCGAACTTGTCGGTCACCCGGTGGCCGACCTCGTAGACGCTGTGCCAGGCGACCTCCTTCACGTCGATGGAGTAGGGGTGCAGGATCTCGTTGGCCCGCCGGATGATGTCCTCGATCGGCGTGCGGCGGATGGCGTGGTCGGGGTCCTCGGGCGACTCGCCCAGGTCGATGTACATCCGGCTGAGGTAGCCGCCCTCCCGGGGGATGTGCAGGATGTTGCCGGCCTCGGCGTTGATGGCGCACTTGGTGCGCCAGTCGGGGAAGTCGGTGTTGACCAGCACGTCCATCACGCCCCACGCGTGGGCCGCGGACTGCCCGGTGTGCCGCCGCCCGATGGCCTCGCGCACCCCGCTGCGTGCGCCGTCGCAGCCTACGACATACCTCGCGCGGATCGTGCGCTCCTCGCCCTCCCGGTCACCGGCGACGTGCCGGACCCTGACCTCGACGGGGTGGTCGCCCTCCTCGTGCACCGTGAGCCCGAGGAACGCGACGCCGTAGTCCGGGACGATCCGGCCGGGTCCGTGGCGTGCGGCCTCGGCGAAGTAGTCGAGCACCCGCGCCTGGTTGACGATGAGGTGGGGGAACTCGCTGATCTTCAGCCCGTAGTCCTCGGTCCGGGCGGTGCGGACGATGTTCTCCGGGTGCTCCGGGTCGGGACCCCAGAAGTTCATGTAGGCGATGTTGTAGGCCTCGGCGACGATCCGCTCGGCGAACCCGAAGGCCTGGAAGGTCTCGACGCTGCGCGGCTGGATGCCGTCCGCCTGGCCCAGCGGCAGCCGTCCGTCGCGGCGCTCGATGATGCGGGTGGACACCTGGGGGAACTGCGAGAGCTGGGCGGCGAGGAGCATGCCGGCCGGGCCGGAGCCGACGAGCAGCACGTCGGTGGTGTCCGGGAGCTCGGTGGGTCGGTCCACCCCGGTGCCGGCGGCCTCCTGGACGCGCGGGTCGCCGGACACGTAGCCGTGGTGGTGGAACTGCATGCTGGTGACTCCTTCGTCGACCGGGGACGGCGGGCTGCGCTGCGCGGACCGGGTCAGCATCGCACGGTCCGTCAGGGCGGGCGCGGACACCGGGGAGCGTGCCGACCGTGGTCCCCTTCGGCCCGGCCGCGGACTCGGGCTACGGTCTAGCCATGATGATGAGCGAAGGAGCTCCGACGTCGGCCGGCCCCGGTGCGGACGGCTCCCAGGACCTCGCCCCACGAGACGACCAGGACCCGCGGTTCGCCGCGCTGCCGTGCCGGCCCGGGAAGATCATCGCCGTGCACCTCAGCTACGGCTCGCGGGCCGACCAGCGTGGACGGCGCCCCGAGGCTCCGTCCTACTTCCTCAAGCCGTCCAGCTCGGTGGCCGCCTCCTCGAGCACGGTGGAGCGACCGCCGGGGACCGAGCTGCTCGCCTTCGAGGGCGAGGTGGCGCTGGTCATCGGCCGGCCGGCCCGCCAGGTCTCCGAGCAGGACGCGTGGTCGCACGTCGGCTGGGTGACGGCCGCGAACGACCTCGGGCTCTACGACCTGCGGGCCGCCGACAAGGGGTCCAACACCCGCTCCAAGGGCCGGGACGGCTACACCCCGGTCGGTCCGGCGCTCGTGGACGCGCGCACCGTCGACCCGGCCGGCCTGCGGGTGCGGACCTGGGTGAACGGCGACCTCGTCCAGGACGACACCACCGCCGGGCTCCTGTTCTCCCTGCCGCAGATCGTCGCCGACCTCGCGCAGCACCTCACGCTGGAGACCGGTGACGTCATCCTCACGGGGACCCCGGCCGGCTCCTCGGTCGTCGTCCCGGGCGACGTGGTCGAGGTCGAGGTGGACGCCCCCACCGCCGACGGCACCCCCACCAGCGGGCGCCTCGTCACCACCGTCGTCCAGGGGGAGGGGGACTTCGACCCGGACCTCGGCTCCCTGCCCTCGGTGGACGACACGCAGCGCGCGGAGGCGTGGGGGTCACGGGAGGCGGCCGGTCTGCCGACCGAGGGCACCGACGCCGGGGAGACCGACCGCCGGTCCGGGCGCCCCGGACTGCCGGCCGACCTGCGGGCGAAGCTCGAGCAGGTGCCGGTCGCCGGGCTCTCGCAGCAGCTGCGCCAGCGCGGCCTCGACAACGTGACGATCGACGGCGTGCGCCCCCTGCACCCCGGGGCCAAGCTGGTCGGCGTCGCCCGGACCCTGCGCTTCGTGCCCAACCGGGAGGACCTCTTCCGCAGCCACGGCGGGGGCTACAACGCCCAGAAGCGTGTCTTCGACGCCGTCGGTGAGGGAGAGGTGATCGTCATCGAGGCCCGCGGGGAGGCCGGGTCCGGGACGCTCGGCGACATCCTCGCGATCCGGGCCCACGCCAACGGCGCCGCCGGCATCGTCACCGACGGCGGGGTGCGTGACCACGACGCGGTCGCCGCGGTCGGCATCCCCGTCTACAGCGCCGGTGCCCACCCCGCCGTCCTGGGGCGCCGGCACGTGCCGTGGGACCACGACCTCACCATCGCCTGCGGCGGGACCACCGTGCAGCCCGGCGACATCCTCGTCGGCGACGCCGACGGGGTCGTCGTCATCCCACCGGGCCTGGCCGAGGAGGTCGCCGACGCCGCCCTGGCCAAGGAGTCCGAGGACGCCTGGATCGCCGAGCGGGTGGCCGAGGGCCACCCCGTCGACGGGCTCTTCCCCATGGACGCCGGGTGGCGGGCGAGGTACGACACGTGGCTCGGCGAGCAGGGCTGAGCCGTGGATGACGCAGATTCCGGACACCTCAGGAGGAGCACGATGACCGACCCCACCGGCCCTGCCGTCGCAGGGCACGTCCCCGCCGACCTTCCCGACCGCATCCAGCACTACATCGACGGCGAGCTCGTCGACTCCCTCGACGGGGCGACCTTCGAGGTCCTGGACCCGGTGTCCAACGAGACCTACCTGCGGGCCGCGGCCGGCTCGGCGGCCGATGTCGACCGCGCGGTCGCGGCCGCCCGGAGGGCCTTCACCGAGGGACCCTGGCCCGGCATGCTGCCCCGCGAGCGCAGCCGGGTCCTGCACCGGATCGCCGACATCGTGGAGTCGCGGGACGCCCGGCTGGCCGAGCTGGAGTCCTTCGACTCCGGCCTGCCGATCACGCAGGCGCTCGGCCAGGCGCGCCGGGCCGCCGAGAACTTCCGCTTCTTCGCCGACCTCGTCGTGGCGCAGGCGGACGACACCTACAAGGTGCCCGGACGTCAGGTCAACTACGTCAACCGCAAGCCGATCGGCGTCGCCGGGCTCATCACCCCCTGGAACACGCCCTTCATGCTGGAGTCCTGGAAGCTCGGCCCCGCGCTGGCCACGGGCAACACGGTGGTGCTCAAGCCGGCCGAGTTCACCCCGCTGTCCGCGTCGCTGTGGGCCGAGATCTTCGAGGAGGCCGGGGTGCCGCAGGGGGTGTTCAACCTGGTCAACGGGCTCGGTGAGGATGCCGGTGACGCGCTGGTCAAGCATCCCGACGTCCCGCTGATCTCGTTCACCGGGGAGAGCAGGACCGGGCAGACCATCTTCGCCAACGCCGCCCCCTACCTCAAGGGGCTGTCCATGGAGCTGGGCGGCAAGTCGCCGGCGGTCGTCTTCGCCGACGCCGACCTCGACGCCGCGATCGACGCGACCATCTTCGGGGTCTTCTCCCTCAACGGGGAGCGGTGCACGGCGGGCAGCCGCATCCTCGTGCAGCGCGAGGTCTACGACGAGTTCGTCGAGCGGTATGCCGCCCAGGCCGAGCGGGTCGTCGTGGGCCACCCGCACGACGAGCGCACCGAGGTCGGGGCCCTCGTGCACCCCGAGCACTTCGACAAGGTCATGGGCTACATCGAGCTGGGCAGGACCGAGGGGCGCCTGGTCGCCGGCGGCGGCCGGCCCGAGGGCTTCGAGACCGGCAACTTCGTCGCCCCGACGGTCTTCGCCGACGTCCCCCGCGACGCCCGCATCTTCCAGGAGGAGATCTTCGGGCCGGTGGTGGCCATCACGCCGTTCGACACCGAGGAGGAGGCCCTCGAGCTGGCCAACGGGGTGAGGTACGGCCTGGCGGCCTACATCTGGACCAACGACCTGCGGCGCGCGCACACCTTCGCGCAGAGCGTGGAGGCGGGCATGGTGTGGCTCAACTCCAACAACGTCCGCGACCTGCGCACCCCCTTCGGCGGCGTCAAGGCCTCCGGGCTGGGCCACGAGGGCGGCTACCGGTCCATCGACTTCTACACCGACCAGCAGGCCGTCCACATCACCCTCGGCGCCGTCCACCATCCCACCTTCGGCAAGCAGGGCCCGGCGGGCCGCTGACCGGCCGCCCCTGATGAGCCATCCGACCACCCCGACCTCGCAAGGACGCGACATGAGCGACAAGCACGCCGGCAAGACCCTGACCTCCTCGGGCTACTACGTCTCCCAGGAGGCGCCCATCCGCACCGACGACCCCGTCCCGACGCCCTCGGTGCCCGCTCCCGACATCCTGCGCTGCGCCTACATGGAGATCGTCGTCACCGACCTCGCCGCCTCGCGCGACTTCTACGTCGACGTCCTGGGGCTGACGGTCACCGAGGAGGACGACTCCACCGTCTACCTGCGCTCCATCGAGGAGTTCATCCACCACAACCTGGTCCTGCGGCAGGGCCCGGTCGCCGCGGTCGCAGTCTTCTCCTACCGCGTCCGCACGCCGGAGGACCTGGACCGCGCGGTGGCGTTCTACACCGAGCTGGGGTGCCGGGTGGAGCGCCGGGCCGAGGGCTTCACCCGGGGCGTCGGAGACTCGGTGCGGGTCACCGACCCGCTCGGCTTCCCCTACGAGTTCTTCCACGAGGTCGAGCACGTGGAGCGGCTGGCGTGGCGCTACGACCTGCACACCCCCGGCGCCCTGGTGCGGCTGGACCACTTCAACCAGGTGACGCCCGACGTCCCGCGCGCCACGAAGTTCATGCAGGACCTCGGCTTCCGCGTGACCGAGGACATCCAGGACGACGCGGGGACGGTGTATGCCGCGTGGATGCGGCGCAAGCCGACCGTCCACGACACCGCCATGACCGGCGGCGACGGCCCGCGGATGCACCACGTCGCGTTCTCCACCCACGAGAAGCACAACATCCTCGCCATCTGCGACAAGCTCGGGGCGCTGCGGCGCTCGGACGCCATCGAGCGCGGCCCCGGTCGGCACGGCGTGTCCAACGCCTTCTACCTCTACCTGCGCGACCCGGACGGGCACCGCGTGGAGATCTACACGCAGGACTACTACACCGGCGACCCGGACAACCCGGTCATCACCTGGGACGTCCACGACAACCAGCGGCGGGACTGGTGGGGCAACCCGGTGGTGCCGTCCTGGTACACCGAGGCCTCGCTCGTGCTCGACCTCGACGGCAACCCGCAGCCGGTGGTGCAGCGCACCGACGACTCCGAGATGGGAGTCACCATCGGCGCCGACGGCTTCTCCTACACGCGCCAGGGCGAGGACGAGATGCCGGACTGGAAGAAGGGCGAGTACAAGCTGGGGCACCAGCTGTGACGCGGGAGGAGCACCCGTGCTGACGACGGAGCAGATCCACGAGATCGCGCAGGAGCTGGCCGAGGCCGACCGGACGCACTCGGTCATCCCCCGGATCACGGCCCGCCACCCCGAGGCCACGGTCGAGGACTCCTACGCCATCCAGGGTGTCTGGCGGGACACGAACCTCGCCGCCGGACGCCGGCTGGTGGGTCGCAAGATCGGCCTGACCTCCAAGGCGATGCAGCAGGCGACGGGGATCAGCGAGCCGGACTACGGCGTGATGTTCGACGACACCGTCCATCCCTCCGGTGCCGAGATCCGGGTCGACGACTTCTCCAACGTGCGGGTCGAGGTCGAGCTCGCGTTCGTCCTCGCCCGGCCGTTGTCCGGGCCGGACTGCACCCTGGAGGACGCGCTGGCGGCGATCGAGCACGCCGTCCCCGCGCTCGAGGTCCTCAACTCCCACATCGAGCTCGAGGGGCGCACGATCGTCGACACGATCAGCGACAACGCGGCCTACGGGGCGATGGTGCTCGGCGACGTCCGGCGCCGGCCGGACGAGGTCGACCTGCGCTGGGTCCCCGGGGTGCTGTCCCGCAACGGCGAGGTCGAGGAGACCGGCGTCGCCGCCGGGGTCCTCGGTCACCCGGCGACGGGGGTGGCCTGGCTGGCCAACAAGGTCCACCAGCACGGGGACCGCCTCGAGGCCGGCGAGATCATCCTCGCCGGGTCCTTCACCCGACCGCTGTGGGTCTCCAAGGGCGACACCATCCACTGCGACTACGCCGAGATGGGGACCATCACGTGCCACTTCGTCTGACCCCCACCCTCCGCGACGCGCTGGCCCGCAGCGACCGGCCCCTGGTGGGGATGTGGGTGTGCTCGGGCTCGCCTCTCGTGGCCGAGATCGCCGCCGGCTCGGGCCTGGACTGGCTGCTCGTCGACATGGAGCACGCTCCCAACGGGCTGGAGTCGGTCCTCGCGCAGCTGCAGGCGGTCGCGGCATACCCGGTCGTCCCCGTCGTCCGCGTCCCCTCCGCCGACCCGGTGCTCATCAAGCAGGTGCTCGACCTGGGGGCGCAGACCATCCTCGTCCCCATGGTCGAGAGCGCGCAGGAGGCCGCCGCGGCGGTGGCGGCCGTGCGCTACCCGCCGCGCGGACGGCGCGGGGTCGGCTCCGCCCTGGGGCGCTCGGCGCGGTGGAACCGCGTGGAGGGCTATCTCGTCGACGCCGACGAGCACGTGTCGCTGCTCGTCCAGGTGGAGTCCGACGCCGCGGTCGCGGCGGCGGGCGAGATCGCGGCCGTCGACGGGGTCGACGGGGTCTTCGTGGGGCCGAGCGACCTGGCGGCGTCCATGGGGCTGCTGGGCCAGCAGACGCACCCGGACGTCCGCGCGGCCGTGCGGTCGACCTTCGAGGCGGCCCGGGCGGCCGGCACCCCCGTCGGCGTCAACGCCTTCGACCCGGCCGTCGCCGACGACTACCTCGGGCACGGCGCCTCCTTCGTCCTCGTGGGTGCCGACGTGGCGCTGCTCGCCCGCGGGTCGGAGGCGCTGGCCGCGCGCTTCGTCCCCGCCGGCGGCGAGGGCACCGACCGGTCCTGACGGCCCACCCCTCGCCAGCACCTATAGTCGAGGGGTCCGGCGCCCCCGCGCCGGTGCTCGAAAAAGGAGCACGGAGCCGCGCTCGGCGCGCGAGACACATACGGCCTCGATCCCGTCATGTCTCCTGCAGAGGAAGCTCGTATGCCCACCGTCTCCGCCCACGTCGCCCACACCCTCGCCCGCCACGTCGACCACGTCTTCGGGGTGATGGGCAACGGCAACGCCCACGTCCTCGACGCCCTCGAGCGCTCGAGCGACGTGCAGTTCACCGCGGTCCGCCACGAGGCCGGGGGAGTGGTCGCGGCGGACGCCCACCACCGTGCCTGCGGGCGGATCGCCGCGGCGACGTCGACCTACGGCGCCGGCTTCACCAACACCCTCACCGCACTGGCCGAGGCGGTGCAGGCGAAGGTGCCGCTCGTCCTCGTCGTCGGTGACGGGCCGACCTCCGGGCCCCGTCCCTGGGACGTCGACCAGATCGCGCTGGCCTCGGCCGTGGGTGCCCGCACCTACACGGCGGGGCGGACCGACGCCGCGGCCACGACCGTCATCGCCATCGAGCACGCCCTGACCTACCGGGTGCCCACCGTCCTGGCGGTGCCCTACGACGTCGCCCGTCTCGAGGCCGGGCCGGTGCCGGAGGTGCCGGCCCCGCTGACCCCGGCGCCCCGGCAGCCCGTCGGCGACTTCACGGCCGGGTCCATCGCGGAGATCGCCACCGCCCTGGCCGGGGCGCAGCGGCCGCTGCTGCTCGCCGGGCGCGGGGCGTGGCTCGCCGGTGCGGGGGAGGCGTTGGGCCGGCTCGCCGACGCCACCGGTGCGGTCACCACCACCACCTCGCTGGGGCGCAACATCTTCCCCCGGTCGGAGTACGACCTGGGCGTGGCGGGCGGCTGGGGTGCCGAGGGCGCGATGGACCTCGTGCGCGAGGCGGACGTGGCGGCCGTCTTCGGCGCCTCGCTCAACCAGTTCACGATGCGCTTCGGGGCGCTGCTGGCGCCCGGCACCCGGGTCTTCCAGGTCGACGTCGCACCAGCCGCCACCCACCCCCACGTCGGGGGCTACGTCCAGGGTGACGCGGCCATCGTGGCCAGGGCGGTCACCGAGCAGCTCTCCGAGCTCGGCCACGAGCCCGGCGCCTGGCGCGAGTCGGTCCCCGTCGCCGACCTGCGGGCCTACCACCCGGGGGAGGCGCTCGCGGCCGACGGCCGGCTGGACCCGCGGTCGGTGGCGGTCCGGATCGGCGAGCTGCTGCCGCAGGACCGGGTCGTCGTCTCCGACGGCGGGCACTTCATCGGCTGGGCGAACATGTACTGGCCGGTGGCCTCGCCGGACCGGATGATCATGGTGGGGACCGCCTTCCAGTCGATCGGGCTGGGCTGGCCCTCGGTGCTCGGCGCCGCGCTGGCCCGCCCGGAGGCCACGGTCGTGCTCACCACCGGGGACGGCGGCGGGCTCATGGCCCTGGCCGACCTGGAGTCGGCCGTGCGCGTCGCCCGCGGGTCGGGCATGGCGGTGGTCTGGAACGACGGGGCCTACGGCGCCGAGGTCAACCTGTACGGGCTGCAGGGGCTGGCGCTCGAGCCGATGCTCATCCCGGAGGTCGACTTCGCCGCGCTGGCCGCCGGCGTGGGCGCCCGGGGCGTGGTCGTGCGCCGCCTGGAGGATCTCGACCAGCTCGCCCGCTGGGCGCAGCAGCCGGCCGACGAGCGCCCGTTCCTCGTCCTCGACTGCCGGGTGTCCCGCGACGTCGTCGCGCCCTACCAGGAGGAGATCATCCGGGTGAACAGCTGAGGCGGCCGGGCCGGCGGGGAGCACGAAGGGCCCGACACCGTGAGGTGGCGGGCCCTTCGTCGTGCCGTCAGCCGACCAGGCGCTGCATCTGGTCGATCTGCACGCCCTGGGTGACCATCATGTCGGTCGCCAGCTGCTGCACGGTGACGTCCGAGCCGTGGATGATCTCCTCCACGGCCATGTCGATGGCGCCCTCGTGGTGGGGGACCATCAGCTCGACGAAGAGGGCGTCGAAGGCGGCGCCCTCCGCCTCGGCGAGCTGCTGCATCTGCTCGGGCGAAGCCATACCCATCTGCTCACGCATGGCGGGGTCGGCGAGCATGCGCTCGTAGGCCGCCACCTCGTCGGTGACCGGGTGGCCGCCCGCACCCTGCCAGCCCTGCATGACGTCGATCTCGAGCTGCTGCTCCAGGAGCATCCGGTCGGCCAGCGCCGCGAGCTGCGGGTCGGCCATCCGGTCCTCGGCGAGCTGCGCCATGAGGATCGCCTGGTAGTGGTGCGGCACCATCATCGACATGAACATCGCGTCATGGTCGGAGTGGTCGGCCATGTCCTGGCGGCTCTGCGCGACCATGCGCTCGGCCTGCGGCGCCGGGACGACCTGGGCGCTCGCGCCCGGGGCGGCGGGGACGACCGCGGAGGTGACGTCCTTGCCGTCGAGACCAGGGGCGTCCGCCGGGCGGGAGCCGGATCGTCCCGGGGTCGACGCGTACTGCGTCTGGGCGTTGAGGAAGTCCATCTTCACCCGGTTGTCACCCTTGGTGCCGCGCACCTTGAGCACGTCCAGCCCCTGCGTGATGTCGCTGGAGTAGATGTGGCCGTTGTAGTAGTACGCCGACCAGGAGCCACCGAGGACGAGGTTGTCGTCGTCGATCGGACCGCGGTCGAAATAGGCGATCTCCTCGGGGTTGTCGGAGTCGGTGAAGTCGAACACCGAGACGCCGCCCTGGTACCACGCCTGCACCATGACGTCACCCTTGACGACCGGGATGATCGAGCCGTTGTGCGCGACGCAGTTCTCCGTGTCCTCCTGGTAGCGGGGGATCTTGTAGTAGCTGCGGAAGTCCAGCGACGCGGTGTCGCCGTAGGCGATGTCGAAGATCGCGTTGGCGCCGCGGTTGGGCCCGACCGCCTCGTTGCAGGTGGCCGCGCCACCGCCGCCCAGCTCGTCGGTGAAGACCACCTTGGAGCCGTCGTCGTTGAAGGTGGCCGAGTGCCAGAACGCGAAGTTGGAGTCCTGCACCCGCTCGACGACCTGCGGGTCGACCGGGTCCGAGATGTCCATGAGGATGCCGTCGCCCATGCAGGCGCCGGCGGCCAGGTCCCGCTCGGGGTAGGCCGTGATGTCGTGGCAGCCGCTCGTGCGGGGGTTGCCGCCGTCCGGGAAGAGCACCGGCTCGGAGACCACCGCGGCCGAGGCCGGGTCGTCCGTGGGCACCTCGACGACCGAGATGCCGTCGTGCGGGGGCTGGCAGTTCGGGAAGCGCGAGTTGGGACCGTAGGAGGAGACGTAGAGGTAGTTCGTGCCCTCGTCCTCACCCGGGATCAGGGTGTGCGTGTGCGAGCCGCAGTCGGTGCGCACGGCCTTGACGTAGTCCGGGCTCTCCAGGTCGGAGATGTCGAAGATCCGCATGCCCTCCCAGGAGTCCGGGCTGAGGATGCTGCCGGACGTGCTGGAGCAGGTGTCGTCGGAGCGAGGGGAGTCGACCGACATGAAGAGCAGCGAGCCGTCCTCGGAGACGGACACGTCGCCCTGGCCGCCGGGGCACAGCACCTGCGTGACGAGCTCGGGGTCCTTGGGCTTGGAGATGTCCCAGATCCGGAACCCGTCGTAGTTGCCCTGGAAGGCGTAGTCGCCCCAGAAGGCGATGTCGGAGTTGAAGCCCTCCAGCGGCGCCTGCTTCGGGGTGTTGCTCAGCAGCGTCATGTTGTCGCTGGTCTCGATGTCGTCCGGGTCGGCCTGGACCGCTCCCGGGAGGTACGCGACGCTCAGGGTCGTCGCGAGGACCGCCGTCGCCGCCGTGCGCAGCAGACGTCTGCTCCGGTTCGTGGTGTCGCCCATGACAGCCAACCTCCAGTGGTCTCGGGGATCCTCCGACCTTAGGTGGGTGACGTAGGGGAAACCCTGGTGGTGGCGGCAGACTTGGGCAAACCTTTACGGACGCACGTGGAAGCGCTGCCGGTCATCACGACCGCCCGAGGAGCCGACGACCAGCAGCCGGCCGCTCATGCCCGGCTCGCCTCGGCGAGCAGCTCGAGCACGTGCCGGTACGGGTGGCCGGTGGCCCGGGTCATCCCGATCTCGCAGGTGCGGTTCGAGGAGACGAAGCCGGGCTCGGCGGCGGGGCTCGGGTCGGGGTGCGGGGTCACCCGCGCGACGATACCCGCGACCTCGGCGGCCTCCGCGGCGGTGGCCGACGCGGTGAGCTCGGGGTGCAGCAGGCCGCGGTCCCCGGCGAAGGCGCAGCACCCCCACGACACCGGGACCACGACCTCGGTCGCGACCGCCTGCGCGAGGTGCACCAGGGCCTCGGTGCTGCCGGAGCGCTCCGAGGAGCACGTGGGGTGCACCACCACCGTGCGGTCGGTGCGGCGGACGTCGAGCCGGGGGAGCACCGTGTCGCGGACGAAGTCCACCGCGTCCACCACCCGCAGGTCGGGGGCGCGCTCGGCCAGCATGACCACCAGCCCCTCCACGCAGGAGGACGCCTCCACCACCACCGGGAGCCGCCCCTCCTCGGTCGCCTCCCGCAGGGCGTGGACCACCCGCTCGGCCATGACGGCATACCCGCTGCTCATCCCCTTGGACTTCCACGGCGTGCCGCAGCACAGGCCGCCGATGCCGGCGGGGGTGCGCAGCGGGACGTCCGCGCGCACGCACAGCTCGACGAGCGCGCCGGTCGCACCGCTGCCGAGCTCGCCGGTGTGCCCCCCGGGCTCGGTGCCGAACATCTCGCCGATGCAGGTGCTGAAGAGCACCGCCGCGGGGGAGTCGGGGGCCAGCTCCCGCCGCCGGCTGCCACCGCCGGGCAGGCGGGCGTCGTAGAGCGGCACGGCGTCGGCGCCCGCGACCGCGCGCACGACGCGGGTGGCCGCCGCCGGGACCCCGGAGGGCAGCAGCCTCGCGGTCGTCAGCGCGAGCCCGCCGAGCGGGCTGACGGTGCCCCAGGTCCGGGCGGCCCCCGCCCAGGCCGCGTCGGCCAGCCGACCGGCGGACTCCCGGCGCAGCCGCCGGGTGAGGTCGCCGGTGTCGATGCGCACCGGGCAGGCGCTCTGGCACATCCCGTCGACGGCGCACGTCTGGGTGCCGTCGTAGTCGTAGTCGCGCTCCAGCGCGTCCGCCAGCCCGTGGTCGCCGGCCGCGCGGGCGCTCTGGATGTCGCGACGCACCACGATCCGCTGGCGCGGGGTGAGCGTGAGGTCCTTGGAGGGGCACACCGGCTCGCAGTAGCCGCACTCGACGCAGCGGTCGACCTCCTCCTCGACCGGCGGGGAGGGCTTGAGGTCCTGCAGGTACGACGTGGGCTCGTCGGAGAGGACGGCCGCCGGGTTGAGCAGGCCCCGGGGGTCGATCAGCCGCTTGAGCTGCCACATGACGGCGTAGAGCTCGTCGCCGTACTGGCGGCGCACGAAGGGCGCCATGATGCGGCCGGTCCCGTGCTCGGCCTTGAGCGAGCCGCCCCTGCCCAGGACCAGGTCGACCATGTCCTCGGTGAAGGCGGCGTAGCGGCGCATCGAGTCCGCGTCGTCGAAGCGCTCGTTGAGCAGGAAGTGGACGTTGCCGTCGCGGGCGTGACCGAAGATCACCGACCCCTCGTAGCGGTGCGCGGCGAAGAGATCGGTCAGCGCGACACAGGTCTCCCCGAGCACGTCGACGCCGACCACGACATCCTCGAGCAGGGCGTTGGTGCCGGCGGGCCGGGCGCCGGCGACCGCGGAGAACAGGCCCTTGCGGACCGTCCAGAGCGCGGCCCGCTCGCGGGTGTCCCGGGTGAGTCGGGCCGACGTCGTCAGCGGCAGCCGGTCCAGGGTCGGGCGGGCCGCCTCCAGCGCGGCCTCGAGCCCGGCCCGGTCACCGCCCTGCCACTCGACGAGCAGCGCGGCGTGCTCGTCCACGGCGAGCTCGGCGATCCGGGGCGGGCACCGGGAGTCCTGCTGCGCCACCCGCAGGGACGCGGCGTCGAGCAGCTCGGCCGTGGCGACACCGGTCCCGGCGAGCTCGGGGACCGAGCCGGTCGCCGCGCCGATGGTGTCGAAGACCAGGAGCCCCGTCGCCACCTCGGGGTGGACGGGCACGGTCGCCAGCACGGCCGAGGCGACGAAGCCAAGGGTGCCCTCGCTGCCCACCAGGAGGTGCACGAGCATGTCCAGCGGGCTGTCGAAGTCGAGGAGGGCGTTGATGCCGTAGCCCATGGTGTTCTTCATCGCGAACAGCCGGCGGATCGTCGCCACGGAGTCCGGGTCGGCCAGCACCCGGCGCCGCAGCGCGAGGAGCCCGTCGACCAGCTCGGGCTCGCGGGCCGCCAGCTCGGCCTCGGCGTCCGGGGCGGCCGAGTCGATGACCGTGCCCGAGGGCAGCACGACGGTCAGCGACTCCAGGGTGGCGTAGGTGTTGAGCTCGGTGCCGCAGTGCATCCCGCTGGAGTTGTTGGCGATGACGCCACCCAGGGTGCAGGCGCCCTCGCTGGCCGGGTCCGGGCCGAGCTTGCGGTGGTAGGGCGCGAGCCGGGCGTTCACCGCCCGGACGGTCACGCCGGGCTCGACCCGCACGCGGGCACCGCCGTCGAGGACCTCGACGCCGGTGAAGTGCCGCCGGGTGTCGACCAGCACCGCGTCGGTGACGGCCTGACCGGACAGGCTGGTGCCGCCGGAGCGGAAGGTGATCGGCGCGCCGGCCCGGTCGCAGGCCGCCATCACGGCGGCCACCTGCGCGGCCGAGGTGGGGCGGACCAGCAGCTCGGGGGTCAGCAGGTAGTGCGACGCGTCGTGCGCCAGCGCGTGCAGGTCCAGCGGCCGCCGGCTGACCGCGCCGTCTCCGAGCTGCTCGCCGAGTGAGGTCTCGAGCCGGCTCCAGGGGATCTTCAGGGTCGTCCGCGGCACGCCGGCCAGCCTAGACCGGCACCGCCTCGACGCCTCACACGGTGCGCAGGAAGTCCAGGTGCGC
Source organism: Serinicoccus chungangensis (assembly GCF_006337125.1). Classification (GTDB taxonomy): domain Bacteria; phylum Actinomycetota; class Actinomycetes; order Actinomycetales; family Dermatophilaceae; genus Ornithinicoccus; species Ornithinicoccus chungangensis. The sequence goes on from NZ_CP040887.1 coordinate 1,254,280, forward strand.
CTCGTAGGCGTCGAGACAGTCGTGGATGACCTGCGAGCGGGTGAAGCCCATGACGTCGTAGTCCTGGCCGCCGTCGGCGAGGTGCACCTCGAGCCGGGCATACCGGTCGCGGTTGCCGATCATCCGCCCGCCGTAGGTCGGGACGGGGTGCTGGGAGATCTTGACCCGGTAGAGGAAGGGGTGCTCGTCCTCCCCGGTCCGCAGCTCGACGAACCGGCCGCCCTCGTTGTCCTGGTCGTCGGGCGGGGCGGTGCCGCTGCTCGTCTCCGCCTCCACCCCGCGGCTGCGCAGCTCCCCCGCGACCTCCGTGAGCGCCGGGTCCACGACGCTCTCGAGGTAGGCCTCGGCGTCCTCGGTGTCGACGAAGTTCGTCGCGCGGGCCACCCGCGCCTTCCACGTCTCCCGGTCCGCCTTGCCGTCGCCGACGGCGTACAGCACGGCGTGGGTGCCGTTGCCGGCGTCGACGCGGCGCAGCTCGGTGCGCAGGGCCGTGAAGAGGCCCCACATGACCAGCACGAGCACCACGGCGAAGGGCAGGCCCATGATGACGGTGGCGTACTGCAGCGCGTAGATGCCGCCGACGGCGAGCACCGCGATGGTCAGCATGCCGGTGGCCGCCGCCCAGACGATCCGCAGCCAGGGCGCGCAGTCCTCCTGCACCTCCCGCAGCTGGGAGCACAGGTTGCCCATGACCAGGGCCCCGGAGTCGGCGGAGGTGACGTAGAACAGCAGACCCACGGCGGTGGCCAGGAGCACGAGCAGTCCGGCGGCCGGGTAGTCCTGCAGCAGCATGAAGAAGCCCCGGCCGTCGTACTCCTGCGCCGCGGCGGCGAAGTCGGCGTCCCCGCCGCGCACCCGGGCCAGCGCCGCGTTGCCGAAGATGGAGACCCACATGACGATGTAGGCGAACGGGATGACCATGGTGCCGGCGACGAACTGCCGGATCGTGCGGCCTCGGGAGATGCGGGCCAGGAACATGCCGACGAAGGAGGCCCAGGCCACCCACCAGGCCCAGAAGAAGAGGGTCCAGAGGTTCATCCACTCGTTGGCCCCGTCGTAGGCCATGGTGTCCATCGTCATGGAGGGGAAGCGGGCGACGAAGTCACCGACGTTCATCACCACGCCCTCGATGAGCAGCTGGGTGCGGCCGGTGACGAGGACCCACGCCGCGAGGCCGAGGGCGAGAAGGACGTTGAGCTGGGAGAGGAAGCGGATGCCCTTGTCGACGCCGGTCGTGGCCGAGATCGCGGCCATCGTGATGGCGAGGACGATGAGGCCGATCTGGGCGGCCAGGCCCTGTTGGATGCCGAACAGCTCGCCGAGGCCGAAGTTGAGGAAGACGACCCCGATCCCGAGGCTGGTGGCCACCCCGAAGATGGTGCCGAGCACCGCCGCGGTGTCGACGGCGTGCCCGAGCGGGCCGTCGATGCGCCGGCCGAAGACGGGCGCGAGGGCCGAGCGGACGGCGAGCGGCAGGTTGAGCCGGTAGGCGAAGAAGGCCAGCGCCATCCCCATGAGCGCGTACATGCCCCACCCGGTGATGCCGTAGTGGAACAGCGTCCACACCGTGGCCTCCCGGGCCGCCTGCACCGTCTCGCCCTCGATGAGCGGGGGAGAGATGTACTGCGTCACCGGCTCCACGACGGAGAAGAACATGACGTCGGTGCCGATGCCGGCGGCGAAGAGCATCGAGGCCCAGGCGAAGGTCGAGAACTCCGGGCGGGAGTGTGCCGGGCCGAGGCGCAGCGTGCCGTAGCGGGAGAACCCGAGGAAGAGCACGAAGACGAGGATCGCCGTGCCGAGCGCGATGTAGAACCAGCCGAAGGTGCCGCCGACCCACTCCGTCCAGGAGAAGATCGTCTCGTAGGCGCGGTCGGGCATGAGGATGGCCCAGGTCGCGAAGACGACGACGCCCACCAGGGAGGCGACGAAGACGGGCAGGCGGACGGGGGGTGATCCGGACGGCTTCTCGGCGGGGGAGGGGGCGGGCGCGGCCTGCTCGGTCTTGGCGGTCATCACGGGTTCCTCTCGCTGGTGGACCCGGCTTCCCGTCGGAGCCGCTCGGCCGATGGCGGGTCCTGCATCGCGTCCCACGCGTCGTTGCGCGGGTCGCCCGGCGGGTACAGGGGCTGCCCCGTGCCGTGGCGGTACCACGGCACGTCGGAGGCGGGCAGCGGGGTGTTGCCGGCGATGAGGTCGGCGGCCTTCTCGGCGACCATCATCACGGGGGCGTAGATGTTGCCGTTGGTGACGAAGGGGAAGACCGAGGCGTCGACGACGGACAGGCCCTCGGTGCCGTGGACCCGCATGGTGGAGGGGTCGACGACCGCCTGGCCGTCCTCGGCGCCGCCCATCTTGGCCGTGCACGAGGGGTGCAGCGCGGTCTCGGCGTCCCCGCGGACCCACTCCAGGATCTGCTCGTCGGTCTCGACCTCGGGTCCGGGGGAGATCTCGCCGCCGCTGAACGGCGCGAAGGCGGGCTGGCCGAGGATGTCGCGCGCGGCCCGGACCACCTCGACCCACTCGCGCCGGTCGGTGTCCGTGGAGAGGTAGTTGAAGAGGATCGAGGGGCGCTGCGCGGGGTCGGCCGAGCGGATGTGCACGTGGCCGCGGGTGTCGGCGTACATCGGGCCGATGTGCACCTGGTAGCCGTGGATGCCGTGCTCGGTCTCGGCCGGCTTGCTGCCGTCGTAGCGGATGGCGATCGGCAGGAAGTGGAACATGAGGTTGGGCCACTCCACCTGCTCGTTGGAGCGGATGAACCCGCCGGCCTCGAAGTGGTTGCTGGCGCCGACGCCGCGGCGCCCGAAGAGCCACTCGGCCCCGATCCGGGGCTTGTGGTGGTGCGCGAGCCAGGGCGCGATGGACACCGGCTGGGTGGAGGAGTGCTGGAGGTAGACCTCGAGGTGGTCCTGCAGGTTGGACCCGACGCCGGGCAGGTCGACCCGGGTCTGCACCCCGGCGGCGCCCAGCACCTCGGGGTCGCCGATCCCGGCCAGCTGCAGCAGCTGCGGGGAGGCGAAGGCCCCGCCGCAGAGGATGACCTCACCGGCCTCGACGCTGCGGCGCAGCCGCCCGCCGCGCACGTAGTCCACCCCCGTGCACCGGGTGCCCTGCATGCGCAGGCCGGTGACGGTGGCGAGGGTCTCGATGCTGAGGTTGCGCCGGTGCTCGACCGGGTGCAGGTATGCGCGTGCCGCCGACAGCCGGCGCCCGCGGTGGACGTTGCGGTCGAACTTGGCGAAGCCCTCCTGGCGGTAGCCGTTGACGTCGTCGGTGAGCGGGTAGCCGGCCTCCTGGGTGGCCTCGAAGAAGGCGCCGAAGAGGGGGGAGCTGGCCGGGCCGCGCTCCAGCACGAGCGGGCCCGAGCCGCCGCGCCAGGCGTCGGCGCCGGTGCGCCCGTCCTCGAGCAGCACGGTCTCCATCCGCTTGAAGTAGGGCAGGCAGTGCGCGTAGTCCCAGTCCTGCATCCCGGGCTCGGCGGCCCAGCGCTCGAAGTCCATGGGGTTGCCGCGCTGGAAGATCATCCCGTTGATCGAGCTGGAGCCCCCGAGGACCTTGCCGCGCGCGTGGTAGATGCGGCGCCCGCCCATGGCGGGCTCGGGGTCGGACTCGTACTTCCAGTCGTAGAAGCGGCTGCCGATGGGGAAGGGCAGGGCGGCCGGCATGTGGATGAAGGGGTCGAAGCGGAAGTCGTTGCGGCCCGCCTCGAGCACGAGGACCGAGGTCGAGGGGTCGCTGCTGAGCCGGTTGCCGAGGGCGGAGCCGGCGGAGCCCCCGCCGACGATGACGTAGTCGTAGCGTTCAGGCATCGGGGGCCTCCGTGGGGGTGCTGGTGTCGGTGCTGGTGCCGTGGTCGGCGAACCAGCCCGCCGGGGCGGGACGGGTGTTGTGCCAGATGTGCTTGGTCTCGCGGTACTCCTCCAGCCCCGCCCGCCCCAGCTCGCGCCCGATGCCGGACTGCTTGAAACCGCCCCACTCCGCCCCGGGGACGTAGGGGTGGTAGTCGTTGATCCAGATGGTGCCGTGCCGCAGCCGGCCGGCCACCCGCTCCGCGCGGCCGGCGTTCTGCGTCCACACCGCCCCCGCGAGGCCGTAGATCGTGTCGTTGGCGATGGCCACCGCGGCGTCCTCGGCGGAGTCCGGGTCCGCGCCGGAGAAGGTCTCGACGGTGAGGACCGGGCCGAAGGACTCGTCGTGCACGCAGCGCATGTCCTGCGCGCAGCCGTCCAGGACGGTGGGGGAGTAGAACCAGCCGTCGGCGAGGTCGGCGTCCTCCGGCGGACCGCCCCCGCAGCGCAGCACGGCGCCGTCCTCGAGCGCCTCGGCGACGTAGCGGGCGACCTTGTCGCGGTGTGCCTCGCTGATGAGCGGCCCGGTCTCCGCGTCCTCGTCGAAGGGGCCGCCGAGGCGGATCCGCCGGGCGCGCTCGACGAGGGTGTCGACGACCTCGTCGTGCACGGACTCCTCGACGATGAGCCGGGCGCCGGCGCTGCAGACCTGCCCGGAGTCGAGGAAGACGGCGGTGAGCGCGTTGTCGATGGCGGCGGGGAGGTCGGCGTCGGCGAAGACGACGTTGGGGTTCTTGCCGCCGAGCTCGAGGGCGACCCGCTTCACGGTCGGTGCGGCGGCGGCCATGATGGTCCGGCCGGTCTCGACGCCGCCGGTGAAGGAGACGAGGTCGACCGCGTCGTGCGAGGTCAAGGTCGGGCCGACGGTGGCGCCGGAGCCGAGGACGAGGTTGGCGACGCCGGCCGGCAGACCCGCGTCGGCCAGCGCGTGCATGAGCCAGACGGAGGTGTGCGGCGTCAGCTCGCTGGGCTTGAGGACGAAGGTGTTGCCGGCCGCCAGCGCGGGGGCGACCTTCCAGCTGGTCTGCAGCAGCGGGAAGTTCCACGGGGTGATGAGGCTGCAGACCCCGACCGGCTCGTGGACCACCTTGCTGGCGACGTCCGGCATACCGGTGTCGACGACCCGGCCCGCCTCGCTCGCGGCGAGGTCGGCGAAGTGCCGGAAGACGGCCTCGATGTCGTCGACGTCGATCTGGGACTCGACGAAGCGCTTGCCGGTGTCCAGCGACTCCAGCCGGGCGACCTCGTCGCGGTCGGCGGCGAGCCGGTCGGCGACCCGGCGCAGCAGCGTCGCCCGCTCGGG